>CAJTZQ010000001.1 GCA_910583795.1 uncultured Muribaculaceae bacterium
AAATCGCCTCGGTGCTTAGATATTACGTCGATTTATGGGATTTTATAGTTTAATGCTCCTACTTACTACTTATATTACTTATACTACTACATAAATTTACTGCCTGCACCCTTGTTTCACAACAAAAGATGCCCGCATGATGTGCACTTCCATTGAGACTCATGCGTTTCTCAACGTAAGAATCCCGGTGCACATCCAGATTAATCGTTAAATGATAATACTTATACTTAATATTTTCTTGATTTAAGTTTCGCAAGCTCACTTAACCTCATAACCCTCAACTTTTGCCTGCGAAAGTTGAATCATTGAAATTTAGGATTTCATCCAAGAAGCCTGTTTATCTCTCCTGTCAGTCTTTCCATGTTCACAGGTTTTGAGACGTAGCTGTTAAACCCGTTCTCCATAATCCTTGCCCTGTCTGACGAAAAAGCATACGCCGTCACAGCGATCACAGGCACGGAATCCGATATCTGCCTTATCCTTCTTGTAGCCTCATATCCATCCATATATGGCATGTTGATGTCCATGAGTATAAGGTCGGGCTTATGCTCCTGATACATTTCCACTGCTTCCCGTCCGTTCCATGCATGAATCAGGTCATAGCTGTCTTCAAGCATTGACGATATCAGCAAATAGTTGCTCTCGTTGTCTTCCGCCACGAGAAGTGTATGCCGATGATGCCTTACCGACGGCTTTACGGGCTCTTCCGTCACTTCAGCAATCTCATCATCGATAACCTCCTCCGGCTTCACAGGCAATGTGAACCAGAATAGCGAACCTTTACCGACACCGGCTGATTCGACACCTATTTCGCCCCCCAGCCGTCCGATAATTTCCTTGCATATCGACAGCCCAAGCCCGGTTCCCGGTATCTCATCATTCTGTTTGGAGAATCGTTTGAACAAAAGAGGCTGCTTTTCCGGAGAGATTCCCACTCCCGTATCCTTCACAAAGAAATATATCTCATTTTCTTTCACCTCATATCCGAAGGTGATATTTCCGCGAGGGGTGAACTTACAGGCGTTGGTCAGGAGATTGAACAAAATCTGCGACAGGCGTTCCGGATCTGTATTTATCCGGCATTCCGGGGCTCCCAGCACATAATTGAGCATCGTTTCTGGATTTACCCTGAAACGGATAGAGGCGTCGACAGAACGTATCAATTCATTTAGCTCTATCTCCCTTTCGCTGATTTTCAATTCCCCTTCATTCATCTTGGCTGCGTCAAGCACATCGTCTACCAAATTGAGGAGAAGGCGGTTATTGTTCTCTATCTGTTCCACATACCTCTTTTTCTTCACCGGGTCGTCTGATTCGGCAAGCAAACGCGAGAACCCTGTGATGGCATTCACCGGAGTCCTTATCTCATGACTCATATTGGCAATCATCGACAGTTTATCGGCACCGTCGGCTGCCGGAGCGCTTTTTGTAACGCTCACGACTACAAATCCGCCATCGGCATACTGTCCTGAAATCACGGCGACTTCAGAATTGTCGCTGTTTCCGCTCCCTGCCGCTTCAGCATCTGCGACAACAGTCTTAAATCCGCGCCTCAAGGTCAGGCACTCGTCAATGGCGTGGACCACATCCGGCGTCTGAAGCAATCCCTCCTCTTTACAGGACCGGTTGCGATAGACAATTTCATGATTCCTGTCTACGACAGCCACAAAGGCTTCAATATGCGACAGAATAATATCAAGTTCCAATGCCATATTATATTATTTTTTAATGTTTTTTTATTCAGTTGGTTGTTGGTCGTTGGTCGTTGGCCAGTTGGTCGTTGGTCTTTGGTCTTTGGCCAGTTGGTCGTTGGTCTTTGGTCTTTGGTCGTTGGTTGTTGGTCGTTAGTCTTTGGTCGTTGGCCAGTTGGTCGTTGGCCAGTTGGTCGTTGGTCTTTGGTCGTTGGTCGTTGGTCGTTAGTCTTTGGTCGTTGGTTTATAGTATATGGTTTATAGTTTAAGAATTATTTGAAACTTACTATTCATAACTAATGACTAATGACTAATTCACTAATGACTCTAAACCCTAAACTCTAAACCCTAAACTCTAAACCCTACCTCGGAAGCGTGAACCAAAACAGCGACCCGCACCCGACGCCATTAGAGACCACACCTATTTTTCCTCCAAGACGCTCCACTATGCTTTTGCTTATGGAGAGACCCAGACCCGTTCCCTGCACGAAATCATTGAGTTTCGTGAAGCGTGAAAAAACTTTCCCGATATTCTCCGGTGAAATACCCTCACCCGTGTCGCGCACAAAGAAATAGACCTCCCCTTCGCGAACCTCATAGCCAAATGTGATACTCCCCTTCCTGGTGAATTTCATGGCATTTGTCAGGAAATTCACAAACACCTGTCTCACTCTGTCCGGATCCGTCACTATCTCGCATTTCTTTGCCCCCAGCACAAGATTGAGAGCCACACGTGGAGGAAGATTCAACCTCACGGTACTGTCTACAGAAGTCAGCAGCTCATTGATGTCGGTCGGCACCGTATGCACATCGAGGGTGTTCGACTCCACCTTAGCCATGTCGAGCACATCCCCTATAAGTTTCAGAAGCAGTTCATTGTTATGCTCTATTATCCCTGCGAATTTCTCTTTTTTATCAGTGTCGGGATTTTTGGCAAGCATCGACGAGAATCCGACAATAGCATTGAGCGGAGTCCTGATCTCATGACTCATATTGGCAAGAAACGCCATTTTCAGCCGGTCTGATTCCCTCGCTTTCTCCCTCGCCTCGATCAGCATAGCCTCTTTCTTTTTCTGGTCGGTGATATCCACTGCAAAGATGTCAAGATTCTGCGGTTGACCACCCGCATTGTCGCCCACACACACTATAAACTCATAGTCGGAATCGGTGCAATCGAAATGTTTTGAGAACCTGACCACTCCCCCGCGTTGTCTGACAATATCCGTCAACCTTGATATATATTCCCCTCTAAGCAGTTCCGATGGATTGGCAGACTCCTTATTGTTCTCCATAATCGAGGCAAACATCTCGTTCCACCCCTCGTAGTCCAATCCGGCAAGCTTCCCGTCGGAGTCGCATTTTATTGTGGCACGTGAATATCCTATCGGCATGTTCCCGACAAGGCGGTCCCTGTCGCTCAAAAGCGCGATCCTTCGTCTTTGGAATATATAGAGTCCTATTGCCGTCCCCACTATGGCAAGAAACACTATCGCTCCCGATATGATATAGGCATGATATTTCTCCCATATCGTTTCAGGTTTATTGAGGAACACCGTCCCCGGAGGGCAACTATCTTCCGGGATATCGTCCCGTATCAATTTTTCGTAGTTGACTATCGGACAAGACTTATGCACCCGCCTGAACGGCACATCACTCATCTTCTTCCCCACCAAAAGGTCATTAAGCCCTGCCTTGATATCAGAATAAAACTCCTCGGGCGAGCAGAAATACCCTCCCGTTATACCGCTGTTGAAATAGGCATAGCGAAGTCCGAACACAGGCCGCTTCGATCCCGCTATCATCCTCGCCTCCCCGGCTATGAGCTGCGGATAGCCGTGAATGGTCATTCGCTCGAAAAACCACGTCGACAGCAAAAGTCCCGTGTCATAGTCTGTGCTGTTGAGATATTGTTGAAGCAGTTTTCCGTTGTCGTCGCTCGCCACCAGCCATTCATATTCCATGTCGGGATAGCGCGAAACTATATAGTCATGAATACTGTGGCTCAGATGCCTGTTGAGATAAAGAGCATCCGCTATAAATATCAGTTTCGACATTCCCGGAAACATATACTTCATCATGTCGATGGTCTCCTTATACAGGTTAGGCGCCTGCACAAGAGAGAAGTTATACTTCCCGCGCAATTCTTCAAGAGGTTTCATACCTCCGCAGAGTTCAGAGTTGTCGTCCCCCGTGCGGGTGTAATAAAAATCCTGCATACAATATTGGTCCGACTGTGCCACAAGCAGCATAGGCACGTCGCCCCACGCCTCTTTTATCCTGTCGCGAAGAGTGAACGAGAAATTACCCACAAGCACAACATAATCCGGATGTCTCTCAGAGAAGCGGGAAAACAGACCGTTTGCCATATTGTCATAATCCTTCTCATTATGTATAAGCGTACTGTTGAGATAGACCACTTCCGGCGCACGGAAACCGTCGCGGGTGGAGACATCAGCCATAACAGGGGTAACGATCTCCTGCGCCCATGGGGCACCGTCGTTATACGAATTGATAATCAACACACGTTTACCCTCCGCGCATTCCGCATGAGGAGGATGCAGCGCGAAGCATGCGAGGATAAACAACAGCTTAAGTATATTTTTTGTTTTCATTCAGTCTTTTTGTAATTTAGTTGTGAGCTTACGGTTTATGGTTTAAGAATAATTTGAAGCCACACATGACTCTTAAACTATAAACCCTAAACTATAAACCCTAAACCCTAAACATTCACACCCGGGCTAACAATTCCGCAATCCACACACCCCGGGGCTCTCACACTCCCTATGTCCAATCCGTTGAAACACTTATGTGCCACACAATGCACAACGACATCATACGGTCCCGAACCCTTCACCGATTCAAAGTCTCCCGTAAACGGTATGTCGGCATATTCACGAGCCACCGCAGCCGGGTCCACCACAGGGTCATACACCACCACGTGCGAACCGTAGCCGAGCAGACGTGTCAACGTGTCATAGGTCTTTGTATTCCTTATGTCGGGGCAATCTTTCTTGAAAGAAAATCCCAGAATCAGGATTTTCGCCTCGCTCACCCTCTTCCCTCTCTTGTTGAGCGCCTCCACGACACTGTCTGCAAGATAATAACCCATAGACTCGTTGACATTCCTCGCCTCTGTCATAAGGCGCGGATGCAGTCCGTGCAGTTCCGCTTTTTTTATCAGATAATACGGATCGACACTTATGCAGTGTCCTCCCACCAATCCCGGCTCAAACCGTATGAAATTCCATTTCGTCGCAGCCGCCTCTATCACCTCCTTCGTGTCGATTTCCAGCGCGTTAAACACTTTCGCCACCTCGTTGATAAAGGCGATGTTTACATCGCGCTGCGTGTTTTCTATAATCTTCGCCGCCTCCGCCACCTTTATCGACGGAGCCTTGTAGATCCCTCCCGTTATCACCGACGAATAGACCCTCCCGATCCTCTCCACAGCTTCCGGAGACGACCCCGACACTATCTTGCATATATTTTCTACGGTATGAACCTTGTCGCCCGGGTTCACTCTCTCGGGAGAATATCCCGCCATAAAATCTCTGTCGCATTTCAGACCCGAAACTTTTTCGATGATCGGTATGCAATATTCCTCCGTGGTGCCGGGATAGACCGTGCTTTCAAACACCACCACATCCCCCCTGGAGATAATCTCCCCGAGCATACGCGATGCCGACGCCAGATGGCGCAGATCCGGCTCATGGTTCGAATTGACCGGTGTGGGCACGGCAACGATATAGAACGTGCACTCTCTCAGATATCTTTTCAATGCGGTGCATGTCATGCCGTTATTGAAAGCCGCCTCGAGAGCCTCCGGACTTACCTCCCTTGTCGAATCTTGAAGATCGTTGATCTCCTCTACTCTCCGGGTGGAGATGTCGTAGCCCGTCACCTTGTAGCGCGACGCAAAAAGCGCTGCGAGCGGCAGCCCCACATATCCGAGTCCTATCACCCCTATTCTTTCATTCGGGATATTGCAGTCCATTTATTCTGTCTGTCTTGAGATTTATAAATTTTGGATACCCACTCCTAAAGACCTTCCTCAAACGCCACCTCCGAGGTTTTCACCGGATTCCACTTGTCTTTATACGACGAATAGAAGAATATTTCCACAGTGTGGCCCACCAGGCGCGCAAGCCTCAGGAAATATCCCATATAAAGGGTGTGGAAAATCAGCAAAGCCCCGAGACGCCTCTCCTGTCCCGACCTTTCCGACACCATCTGCATCACAAAGAAAGCCATGATGGAAAACGACAGACGGATCAGCCACCCCACAAGGATCACATCGGCGATCCGGTCGGCGTTGCTCAGGAACAGGGTGATTATATAGAAAAGCCAGATGTAGTTGAAAATACAGTCGAAGACTATGCAGTCAAGATTGGAGATCATGTTGGAGAAAGAGAAATTCTTGTTGCTCCAGAGGATGTCGCGGTGCTTGCGCACGCGGAAACGTATCAGCGATTTCGACCATCTGAGCCTCTGCATGAAGAGCTTGCTCCATTTCACGGGCACGCTCGTGAGGCAGACAGCCTTGTTGGCGAACCTCACCTTGTAGCCCGCCTTCCTGATCTTCTGCGTCAGGTCGCCGTCGAGCCCCGGACCGATATCCCAACCCCCGAGCTGACGGATAGTCTCGGTCTCAAACGCGCCGAACGCACCCGAAATGATATGGAAGATTCCGAGCATGTCGGTTGCCATACGCCCCACCTGAATCGTTCTCAGATATTCGAGAGCCTGCATCGAGGAGCACATGGAATCGTCGATGTTGCGCACTTTTATGCATCCCCCCACGCCCCTGACGTCGCGGTCCATATAGAAGGGGATCAGTATCTGCTCGATAGCGTCGCGGTCGAGAGAGCTGTCGGCGTCGATATGCACGAGATATTTCCCTGCTGCATGCTCGAGTCCGCAGTTGGCTGCCGATGCCTTCCCTCCCCTGTCGTTCATCCTGAAAAAATGTTTTATCAGCCCCGCCTTCTGCAGGTCGGCACAGATGAAAGGGGTCGCGTCGTCAGAGCCGTCGTCAACCACTATCACCTCGAAATTGTCGTAGGTCTGTTCCCTGAGCGACTCCAGGAGATGGTAGAGGTTCTTCCCCTCGTTCTTGCCGGGAGCCATGATGGTGACGAGCGGACGTTCCACGAAAAGGGCGCGGCGCGCCTCGGCTTCACGGCGCGTGCGGCTTTTCCATGTCGCGCCGTAGCGCGCCACGGCTATCATGTCGGTGAGATAATAGCGCGGGAATTCCACAAAAAGCAGAAACCAATAGGTCGTGATGAGATAGTCCCACGACAGGTTTGCCGTGAAACACGCCACTATTCCCTCTATTATCCCGAATACGTAGTCCATCAGTCTCTTTCCTCTTCTATGCGTTTTATAAATTGCTCCACGTCGTCGCCCGGATGATAGGTGAAGGTGCCCACAAGCTCGAACTGAAATCCCGCGTGCATCTCCTGATAGTCGCGCAGCTGCTCGGTAATCTCGAATTCCATGTCGGAAAGCGCCTTCGCCACTTCCCCGTCGGGCACCCGGCAAAGGAAGTAATAGTTGTTGCCCCACATCGCCTGCTTATAGTTGAAGAAGCGTTGCAAGGTCTGCACCACCGGTGGCGTCACATCCTGCGACATGAGGTCGTCGCCCGCAGGGTCGAAAATATAAAACCTTCCCACGATCACCATCGCCTCGCCGAGAATTTCGGGAGTCGTGAACCTCCGCAGATATTCGATAAAATCTGTCATCGAGGAATATCCGTAGAAACCGGTGTGGTTGAGCGTGCGCTCCACCTCGTTGCTGGCGAACGCCTTTATCCCCTCCGGGGTGAATTCAAATTCCTCCACATCCACCGGGCGAAGCTCGTCGGGACGCCACGAACGGCGGTTGTTGGTGCAGAGCGCCCTCATTTCGGGATACATGAACGTGTTGTCACACTGCCGGCATGTATAGATCGACGACGGACGGTCGTAGTCCACGCCGATATGCCTGAGCTGCCGCTTACACTTGGGGCAGATCAGGTCGCCGTCGCTCTGATATGTATGTTCCGGCGACACGTTGGCACACCTGAAATGGTGGAGCACAGGCTCCTCTACCACATCCGAGCTCCCGCATTTCGGGCAGGTCTCGAAGAAAAGGATATGGCTGCTGTTGCATATCGGGCAGACGTGGATGCGGTCGATAAACCGCGTGCGCCTGATATAGCCTAATCGCAGGAGCTGATTGTGGAAAAACTCCCGCTCCTCAGCCTGGATGGTCTGCTGACCCGCAAACCAGAGGGTATAGTAATAGAGCGACATATATCCCTCGCTGAGTCCGGGAGTGGGCTGCGAGGAGAAGGTGTATCTGCCGCGCGAGATCGCATAGCGGCAAAGTCGCACCACCTCTTCTGCATGAGTCACCACGGGAGGGGTGCCGAGCAGGAAGTTCTGACGCCTCATGTTCGCGTAGATATCCTCTATCGTGCGTGCCATGGAATTGTCGGATGGGGATGTGGCATATCCGTCGACAATCACCTCCGCTTTCCCCAGCCATCCCATAAGGCGGCGCGTCACGAAACAGGGCTTGAACCGGCACTTCTCCGAGAGAAGCGGCGACGCGAGACGTATGGCAAGCATGTTGCGGTCCATCACATTGTCTATCACGTTGATAAAGATTGCGTCGAAATCCTCGAACTGAAGTTCGGGAGTGTCGTCTACATTCACCGGCTCGTTCACCACAAGTATGCGGTGACGGTTGCGGTTGGTGACTATATGATATGGTGCTTCGCTAAGATTGTTCATCGTCTGTCGGTTTTGTCGTTACTGATCCTCAGGGTGTCGCTCATCGGGACAAGGTGTCCGTCTTTCTCCTCCACCATCACCCCTTTCCCGGTGGTGAACCATAGATAGTCTGGCGAACCGGCGTGCGGCTCCTCTTCATTGGCGCCGAAGATCGAATAGTTTTTGATCCTGACTGTCACCGGCATCCCGGAGGCAAGCGCCCACAGAGGCACGTTCTGTCCTTCGTGGAGATTGAAGATGGCGATCACCGCCGTGTTCTTTTTCGAGAAATAGCTTCTGAGGTTTTCCGGAATCATCTCCGTGCGCGTGCCGAGCACGCTGACCGAAGCCTTGAAGCTGACATCCCCGTTTACCACCACTTCCGCCCGGGAATTGTTTGTCACCTTGTCCATCTTGTCTACCGGCACGTATGCCACCACCTTGAGGTTGTTAGCCTCCAGGTTGAGATGCTGCTTGGTGAGTATCTCCTCCTGCTTGAAGAATATCATGTGGATCGGCGCTTTCACGTCGGTGATGATCGAGGAGTCGCTGGCAAGACGGTAGGAGACGGCACGGCGCATCTGCGCGGAGCGTGCGTCGTCATAGATCTGCGGCACAAGCGTGCTGTCGTTCCCGACGTTGCGGCGTGCGAACACAACCTTGGTTTCGTCTCTTGAGCGCCGGAGCGCCCCGAGTTCACCCTGAAGCGCCTTCAGGCGCGCGATCGCCTCGCTGAGCTGTCGCTGAAGGTCGAGCTTGTGGGAGTTGCTGCTCAGCCCGAGGGCTATGTCATGGTCTTCGGCGGCTATCTGGTTGCGCAGTTCCTTGATACGCACCTTCATCACCTCGATCTCCTGACGCGCCGTCTCGTATTGCAGCTTATAGTTGCGGCTGACAGCCACCATCGGGGGCTCGTCGTCGGGGTTGGCGTTGTCTACAAGGAGATCGAGCATATAGTAGGAATAGAGGGTGTCGCCGGGAGTGACAAGGTCTCCCGTGTGAACGTAGACGCTGTCGAGATAGATGTCGAACGGCGTTCGCACCTTGTTGGTGTCGACATGCACATACCCGTCAAGCTCGGTGTAGTAGATGTGGCGCCCCACGTAGAGGGCGATCGAACCGAGTATGAACACGAGTATGACAATAGAAATGATCTGTTGCCTGTTGATCTTACGCTTGCGGCGTTTGAGGATCTCTTCTATATTTTCCTTCTCTTCAAACGAGCGATATGTGAAATTCTTCATTTGCTTGGAAGTGTGTTGTCGTGATGTTGGTAGTCATCTCCCCCCTTTATCCGGGAGAAGGTGCAGAAACGCATTATGCTCTCGTCGGGGAGGAGCGCCTGGAGGTCTGCCACGAGGGAGTCGCGGCGCCGCTGGTAGTCTATCAGCTGCTCGAGACATGATATATACATCGTGTATTCCTCCGCCCTTGCAAGCCGGTTGTATTCCCCTTTTACATTCCTGTATGCCGCGGTACGGTCGGCAAGATACCCCTTCAGTTCCCCAAGCCTCCGGAGCTCACTCCTTGTGGCGCGGTCGAGACGCGAGGTCTCGGCGACCACCAAGGCTGTCTTGTCGGCTATTCGGTGGGAGAGACGCTCCATTTCAGCCTCCACCACCCCGCGTTCGGTGCGGAGGGTTCTTTTCCTGTGGCCGGAAAGTTCGTTGATCGGGATGGTGAACGTGACCCCCGCGTCGAGGTTATAGGAGTCGGGAAGTCCGCTACGGAAATAATATGCGTAGCGTATGAACGGCGCCACATTGAGGTCAGCCCACCATTTCTCGTTGCGCTCCCTCTGTTCGAGCAGCTGCATGCGTAGCTCGAGTATCTTCATGTCTCCCTGAGCCGACGCCACATGGCTCACCAAAGCCGCCGAGTCGATCCTTACGGTGGTGACGTCTATGCCGGCGAGGGTCGACGCCATGGGATACGTACCCTCTATTTCGGAGAGTTTCCTCTCCGCCTCCATCCTTTCGTTGAGATTTTTCACCCTGCGGTCGCTGCTGATATTCTCGTTGCCGAGCAGGTAACTTTGGGCGTCGCCTATCAGTCTGAGCATGTTCACCCTGTAGGCAAGCACCCCCGCCATAAGACTGTCGTAGTGCTGGGTGATATAGCTTTTCAGGAGAAAATCGTTGATGTCTATCCTCTCCTTCTCATATCCGGCACGCGCTATTTTCTCTTCGAGATAAGCCACCTGCCGTCTTCCGTCTTTCCCGAAGAGGGAACTTTGGAGAAGATACCAGCGGAGTTCAGCCTGAAACTTGGCGCGGTAATGACCTTCGCCTGTCTCGTCTTCATAGCCGCCGTTGTCGGAGAGGCGGTAATAAGTCTGACCGGTGAGCTGTAGACCCGTCTTTGCGTCCCCTTCCCTCAGTTTCGCCTCGGTGTTGCGTATCAAGGCATTGTCGAGTTGAGGGGAAATGGTGGTTGAGTCGCCTGAAGCGAAACCCTCCATCAATCCGTCGGTCTCGAGTTTTAAGCGTGGCTGCTCCCCGAAAATCAGGCTGTCAACCACGGAGAAAGCCCGGTCAAACCTCGTGATTATATCCGCACCTTTACCGATATTACCCTTTCCATCCGATGTGGTTGCGATATTGGTGTCATCACCAGCAAAAGGATTGCCGCCGGATATGGCAAAAGCCCGTGGTGTAGACATTGTCACCACAGCAAGCATCAACACGCCACCAAAAACAGCTATCTTTTGCATTATCATGAGCTAACAGTTATAATCTCCTCTCAAAAGGAGGGGAAGGGCACACCCCTCCCCCTCTATTTCAGCTTTCATAAATATTCATTAAACAGAATGCGGATAGTTCTTTATGCTACCATTAAAATCTCCGCAAATCGGGAACCATGGTTTTAATGGTTGTGTCCTCATATTTTCATCTTTTATCAGCTGCACCATAGCGCCATAACCCCTATAGAATGAATTGTAATGAATGATCACACTTGAACCATCCCAAATAATTTGAATCCCTTTGCCTGCATTCTCACTATCTCTAATACCAGTTTCACTCGACCAATATATTGAAGTATAACCGCCCTTATTTGGTCCTGTGCCCAAGATGTTTCCTTCAGGTTTAAGCAGTCCTAAACCATAAAACCTCACAGTATTTGCTTGGTCAAACCTGCTATCATCTGCACTTACATTATTATCAGTAGTCTTAAATGAATTAACCTCCAACATAGGAGAATTATCACTTGTAGCTGCTATAACCTTCCATCTTATTGCATATCGATTCGCTCCATCTCCTTTATATTCAACCTTGTTCCCATCTATTCGGATTTGAGTACCATCGGCTTTATTGCCATTTTCTGGGAAAAGAGCATATAATTCACGAGCTGTAGGTATTCTATAATTATCGGGAGCAGGACTACTACCACACCTCCCAATCCAAGTATTATCCTCATTCTTATATACATAATCATGGTGAGTATTAGAAAATGTGGTGTTAATTCTACCAAACATTATAGAACACCTCAATGCCCTTTCTGCTGTCCAAGTATTATTTGCTCCCATATATACCTGACCATGACCAGCGGATAGGTGGTTAGCAAAAGAATATCCTATATTTATATCATTGACATACTGTATTCCAAGTGGAACCTGGCTCCAATAATTTAAATCTCCACTATAACTACCATAAGTACCTATAGCTAAATATGCACATTCCAAGGGGAGACCTAACCATCTACCCCATTGATACCATAATGAAGTCTCACCCTGTGAGGTCAAATGACCATCTATCATTCCATTATGCTCATACTTTATAAATGTCGCAAATCCTCCATATGATCTTAAAGATGCTGTATTTGTAGTCCAGCCATCATAATCAGATTGCCATACCATATCTTCTCTTATCGCTACAGGATCTATATCATTATCTGCAGATCCCCAACTTCCTGTGTCGTATGCATCAGTATCAAATGGAACATCTATTCCTTCCGCTTTGCCATTTTCTGAATCTTCTACTTTATTAAAAGTCTGGTAATATACACCTGCATGTATATCATTCGATCCAAATGTATGAACATATCTTGGTCCCTCATTAGACTTAAATTCAAAATGCAGGACATAATCATCTCCTGGTATAAATGCTACAAATAAATCATTATTATGCTTAGCATTTTCTGTATTTTCAGAATTATCAACATATTTTACATTATCAAATGTAAAACATGAAGCTTCTTCTTTATTGCCTGAACCAACACCGTCATTCAAATTAAATTGACTTTTTATATAAATCTTCGAATTATTTATCTCAGATTTATTGAAAATTTTAACGGTTCCGGTATCTTTATTAGGAAGACCCGACAAAGTAAAACGAGCCATGGCAACCTTAGGCTCCATCACAACAGATCTTGTTACGGATGCTTTATCACCACTAACCATAACATTCACGTCAGTCGACAAAACGTCTACCGCCGTCAAATCATCAACTGATTTGAAGTTCTGATTGGCAAAATTCAATTTTACTTTCCCTGCTTCCGAGAAATCCAGATAAGGATATCTGTCAGCCGATGAAGCGTCGGCTGCAGCCTGCGGTCTGCCAAAATACCATAGATGGTATTTGCCGGATTCTGCTGTCACGGTTCCCGTGAAGATTCCTTTGGATGTTCCTTCTCCTTCCTGAAGAGTCAACTTACCTGCCTCTTGACCATTAGAGTTGTAGAACACAACCTCATCGCCGGCGGCCCAGGTGTGGGTGAGTCCACCTTCCTGAAGATCTTCCGAAAGGTCGGTACGGGTCTGGACATCGCCACCATGCGATACCTCTATTGTGATTGGAACTCTTTCTCCGGAGGCAACATTGCTATCCGGCATCGCCTCGTCTGACGTGCAGGACCAAAGTCCCAACATCCCCGCCATCGACAGCACATATATATATTTATTAAGTTTCATAGCATTTCCTTATTTAATTATTATTTATCCATCACAGGGCGTATAGCATATCCCATAACAGGATCTGCATCTTCTACAGCGAAAGTTGAAGTGTATTTGAATGTCGGTCTGTTTGGTTTAAGCACATTTTTAGATTTCTCTTTTGCTTCAAATTTCAAAGCTTTTTTCTCAGTTGTCCAATATGCGCCAAACGAAGCATTACCATTGTTGTAATCATTCGGATAAATCAAACCCCAATATCGAGAAAGTATGCCATATTCCAATTGGACTCCTCCCTCCATACACTCAAACCGCGTTATGCCACGATGATTTGGACGCGCTGCATATATTTCCTCATAATTGTTAGTATCGTATATATAATATCCGTCAAACTGAACTACAAGAGGATCAATCGCTCCTGTGAAAGGGAATTTACGCGATACAAGCAATCCATTGTCTCTGCTCTCATCCCAGAAAAGAGAAGAAATATTTGAATCAGTAAAATCTTTATCGACAACAACCGCTTCAATCGTAATGTAATCTTGTGAATAAATCCAACGAATCGCATATCTGACGTCCTTTGATTGACGTACCTGAGCCAATGAACTTAAACCCTGCGAAAGGCTGTTATCTATCCCAACCAGCTGAGTCTCCGGCAATATTTCTGAAAATTCTTCTGGCGTTGGGATTCGCCATCCTTCAGGACAAGGATTTGTTCGAGAATAGTTACAAACAGTCGCACGATCATACCATGTTGATCCGCCATCACCGAATGTTGTCAGCCAATAATCTGCCTTTGCATTTTTGGTTTCTCCTCCAAATACTCCAGTACCAAATGTGTACCATGTACCTCCTGAAATATCCGCATTCATGAAGTATTTGTCAGGATGACTTTGAATATCTTCTTTTGTCGAATAATTATGAGGCGTTTCGTAGACATCTGTTATTAAATTTCCTTCTAATTTCGGAGTCATCAAAGTGCCAGCAGCAATGAACTTGGTTGGATATGGATTGTGAATATAATAATCCAAATTATAGGAGCTACCCTTTTCCTTCGGATCGTAGCCACCCATTGCATCCACAAAATGACTATAATTATAATCTACTTCAATTGTATGATCTGTATAGAAAGGCCATGATTGGGAATATATACCAATATTCTTTACATAGCCGTAGTTACGACCCCACTGGTAGAGAGCACCGTTGTCTCCCTCTTCTGCAAAGCCGTTTTCAAGTCCATTAACACGAGTCAGGTTGGTTTTCGCGAACTTGTGAAGGGGATTACGAGGATCCTCATTCTCATAGCCGGGATATTCATTAGGTTTCGAGAAATCTATGAGAATACCGGCAAAAGACGGTGCTCCTGCTGTGTAGTAGACACCGGCGGAAATTGTAGATTCTTCTTGCAGGCTGCAAGAGTATTGCTTTCCTCCTGAGTTTACTGAGAATGTGAGCTTATATGAACCGGGGATGATGGGGATGTAAAGTTGAGCGGTATTATTGCTGATCTGTATATCCTTGCCGTCACCAATAGTAAAGGTGTAGCCGTAAGAAGCCTCAGCAGAGGCATTTGCGGGAAGCCAAGTCTTCACATTGGGGAGATCCCCTTTCTCGGAATTAACCGTAAGCGTGGCTCCATCTGAAACTGAAAATCCATCAGGGAAAGTGAGGGTGAAATGAGCCATCGCCATCATTTGGTCAAGAAGGACACTCTCGGTCTTGACATATCCCACACCGTTTTTCACGGTAAACTCAACACCTTCTTTCTTGAGAAGTTCCGCACGCTTAAGGTCATCAAACGATGCACCAAGTTTCGTGCCATTCTCTTTCCCACTCAGATCAGTGGTCAAAGTCACCTGATTCTGACCCGTAGCGGAAGTATAAGGAACGGCATCGCCGTTAGAAGCTCCGAGATACCACAAAGTAGCTTCAGTGCCGTCGGCAATTGTAAGATTACCGGAGAAAACTCCTTTCGCCGTTCCGTCACCTTCTTTTAGTGTGAGCTCCCCTGCATTGATGCCATCGGATGTGACGACAAGAAGTTTGTCGCCTGTCGTCCATTTGCTTGTCAGGGTTCCGTTGTCTTCAGACAATACAGTACGGGTGGAGGCATCCCCGGGTCGTGAGACAGTCAGAGTCACGGCAACGCTCTCGGGAACATTACCGGAAGAAGCCCCGTCAAGTTCATCGCCGGAGCATCCGGCAAAAGCCACGAGTCCCCCTAAGAATGCCAATCTGTATATAGATTTCAGTTTCATCTCTGTAGATTATGGTATGCAATGCCCGAGGGATGGTGCTGTGTCGTAATTGAATTTATGTAGGGACATGCCTTTGGCATGTTGAATTAAGATGCTGACTATCAAATGCAACATCACAAAGCTATGTCCCCACATTCTATCAAACGTCAATAATGACACATATCCACCCTGACATGCTGATGAATATTATGCTAAACTGATTTGGAAAATCGTATCCTAATAATTCCCTCCGGTCACTTCAACGTTCCCGAATTATACTTATTAAGATTAACATCGCCGTTTTCAATCTTCTTCCATACCGGATATATAGTGACAGTAACTGTAGCGACTTTATCTCCAGGATTTGTAGCTTGAGCGTTTTCTACACGAACATCATCATCTTTATGGATACGAACATATCCCCTAAGCGGAATAACCTCATCACTTTCCTGACGAGTACTCTCAGGTTTACGAGACCATCCGATAATCTCATACCCAACTTTCGTATATGCTTCTTCAGGATAATATGCCTTACCGGCACTATTGGTAGATGTTGTGTTTGTTGTGACATCAACCCAACCCCAGACTCTATTCAGTGTCACTGTCCCATTGAGAAGATTCCCATTTTTTTCAATATCCTTATTGTTGTATCCATAAGCGAGATTATATTCAATCTTTCCACTTTTTGCATAAAGATGAAGTGTCGACCCATCTTGTTTATTTAAAATCTGATCAAGATTGATTTTTTCTCCCGCTCTATAATCTATTTTGCCACCATGCGCAGAATTATTATCATCACTACTAACCTTTTTGCCCCATCCAAGGAAAGTAACGATATCCTTATTGCTGAATCCCTCAGTCTCAGAACTATACGTAATTACGTCATTACCTCTTGCAAACGACTTGCTGCTGTAATCAACATTATTGAAATCTAAAACGACATAACTTGTTGCTTCAGCTCCAGTAATATCATAGGTTTTCGATATGATTTCTTTTTTATCACCGCTATCCATAGCATCCATTAGATGATAAACGACATGATAAGTATTCGTCACAACAGGATTCATCTCGATAGGAATTGCCTTATAGCCGTTGGTCTCATTCAATCGATAGAAATCGTTCTTCTCCAACTTTTTGAGAGTGCGTGTTCCGGTAAAATCTACACCATTAACTGTGCAGGTAAATGTAAGTGTAGTCTCTGAATCGTTCGGCACAAGTCCTACATAGAAGCCATTCTCATCATCTGGTACAGGATTAGACGAAGGAGTAACGGTAAATGATACAACGTCTTCGGGAATAATAGTCTTATTTGTGAAGTCTACACTTGCTTTGGGAGACAGATTTGAAGCTGATATGGTTACCGGAACTCCATGAGTGTCAAGAGTCTCGTCATCATACACAAGCTTAAAGTGAGCATACGCGAACTGACGATCGAATACAACAGATACAGACCCTTCGCCATCTTTAAAACTCATCTTAGCCTGCTTGATCAGAAGATCATCATCGTCAAGAGAAGACAACATACCATCCTGACTGCTGAAGTCATATTCCTTACTATCGATCTGACCAGTTTTCTCATCTATCTTGGTATTATTACCCAAGAAATAAAAAACATAATCTTTTTCTCCATTAAAGATTTCCGCCTCCATCATACCATCAAAAGTGGCATTTCCGGCATCATCTAATTTATTTACGACAAGACGACCTTTATATGCATTTTCGGTGTCAGTCACATAAATGACATCATTCAAATCCCATGAAAAGTGGAGGGCTCCGTCTTTAGGGTCGTTTTCATTGAGCGACGAGCGCGTGTTTCCAAACGTCACTTTGCTTGCCGTCAAAGTAACATGAGCCATATATGACTGACCGGTCTCCTCTATAGTAGCCATTTCATCGCTTGAACAGGAAGAAAGACTCAATGCAGCCACGCAGACAGCCACTGATGTCTTGATATATCTCATAAGCATAGATTAAAGTCTTTAATTATAATTTCTACATCAGATAATTCAATTTTTCATGTACAATCATTCACAAGGAATCCCTTATAAGGAAACCTTGTGAAATGATTGTTGATAACAGGTTATTCGTCTTTACCGTTAGTGTTAGGCGGAACAATTACAAATGCAGGAGCTCCCCAAATTGCATATAGAGTTACTTCCTCTCCATCTTCTGATGCAAATGTATACTTATTATTGAAGCCTTCCTTATTGAGGTATACCTGATTCTGCCAACCATCTGTTGTGACTTTCAAGTCCTTATTGGTTGACCAACCACAGAAAGTCAAATTGCCACATACCGGGGTGCCGTTGGGAACAGTTACATCTTTATCATTTGAGTGTATGGTAGCGGGGACCCCTGTAGCATCCGGAGCACCTGTAATACTACCTGTATTGCCATCAAATTTGAGAGTGTACTTATAATCAGTCCAGACTGCGTAGAGAGTTTTGGAACCTTCCGGAGTATACTCAGAGCCACCGGGATAGGTTGTGCCGCTGCCGTCATCCTTAGTGTTCCAGCCATCGAAATATTTTCCATCGGGAGCAGTAAGTCCGGTGCCGTCAGGAAGTGTTGTTTTCTGACCTTCCTTCACATCCACGGGATTGATATTGCCTTCACCTCCATTTTTATCAAATGTGATGACTGATTTCCATGCTGCCTTGATTTCCACATCACCGGTAGCCACATAGTTATAATCTACAGGATTGCCATTGACAGTCCAACCGTCAAATTTATATCCGGGTCTTGTAGGAGTCTCAGGATAACGATCCTGACTCAAAGTTGTGCCCTTCTCAACTTCTTCAGACTTAAGGACTGAACCATTTGTATAACCATCTGTCCAAGTAACTGTTACAGGTTCGAGTTCGGGCTGCTCGGGCACAGTCGGGTCGAGACGGAACACGTAGACGCCGCTCTGTCCGTATGCCACAAATATCAATTTTGAAGTGGGATCAACTGCCACGAAGTTGCCGGAATGTCCGGAAGTACCTGCCGCATGCCCGATAGCCATGCCGGTCTGCTCGTCATATTCCTCAACCTCGTATGCGAAAAGCTTGAAGTTGTCACCACTTGCGGGAGCTGCCTCATATTTCTGATATACACGAAGGCCCGCGCCTGTAGCGGCATATACATAGTCACCTTCCACACAAACTGCCGTGGTGTTGGTGCCGTTCTGCCATACCGGAGTTTCATCCTGAGTATTGGCAGCGTATACACGCAAGCCATTTACATGATTGGAGCCTTGACCACCTGCCACATAGATATAGCCGTCGGCGATAGCCATGGTGTGCTTGCCGAAATGGGTAGCCTTGTTACCGGTCAAAGTCCATTTGCCGGTGGCGGGATCATAAGACTCGGCATCTTTCTCCTCTGAAGTAAGGGGAGCGCCAAGACCGCGGGTAGAACCATCTGCCAGACTGACGAGCTGTGCTTCGTCATCATTAGTGCGAAGCACATATCCGCCGGCAATATACTTACCACCGAAGTCTTCGGCTACGGAAGTGCCATCTACCACAGCGAATTTACGAGATCCCTCCGCAGGGGAATAATTGATCGTGTATGCACCGCCGGCGTAACCTGACACAGCATAAAGTGCGCCGTTGTGCATTGCAACAGCGTTGACAGATGAACCGGGTACGGCAACAGTGTCGATGGTCTCACCACCGATCTCCATACGACCGACTACCGCGCCGTTCTTTGAATCTGTAATAGGGAAGTAAAGAGTATTGCCTTGAGCAATTACGTTATTAAGTTTTGCAGAAGTAAGTGTCTGCGTACGTGTGAAGACGCTTGTCTTGTCGACAGAACCATTTTCTGTTCCGAGAGCGCTTATCTCAATCTCATCAAGAGCGCCTCCCCATGTTTCAGCGGGGTTAGATGCCTGATGATCTGAATGCCATGAAATATATGCCTTTCCATTTGAGAAAGCTATACCGGTTGCCGACCATTTGTTAGTAGCGGCGTCATCAAGCGGTGCAATTTTAGCCACGAGCTGAAGTCTGTCAGCTTTCGGACCTCTGGTCTGACCGGGAAATGTGATACGGTCAGCTTGCGAAGAAACATCTAACGTTTTAAGTTTCAGTAAGTTATCTGTTGTGGGGGGGGTATTTTCACCCCCTTGGTTGATGTCGTCAGAGCATGACGCGAACATCAAGGCCGACGTTGCGGCAAGAAGGAGATATTTATTAGACATAGAACAAGTATTATTGAACAAGTATTGATAATTTTTTGCAAAGATAATACAGAAAGCCAATATAACTTATTCCTACAAGCACAAATAACCCCTATTTAACATTATTTAACATTATCAACTAATTTGGGTTATAGGATTATAGGTTAAAGGGTTAATTTACAATTGTGAACAGATATATGGCTTCTTTGGATATTATGCATAAACATAACCCCTTAACCCTTTAACCTTCAAACCTTAAGTGAGCTTGCGAAACTTAAATTATTTATTATTCACATGTCTTGGAGCGACAGAGCGCCGGCTTTCACGTCATAACCATGCAATTCTTTCACCACCGAGAGAAACTCTTTAACCTTTTCTTCCACCAACCGCATGTCGATCCTCTCGGGATTCCGCTTTATCTCAAATACTTTCACCGATTCCGACATCTCGTCGACCTCAACAAGATCTATCTCACACTGACCTTTGCGGTTCCACCATCCCCCTATCCTTGTGAACATCCCCGACTCTATCCCTTTTTCACGGAAATATCGCTCCAGCATATATCCTGAAAACGTGTCATAATCACGTTCCACAATCTCCCTCAGGCGGTCGAATCCCGATATTTCAAGCATATAGTTATACTTGAAGATAAACCGGAACCAGAATGTAAGAAAATTATCGCGCAATGCGTAACGCACATTCTTATTGGTAGACTTTTCAAAAACCGGCTGTTGCTTGGCAATCAGTTCGTAATCCCCTTCCAGTCTTGAGAGATAGCCTCCCACCTCGCGTCCGGTGGCATCTTCTATTTGATTTCGTGTGTTTCTTCCCCGGGAGATTGCCGAGAGTATCGAGAAATAAGTGCCATACTCTTTCCCGAATTCACCGATCAGCATCATCTTCCCCTCATCGATGAAGACAGAGCCGTCGCGAATGATCTCCTGAAGCATCTTTTCTCTTGTGAAGGCACCGTTGTCCATCAGCAGTTCTACATATTTCGCGACTCCGCCGGTGAAAGCATAAAGCGCAAGGAGGTCGTCTGCAGTATGATCCGGACAATATTCTCTGAAAATCTCTTTCAGCACATCCGTGGTGAAAGCCTTCAGTTTGATCATGCCGGTCTCGCGTTGGAAAAGAGGCTCCTTCCTGTCGCGGAAGATACGGTTCATCAGAGAGTTTATCGACCCACCCACAATCAGATTTATCTTGGAATTATCTTTGTTGAGATCCCAAATGCGCTGCATGTCGCTGAATACCGACTGGTTTACAAGATAAAAATCTTGAAATTCATCGATAAAGACAGTAATCTGACGTTCAGACGACACTTTCATGAGAAATTCAAACACGTCGGCAAAAGAGTCGGGAGCGCCCAAGAGGGGAATCCCGAGTTTTTGTTCGATCTCTTTTTTGAAACCGGAACACAGTTCCTTTTCCGATTTTCTCGACACAAACAGGTATACCACATTTTCAGGGCTGTAAGCATGCATTACCAGGGAGGTTTTGCCGATGCGACGTCTGCCGGTCAGTATCGTGAATCGGGCAGACTTCTGCGACTGTTCACGGATCGTGAGCAGTCGCTCAATTTCTATTTTGCGATCAAAGAATCTCATTGCCTCATGTTTTGGAAGGTATCGCAACAGTCAGTTCGGAACTGGCGGTTGCGATACTGCAAATTTACACATTTCATCCGACACTTCCAATTAATTATTCAACTTTCGATTGCGAAAGTTGAGGGTTATGGGGCTATAAGGTTAATCTTAATTCTTCTGTCCCTATGTTGGTCTTAATTCTTTTGTTCTTTTGTTCTTTTGTTAATCTTAATCCTTCTGTTCTTTTGTTAATTTATCAACCCCTTACGCACTTTTGTTAATCTATAAGCATCTTATATGCTTTTGTTTTCAAACGGTTTAACAAAAAACACAGCTGACCGAACTGATCAGCTGTGTTTTTAATGTTGTCTTACCAGGATTCGAACCTGGACAGGCAGAACCAAAAACTGCAGTGCTACCATTACACCATAAGACAATCCTAAAGCTCCAAACCGACACTATCGGTCTCAAAGCCGCCGCAAAGTTAAACATAATTGTTCATATGCGCAATACCTTCCCATCATTTTTTATTGAAAGAACTGAGTCAAGAATCTCTTAGCATGTCATATACAAACAACTTTTTTACATAAAACTATCAGCATATATTTGGTTTGATAGATTATTTGTCCTATCTTTGCACAAACAATGTAACCGTACGACAAATAATGATTCTAAGAGCCACATTCGAGAACATTTACTCCTTCAAAGAAGAGACCTCAATAAGTTTCGTTGCCGGCAAGGGGACGGTCCATCCTACCCATGTAAGCAGGGCGCAGAAACGTGATGATATATCGGCGTTGAAAATCGGCGTGATTTATGGTGCGAATGCCTCCGGTAAGAGTAATGTGATTAAAGCCATCGCTTTAATACAGCAGATTGCTGTGGGAAGATTTCCTACAGGAGAATTTGAGCCATTCAAACTGACAAAACCGATAAAATCCGTCTCGAAGATTGAGATTGAGTTCAAGACCGCCGGCCGCTACTTTGCATACGGACTGGAGTTCTCAATAAACGGAATCAAAGAGGAATGGCTTTACGAGATCAACAGCCGCAGCGACAAACTTATTTTCACCCGCAAATCCGGTCAGGACGGCAACGAATTTGAGTTCGGTTATATCCATGGTGACTCTTCGGTTACTCAGTTTGTAAGATTCTTAGGAGAAGGCACCCCAGCTAAAAAGAGCTTTATTTCGGAATATATCGAACGCAACGGCAAAGGAGTGTGTGCAATAAAGACTGCGTATTCATGGTTCGCGTCAGGACTGCGCATAATATTTCCGGGCACACGTTTCCGTGGCATCTCATTCAATGCAGAGCAGGATGAGAAATTCCACGATGCCACTCGCCGTCTACTTCAGTATTTCAATACAGGAATAGTCGATATCCGTAGATTCCCGGTACGCTCAAAGGAGGAAACCAATCTGCCGGACAGGTTGCTTGATAAAATCATAAGCAGTTCCACTCCGGGACGCACGGCTCTCGTGGCCGCCCCCGAGAGCAACGAGTGCTTTTTCTTCGACTTCAAGGAAGACGGAACATACACAATCTTCAAGCAGAAGGCAGTGCACCGCAATGAGGCCAATGACGAGGTAGTGTTTGAGATGGACGAAGAATCGGATGGTTCAATCCGCTTGCTTGATTTCATACCTATGCTCATTGACCTCGGACAGAATGAGGTAGATTATATGATAGATGAGCTTGATCGCAGTATGCACCCGCTGTTGTCGCAAAAACTCATCGAGTGCTACCTGCACGAACTTTCATCGGAGAGGGATACCCAGCTCGTAATCTCGACGCATGAATGCAATCTACTTAATCTCGACATTATACGTTCCGATGAAGTATGGTTTGTAGAAAAAGATAAAAACGGCGCATCCCGACTGGTATCGCTTGCAGAATACAAGCCACGGGAAAATGTGCAGAAAGGGTATTTGCAAGGTCGATACAGTGCAATCCCTTTCTTCGCTCCTATTAACACACTAAACTGGCAGGACAATGAGAAAGCGTAAGGATTTTGCACGTCTGGAAGGTGTACGTTCTGCCCGGTTGGTAGTGATTGCAAGCGAGGGGCGATGCACTGAATCAATCTATTTCTCAGCGGTGAAAGAACGGCTCCGTGCGCCAAATGTTCATGTCGAGATACTCGATCGGGATTCCAACGAATCTTCACCAGAAAGCGTCCATGCCCAGATTGCCGATTTCATGCGGGAATACAATATTGAGGACGACGATGAACTATGGCTTGTGATTGACCGTGACCGCTGGCATGAGCGGATGCTCTCGCAAGTGGCACAGCTGTGCTCACAAAATTCACATCTTCATTTCTGTATGAGCAATCCTTGTTTCGAGTTATGGCTGTTGCTACATTTAGAAGATATCAGGGAATATGATGATGCCACGACAAAGAAACTGGCATTGAACCGAAAGAATAAATCAGGTTTGACTTGGCTTAAAAAGCGTATGCGCGACCTGTTAGGTTCATATTCTGAGTCGAACTATAATGCCCTGAATTTACTCCCCAACGCGTCTAAAGTATTGCAAGGGAACTTGACATAAATCCGGCAGATCGCTGGCCTCAAAGTATAGGCACAAGGGTTTATCTATTAATGGAAAGTATAATCGGGAAGAATTCATGATATGGACCATCAATATCCTGGTGGCTTCCTCCATTCATTATGGAACACAATAACTCTTTTACTAAATTATTCAACTTTCGCAAGCTCACTTAAAGTTGAGGTTAAGGGGTTAAAAGGTTATAGTTATACATAAGATTCAAGAAAGTCGGATATTTATCCACAATTGGATATTAACCTTTTAACCTCATAACCTTCATAACCCTCAACTTTCGCAAGCGAAAGTTGAATTTCTAATAAAACCTCAAATCCAATTAAGTTTTAAGCCATCTGAATCAGAATATTTTCGTATCTTTGCAAAATGGGAATTGACCTTAATCCATATAATGATATATCCGCTGATGACAAGCAATTCATCAACGACATCAAGACGATAATATATACCGCCAAACAAAGGGCGTACCAAGCCGCCGACATTTATCAAGTTGTCAGTAATTGGCTTGTAGGTCGTCGCATTGTAGAGCAGGAGCAGCATGGACAAAAAAGAGCTAAATATGGTAAACACATCATTGAACTTGCCTCAGAGGCGTTAACCGCTGAGTTTGGCAAGGGATATTCTGTCGTAAATATCAAGAGCTTTAGAAAATTTTATCTGACATTCAATAATTTAATAATTGGGCAGGCGCTGTCTGCCCAATTCGACACATCAATTCAGCAGATAGTGTCTGCTAAATCCATAAGTGAGATGGCTATAAAGGGGCAGACTCTGTCTGCCGAATTGGAATTGGGAAAGATGCTTCCCTCCAATTTGTCTTGGTCTCACTACGAGCGGTTGATGAGAATCGAGGATGAAGATGAACGCGACTGGTATATGCGCGAAGCGGCAGGTGAAGGATGGAGTGTCCGGACGTTGAACCGGAACATCGGCTCCCAGTATTATTATAGGTTGCTACAGACCCCTGAGTCAAAACGAGGAGAAGTAATTGATGAGATGCAGCGCTTGACTGCCGATTATCAGAAAGACCGACATAAATTCCTACGCAATCCCGTTGTGGCAGAATTTTTAGGATTCTCTCAAGATCTTGCGTATTCCGAGACAAATCTGGAATCAGCTATCATAGACCATTTGCAGAAGTTCATACTCGAACTTGGGAAAGGGTTCGCTTTTGTCGCGCGTCAACAAAGGATAAAAACAGATATGGGTGAGTATTACATCGATCTCGTGTTTTACAACTATATCCTCAAATGCTTTCTACTCATAGATTTAAAAAGTTCTCAAATAACATACGAAGATGTCGGTCAGATGGATATGTATATCCGTATGTACGACGAATTGAAATGTTCAGAAAGTGATAATCCAACAATCGGATTGCTTCTTTGCTCTGAGACAAGCAAGGATTTAGCCCGATATTCAATTCTGAAAGACAGCAAACAAATCTACGCAGCCAAATACTTCACTTACCTCCCTACTAAAGAACAGCTGACGGCAGAAATTGAGCGGCAGAAAGGAATCTTTGCCTTGCAGACAGGGAAACATACTGACTAAAAATTTCGTTAATTTGCAGTCGGCTAACGAGACCTTCATCTTTCGGGTTTGAAAATAAGATTGTTCCATACTCTAAAAAACCGACACATTATGAACAAGAATATCATCAGACTATCTTTGGCTATTGTCGCCATTATCACGGGCATCTGCGTTCTCACGGCATGCGGCGCCAAAAGACCATCGGAAAACATGGAGCTTAAGCGCTCCCTCCACAAGCTTACAAAGCATTTTCCTGAATTTGACGACATGATTGTATTTTATGATGCCGCCGTGGAAGATGACGCAATCGTCGTGATGACTACCCTTGACCAAGATTTCTACGGCAACCGCCTGGCTCAAGGTCTTGACGAACTATGGCACGATCCGGAATGGAAAGAGGAGTTTAAAGAAAAAATGGCGGTGAAGCATTCTCATCTCATAAACCTTGCGAAATCGGCGGATATAGACATGTGCTGGAGATTTTTTGATGAGAAGGGCCGTGATTGGTTCGACCTGCGTCTGAACGCTGATGAATCCGACCGATTTCTCCAGTCGGGTAAAGAAAAAGCCAAGCTTGCAGAGGAAGCGCATCTAAAGCTCAACAGGTTTATTAAAAAAATCAATTCCACTTTGCCCAATGATATTGAAGACGGACTGTCAATTAAAAACGTTGAGTTGCAGCCCAATCTCATAGTATATAATTATGAAGTGGATGAGAACAAGACATCACATAAAAAACTTGAAGGGAAAATCATAAAAATAGGTAAAGAAGAAATGTCGCGCCTGCTCCAAAACGGGATAGAAGGAGATTCCCTGCTTATAACTGCCGCCGACGCCCATGTAGGCGTGACATACCGTTTCAAGGGATCGAAAACAGGCTACGTTCAAGACTATGAGGTGCTCACAGCAAAGGAACTCAAGAATCTCAAAGCGGCGCTCGATTGAGCAACGGCATGTATCTTATAACCTTATATTGTTCAACTTTCGGAAGCGAAAGTTGAACAATATAATAACAATTTCAATACTGAGACGTTATATTCTTAAGGGTCGACATAACCCGGCAGCATCAGTAGTCTTGTTTATTTCAGCCGACTGATTCAGCCGATCTTGTCAAACCACCCAAAATTTAGATTATTCAACTTTCGCAAGCGAAAGTTGAGGGTTATGTGGTTATAAGGTTAAAAGGTTAATCTCCAATTGTGGAAAGATATCCGGCTTCGTTAGATATTATCTATAGATATAACCCTTTAACCCCTTAACCTCCAAACCTTAAGTGAGCTTGCGAAACTTAAATTAGATTAACAATCAGTGCTTTATAGAAACCAAAATTCCGAGAAGCATTACAAAAACAAAAGACAATGGATAAATTAAGTTATGCATGGGGCATGGCGCTCGGCCAGCAGCTCCGCGCAATGGGGGTCAGCAACCTCGACAAAGCAGAATTCGATGAAGGCGTTCATGCAGCTTTCGACGGCAAAGAAACAAAAATCTCACCGGAAGAGGCTAATAAGCTAATACAGGAATATCTTCAGGAACTCACCGAAAAGAAAGCCGCCGAAATCAAATCGGTAGGCGAGAAATTCCTTGCGGAGAACAAGAAAAAAGAAAACGTAAAAGAAACCGCTTCCGGACTTCAATACATCGTTGACAAAGAAGGCACAGGCGCACAGCCTACCGCAACCGACGAGGTGACAGTGCACTACACCGGCAAACTCCTCGACGGCACCGTATTCGACAGCTCCGTAAACCGCGGAGAACCCGCCACATTCCCTCTCAACCGCGTAATCCCCGGTTGGACAGAAGGCGTGCAGCTTATGAAAGAGGGTGCAAAATACACATTCTTTATCCCTTCCGACCTCGCTTACGGTCCACAGGGTGTGCCCAACGCTATCCCGCCCCACTCCACCCTTATCTTCGACGTGGAACTTATAAAAGTTGTAAAGAAATAAAAACTGCATAAACATAATGAAAAAGATTTTTATTCCGGTAGCCTTCACGGCAGCCATAGCTATACTCGCAATGGGCGGCCTTACTTCTTGCAACGGCAACAAAGCAAAACAGGAAGATTCAGCCAAAGTGATTGAAGAAATGGTAGCCACTGTAGAAAAGGCAGCAACCCCTACCGCAGACCTTGCGAAATATGGTGCTGATTTCTTTAATAACGCCGACAAGAAATCCGACACCCCTTCAGACTCCACATACGCTGTCACTGCATCAGGCATCAAGTATGCCGTGATCACCGAAGGGACAGGAAAAGCTCCCGGAGCAACTGATGCCGTGACAGTACACTACACCGGCATGCTTACCGACGGCACTGTATTCGACAGTTCTGTCAGCCGTGGGGAACCCACAACTTTCCCGCTTAACCGCGTGATACCCGGATGGACCGAAGGTCTGCAACTTATGAAAGAAGGTGGAGAAGCTATCTTCTACATCCCGTCAAACCTTGCATACGGCGAACAGGGTGCCCCCGGTGCAATTCCTCCAAATTCCGACCTTATTTTCCAGGTTCTCCTCATCGGTGTGAACCAATGAACGGATATATGAACAACAAATTTATCAAACCGCGCACTGCCATATTCATGGCGGTCGCGGTTTTATCTCTTTCCCTCGTATCCTGTAAGGGAAGAAGGGCTTCAGATATGGTCCCATCGGGCGACACCGTTGAAGTGGTGGTGGCTCCCGCTTCGGAAACAGGAAATACCCAGAACCCTACTCAACTCAATGACTCTATTCAACATGAAATTTAAATCTTATCTCTTAATGGCGGCTTGCGGTCTTGCTTTCGCAGCTTGCCAGAATCCTGAGGCTAAACCTCTTTCAGACGTCTCCGACGCTTCTAAAGCTGACTCGCTTATCTACTATTTCGCTCAGATGAGGGGTGCAGAATATGACCGCGAGGCTCAACGCGACACCACCCTTGCCACTCCTGAAGCGAAAAAAGCCTACGTAATGGGAGTGCAGGCAGGTCTTAACGCTACCAAAGACAACAATGAGGCTTACAACCGCGGCGTGTTCCTCGGTATGCAGATGGCTATGAACTTTCAGCAGTTTCAAAAAGACTACGACATCAAGCTGAATAAGAAAGTGTTCCTCGAAGGTCTCGCAGAGGCGCTCTCTTCCGATTCACTGGCTAATCCATCCGACATGCAACGTGAATTCTATCGTCTTATGGGAGAATTTAATTCCAAGAAAGAGGAGCGCGATAATAAAGCCGCTACAGAAAATCTTTCAAAAGCTGCCGCAAACCTCAAACTGAAAGCGATCGGAGAGAATCTTTATGGAGAAGTCACTGAAAAAGCTGACGGGGTGCAGATTAAAGACGGTGACGAAGTAGACGCCACAATCACTCTCGCGAAAGCTGACGGCAAGGAGATTGAAGCCCCGCTTCCCACAAAAGTCAAAGTAGGCTCCCGTAATCTCCCCGAACCGGTAAGCGAAGCTCTGAAGTCGCTCAAAAGCGGAGAAACCGGCAAGTTCGCCACAAGCGCAAGAACTATCTTCGGTCAACGCTCATCGCAAATAGGTCTTGAACCTGCCGACGTGGTCATCATGACTATAAAAGCTACCGTGGCTCCAACAGAAGAAACTCCCAAAACAAAATAATTTTTGCTATCGCAAAAGGGTTAAAAGGTTAAGGGGTTATAAGGTTAATATTCAATTTAAAGAGAGCTTATCTTTTACGACAAGCTTTTACTGAATAATTACCTTATAGCCCCTTAACTTTTTTTTGCGACAGCAAAAAAATAATAACCCTTTAACCCTTTAACCCCTTAACCCTTTTGCGATAGCAAAAATTAATATAACCCCTTAACCTCTTAACCCCTTAACCCTTTTGCGATAGCAAAAATTATTCATCATCAGAAAGCACGAAAGGCACCGAAACCTGAGCGGTTGCCTCTACCGGCACACCGTCTTTATCAGCAGGTATCCATGCCGGCATCTTCTTCACTATTCTTATTGCCTCCTGCTCAAGATCCGGATCTACCATCCTTACAATCTTGATGCTCCCGATGGAGCCATCTGTATTTACAGTGAACTGAACGTTCACTACTCCTTCCACACCCATCGATTTTGAAGTCTGGGGATAGATAAGGTTGGTGGATATAAACTTATCCAACGCCTCTTTTCCTCCGGGGAAAGTAGGAGTATCAGCCGCAATTGCACCCATTGAAACGCCTGCAAAGGCGAGCATGCTTATAATCAGTTTTTTCATATTCAATATTGTTTTGTATCGGTCTTTGGTCGTTGGTCTTTGGTCGCTGGTCGTCGGTCGTTGGTCGTCGGTCATCGGTCGTTGGTTTATAGTATACGGTTTATAGTTTAAGAATTATTTGAAACTTACTATTCATAACTAATGACCAATAACTAATTCACTAATGACTAATGACTAATTCACTAATGACTAATCCACTAATGACCCTAAACCCTAAACCCTAAACCCTAAACCCTAAACCCTAAACCCTAAACCCTATATATTAGACAATCTTTTTGCCTGAAAGATTACACCGGCATCAAATTTTTCAACATATTGCGGCAACCGTCTTCAAGAAGATCAAGCACAAGTTCAAATCCTTCCGCGCCGTCGTAATAAGGATCCGGTACACAATCGCACTGTGGGAAACCCTGTACAAAATCTATCATTCTGACCACCTTACGTTCATCATCCAAAGTGGAAGCCATGCCGCGCAACCGGTCGAAATTGCTATGATCCATAGCTACAATCAAATCAAATTTATCGAAATCCGACATTCTGACCTGTCGACTGTGATGCACGAGATTATACCCACGTTGAAACGCATGTAGCCTCATGCGCCGGTCAGGAAGGTCGCCGGCATGACCTCCGTACAAGCCTGCAGAATCGATTTCAAACCGATCCTGCAAACCGGCTTCATCCACCAAGCTTCTCATCACCCCTTCCGCAGCCGGTGAGCGGCATATATTTCCAAGGCAAACAAACAGTATTTTAACCTTGCTCTTTTTAGCCACTTCTTCGACTATATCGGGTATTTCACGTGTCATATAGATTTGATTTTGCTTTCTCAAAATGGTGGTTAATTCTTAGGTTGCAAAATTAATAAATCTTTGTCAATTATTAAACGCAGATCGGGGGTTAGGTGTTTTCTGTTTATGGTCGCACGTTGGACGTTTCCCGTTGTCCGTCGGGAGATTCATTATTAATCGAGTTAAATCTTGATTAATCGGGACCATTGTTCCAACGGAAAACGGAAAACTCTCAACTCTAAACCTTCAACCCGCTATGTCTAATCATCCCACAAGCCCATCACATATTAAATCCGGCATTATAAAAAAAGCTCTTAAAATCACCGTATGCACCTTAGGAGCTGTAGCCGCAGTTATAATCATCTTTTTTGTCGGTGTGAATCTGTATCTCACTCCGGAAAGGCTTTCAGATATCATAAGCCGAGAAGGGAGCAAGTATCTAAATGCTCAAGTCAAGGTTTCAAATGTGTCTTACACATTCTGGTCCACCTTCCCGAATCTGCATGTCCACATCGATTCTTTGAGCATAAACTCAAGGGCCTTAAAGAATCTGCCGACATCAATACGGCATAAACTACCCGACAATTGTGATTTTCTTGCTTCCACAGGAGCAATCGAAGCCGGCTTGAACGTTATAAAGACGCTTAAAGGGGAGATCGATCTGAGGGAAATCAAGATATCGTCTCCCAAGGTCAACCTTGTCTCTTACAGTGACTCTATCAACAATTACTCCATATTTCCCCGCATGCATCCAAGAAGGGACATAACACACGTTTCAATCGACGCCATAGATATTTCAGCTCCCGTGGTATTGTCATATTCCGATGTAATGTCGCAATCATCTGCAGACGTAAAAATCAACAGATTCACACTCGCAAAGGGAGATATCGACAACACATACGCAATGTCTGTTTCCGCCATAGCCGACGGAAACATAAAAAATGTCCGTATCCCTCAAGCTTCACCTATCGACATAAACGGCACAATACGACTACAATTTGATCCCATTACCATATACCTGACAAAATTCGCAATTGATTTTGCAGGTATAAAGACATCAACAGATCTTGACATGATTGCCGGAGAAACCCCTGTGATCAATTCATTGTCAACAGACATTAGTGTCCCCGATGCGCTTCCGTTGTTCAATATGTTTCCTGACAACTTATCCGACAATCTTAAAAATATCAACGGACATCTTCCTCTTGCAATAAACATCAATCTCACCGAGCCTTTCTGTATTAAAAACGCAAACAGTAACCGGATTTCCATATCCAATCTACCGGCATTCACTACCAATATAGAAGTCAAAAACGCCGGAATAATTTATTCCATTTCCCCAAAACGGGAGTTTAATTTTTCCGATATAAATTTATCGGCATTCCTCGACATTGATCCGCGAAAGAATGAGGCAAACAGACTTGAAATCTACAATTGCTCATTACTGTCAGACGGTTCCGAGTTTTCGTTCTCCGGATCGGCAAAAGAACTGCTGAATGGCAACCCGCTTATAAATGCTGACATCAAATGCCTGGCAAACATATCAAAACTCACCAAAATCTTCATGTCTGACTCTCCTCTTAAGATGGAAGGTTCTCTAAATGGAAATACAAACATATCATGCCGCCTCGCAGATTTAACGGGAAAGAAGGTCAGAGACCTTACCGTTGACGGCAATTTCAAGTCAAAGAATTTAAAAATAACCGATACAGCAAAAAAATTGATCGCTTCAATATCAGGAGTGGTCCTTGACATTCGCGCGGTTTTGCCGTCACTGTCTTTAGATTCTTTATCAGACGGGAAAATGAATCTTGCTTCGGTTGCTGAAAAAACTGAAATCAGGAATCTTGCCGACTCCTCTGTCACCACTCTCGAAAACACCCGTATTTCAGCAAAATTAGGCACAGGGGGAAACATCTCCAATCCCACCGTTGCCGGAAAAGCCGATGTCAAGTCAGACCGCATCGCTTCCTATCAGCCTGGAATGCAATTCGAATCGACAGACATTGCTTTGAATATGAACGCATCCCTACGTCATTCACCCTGGACACCGTCATCCGGACAGACTTTCCATTATTCATCTAACGGGGATTCACTGATAGCCTGCCGCACACGCCATACGCCACTATACCTTGTCGCGGAGATTCCCCCGATGATGCAATCCGCCCTGAGCCTGTTAAACCTTAAAGCCGACATATCGGCAGCAAAAGGGTATTTACTGGCAGAGGCATATCCGGCTGTCAACCACTTCTCAAATTTAAATTTCTCTACAGATATCGACTCTCTTTCGATTGCAAGTCTGAATCTTGAATCAAGGTCATCATCAGCACAGATATCAGGAAAGATCAAAGGATTGCGGCAATTCCTTTCATCATCTTCACCGGCGTTGCTCATCGTGGATTTGGACGCTGATTTTTCTGATGTCAACATCAATGAGCTTGCGGGTACATACTATGCGGGAGTTGCAAAATCTACCGGAAAACCCGTCAGTTTTACCGTTCCTCCCCTTGGACCATACACTGCCGCCGACTCACTGTGCGTTGCAATCCCCCGGAATATCCGGGCAAACCTTCGATTGCATTCCGACCGTGCGGAATATCAGGGGTGGACTTTTAAACCCCTGTCCACCGAATTATCACTTCATGACGGGGTTGCAAGAATCGGTAATCTCAACATCGGATCAGGGTTCTGTTCCGCTTCAGTCGACTGGACTTACTCAACAAAACAACTTGACGATATCTTCATGCATCTCAATATAGGAGTGGATGACTTTGATTTCGATAAATTTTTCACTGCATTCCCATCTCTTGTTGCCAAGACCCCTGAGCTTGCAAATCTTTCCGGGGAATTGTCGGCAAAAGCCGAAGGAGAATTCTTGATGTTTCCCGACATGTTTCTCAACACCCCGTCACTTGAAGGGGAATTGACCCTCTCGGGCGACAGCATCCAATACGCACGTGACAAAAAGACAGCAAGAATCACTCATTTTCTGTTGTTGAAGGGAGACGGACCGTTGAAAATAGGCGATTTCACAGCACACGGCTCGTTTCACGACAACCTCCTGCAAGTGGCTCCATTCTCCATTAAATGCGGAGGTTATGAAATCATGTTGGGAGGAGTCAACAACCTTCAGGGAGAAATATACTATCATCTCGGATTGATGCATTCACCATTCCATTTCCCCTTTGGAATAAATCTTGTGGGCAACTATCATCACCCTGAAATTCGTTTCGGCGGAGACGGGATCAAAGATGGCAGGGAGCGTAAAATCGCAGCCGATCTCCGAGAATCGGCAAATGTCAATATAATGCGTCAGTTGAAACACGGATGGCTACTTTTCATAGAAAATGCAGCCAAATATGATGCTAAAAACAATCATGACTATGTTTTCAACGTTCCTTAATAAAAATGCCCCATATCTCACACCGGGCAACAGATTATAATTATGAACACACCTTTTCCCCAAGGGATACGCGCCGCACTGATCGACATGGATGGCGTGCTGTATGACTCGATGCCTCACCATGCCCGCGCATGGCATCGCATGATGGAAGAACAAGGCATCATAACTTCTCCGGAAGAATTTTTCCTATATGAAGGTATGACCGGAGCTGCCACTATTAATCTTATTTTCAATAGAGAACTGGGTAGAGACGCTACCGACAACGAAAAAAAGGAGCTTTATGCCCGAAAGTCACAACTTTTTGTGGAATCAGGCAAGAAAATACCGATGCCGGGAGCCGACCGTATGCTCAGGGCTTTTATTTTTGCCGGCATTCCCCGTGTGCTTGTCACTGGATCGGGGCAAAGCAGCCTTCTCGACAATCTTGACAATGATTACCCCGGTGCATTCCCTGCCGACATGAGGGTCACAGCAAAAGATGTGGCGCATGGCAAACCGGATCCGGAGCCATATCTGAAAGGGTTAGAAAAAGCGAAAATCAAACCGGAAGATGCAATAATTATAGAAAACGCCCCCTTAGGAGTGCGTGCCGGCAAAGCGGCAGGATGCTTCACAGTCGCCGTAACCACAGGCCCGATACCCAGGGAAGAATTTGAAAAAGAGGGTGCCGATATTATTTTCTCATCCATGGATGAATTCGCCGACTGGCTTCAGACAAATCTGCCCAACCCTATTGCAAATAAACTTGACAAGGTTGTTGAAGATTTAAACCCTGCCACGGTGACTGTCGTGACAGATGAGAATGTCGACAGACTGGTTATACCGGCTTTTGCAAATTCAAAAACCCTTTCGCAGGCAAATAAGATAGTGATTCCCCCCGGGGAAGATCATAAGAATATAGACTCCGTCATAAAAATTTGGAATGCTCTCGAAGATGCAAAAGCCACGCGCAAAAGTTTGATAGTTAACATCGGGGGTGGACTTGTCACCGACATAGGCGGTTTTGCCGCAGCCACATTCAAACGTGGAATAAGGTTCATCAATGTCCCCACCACCCTGCTCGGAGCGGTAGACGCAGCCACCGGGGGTAAGACCGGAATGAATTTCAATGGTCTTAAGAATGAGATCGGAGCCTTCCATCTCCCGTCGGAAGTGATCATATCCGCTGCCCCGCTATCATCTGTTTCACGGCGCGAACTTATTTCCGGATATGCCGAAATGATTAAAACCGGACTAATTGCCGATGCCGACCTATATAAATCTCTACTCGACGTGGATAAGGTGTTGGCTGATCACAAGCTCCTTGAAAGCGCGATGAAACGTTGTGTGGAAATCAAGGAAGACGTGGTTTCTCAAGATCCGACCGAGAAAGGATTGAGAAAAATCTTGAATTTCGGACATACCGCCGGGCATGCATTCGAAAGCCTTGCAATAGAACGTCACCTGCCACTTGCACATGGAGAGGCTGTGGCACACGGAATGTTGGTCGAGCTTATTTTAAGCCACATGCTTAAAGGTCTGGATTCGTCTGAAGTATATCGCTACGCCAATGAGATCCTTAAGCCGGTCTATCCCAAACCGGATATTAAATGCGAAGACATCCCGCTGCTTATCAACCTTATGGCTCATGACAAAAAGAACGCAACATCCGGGAGACCAAACTTCACACTGCTTCTTGAGCCGGGAGTACCTGAAATAGATTGTCTTCCCGAGCTGAAAGAAATCGAGGCGGCACTTGATATTTATCGCGATTTAATATAAAATTTAAAAATTTAACAAGGGCACTGAACCATCCGGAAGGTGCCCTTGTTATATTGTCGTAAAGCGGTTGATAAAGCTGCTCACCGATGGAAATAGAGAAAAAGAACCCTCCGGGGTTCAAAAGATATACTGCTATAAGCGTTCTGAAAAAAGTTGTTATTGTTGTTTTAATTGAAGGAAATTTGGCTGACGTGAGTCAGCCTTTTTCTTTTTTACGCCGTTATTTTTGACATTATCAATTTTGTTTCGTAATTTTGCAAAAAGCAATTTAAGACACGCCTGTAATCCCGTCTTTTTGTTAAGGCACTAATTTTTTTTGAATTTAATGTTTGCTCAGGATATAATGCTATATTGGCTCGAAAATGATCTGCTTAGTTTTGCCGTCTCCGTGCTCGTGGCTGGAATCCTTATTCCAAAGATCATTCTCATAGCTTTTCGCCGGAAGCTCTTTGACGAGATCGACGAAAGGAAAATTCATCGTGGCATTGTACCCCGCCTCGGGGGAATCGCTTTCTTCCCGGCATTTCTTTTCTCCCTTGCACTCGTCATCGCCATCAACCTGAGGTTCACCTCCTCAATGATGGAAGACGCCTTATCTTTGACCCTCGTCCCAATCTATTTTGAAATCTGCGCCATAATTCTTCTATATCTCGTCGGGATTGCCGACGACCTGATAGGAGTGAGATATATGGCTAAATTCGTGGTTCAAGTCATTTGTGCTGTCCTCCTCGCATCCTCCGGAATGTATATCGACAATCTATACGGAATGCTATGGCTGCACGAACTTCCTACATGGCTCGCCTGGATTTTCTCTATTCTTGTGGCAGTATATGTAGTAAACGCGATTAACCTTATCGACGGTATCGACGGGCTCGCTTCGGGACTCAGCACCATAGCCCTCGTGTTTTACGCAGTAGTATTCTTCAACGGCTGTGAGTTCATCTACTCGATGCTCGCGGCGGCATGCGCGGGAACCCTTTTCCCGTTCTTTTACTATAATGTGTTTGGCGACGCAAAAAAACAGAAAAAGATATTCATGGGCGACACCGGAGCCCTGACCACCGGCATGGTGCTCGTGTTTTGCGCGATAGCCGTAATGTGTGCAAAGCCGGACTTCCTTACGGTAGACTATAATCCGGCAATGGTGGCGCTCTCTCCGCTCATCGTCCCATGTTTCGACGTCTTCAGAGTCTATTTCCACCGCGTAAGGAAAGGACGTAACCCCTTCCTTCCCGACAAATGCCATATCCATCACAAGCTCCTTGCGCTCGGGATGAACCAGGCGTCGGCGCTGTTGACCATCCTCGCGGTGTCGGTGGCTTTCATAGGGGCTAATGTTCTCCTGTCGCCATACGCCAATCCCAACCTCATATTCATTGGAGACATTGTGGTCTGGACTCTTGCAAACATAGCACTGACCCGAGCAATCAGACGACGCGAGAAAGCACTCAACGTCACGCTCTACGATTGAATCTAATTGGCCATCGGTCTTTGGCTATCGGCTGCGGACGCGATGTATCGCGTCCCTACATATAATTATCACTAAACCATAAACCATAAACTCTCAACCATAAACCCTAAACCATAAACCCTAAACTCTCAACCATAAACTCTCAACCATAAACCCTAAACCCTAAACTCTCAACCCTCAACCATCAACCATCAACCCTCTTCTTCTATAAAAGGCTCGAACGTAACAAGTTTCCTTATCAAATCCCCGGGCAACGGAGTGTTTAGCGGACCATCCACAACAGATTGTTCATCAAATGATTTGGTATCGTAAGGCACATCGTCATTAAAATATACCACAGCCGGCACTTCCCCGCGCACATTATCACGGGAGCGCCAAGACGTGATGCATTCACTCACAACAACCATGTTCATCTGCTCCTTGGCATTCCAGACGTAATCCGCTATCGGGGTTATCACATCCCTGTCGATCTTCTCTATCGCCTCAATCTTTCCTCTCAGATCGCCTTTTCTCGACATTGATGCGGCACACTCCACATGCAACAGAACAAATTCATATCTTTCTATCGCCATCATTGCCGCAAACGCCTTGTCGCGCAATATTGAATCCGCACCCTCGGTCATGCCGGCGATTTCTACCGGCTTTAGCAAAGCCATTTTCCCGATTCCTTTCACTGCCTTATGAGAAGATATCACCACACCATGCCCGGAAAACTTAGGCAATATGAAATAACCGGGACATATGCCGCTATTTGAACGGCTACCCGATTTGCCGAATTCATTCAATTCCTCCACACAAGGCATCCCCTTTTTTGGGTCATAGCCCAATAAGGACAACATTGCATTTTCGCGAGTCAGGGCAACATCGTCGGGCAAAGTCAGGATACTCCCGCAGCATCCACACTTGGCAAGAGCATCGAGCGACGGTGTGTCGGCAAGCATGAGCGGAGTCTTTCCACCCAGCTCTTCATCAGGGACATCGGCAATGCCGGAAGCTATTATAAAAAAAGTCTTCATGCGTAGATCGCTTTGATATTTAATTCTACTTTAGTCTGCGAAAGCAGAAGGTTCTCTCCACTTTCAAGAAAGACGGACAAATGGACAAACCTTTAAACTAATAACCATTTTGCGATAGCAAAAATAATAATTTTTATTCATCTGTCAAATATCATTCAGCCTACAATAAAATGAACTGATTTAAACTTTTTACGGAATGTGAATAAAATTAAAGGAATCTTTATTTTAAGACCTCTATTTCAATTTTCCGCCATCTTTTTGGCTGATTTTGCATCGCTCATCAGTCGTTTAGCCCGCCAAACTCCCTCTTCACGATTCAAAATCATCTCAAAAATCTGACGAAATCTTAAAATAGAAAAAGTTTAAATCAGTTCAATGTATTTGGTATTCAAGCTCATTTTTATTACCTTTGCATGAGATTTTGGCAATGTGGCAAATAAAACTTATCGCATAGCCACATAAGATTAGCAATCAATCATTTCTTAAAATGAAAATAAGGCGCATACTATTATCCCTTTTAATGTTATGCTCATTGTCGGTATTCGCTATGACCGATGATGAGGTGATCGCTTACATCAAGCAACAATCTGCCGCAGGCAAAACAGAGCAACAGATTGGCAAAGAGCTTCTTGCCAAAGGAGTAACACCGGAACAGGCTAAACGGATCAAGGCAAAATTCGAAAGCCAGGGCGATCTGTCGGGTCAAGCAGGCGGCTCTTCTTTAAGCTCCTCCGCAACCGGCGACCGACTCCGCACAAGCAACGGGGCATCTCTCTCACTCGGAGGCGTCACAAGAGAGCTCAGCGGCTCAATCAACCCCAATTACTACAACGGCAACCTGCGTCAGATCTATGGTCATCAGATCTTTAACACTCAGTCTCTCACATTCGAGCCCAACGAGAACATAGCAACTCCCCAAAACTACAGGCTCGGACCCGGCGATGAAGTGATCATTGATATATGGGGCAACTCTGAAGATCATCTACGTCAGACAATTTCTCCGGAAGGAAGCATCATGATTGAACAAATAGGCCCTGTCTATCTCAATGGAATGACAATTGCCGACGCCAACAAACACATCAAGAGCGCCTTCTCTAAAAAATATGCCGGGATGACAGACGCCGAGACCGACATTCAGGTGACTCTCGGACAAGTCCGTACAATCCAGGTAGACATAATGGGAGAAGTGGCAACGCCCGGTACATTCCTGATGTCGCCTTTCTCTTCCGTATTCCATGCGCTCTATCGCGCAGGAGGCATCAACGACATTGGCTCTCTCAGAAATATTCAGGTGCTCAGAAACGGTAAGAAAATTGCCGGCGTCGACATCTATCAATATCTCTTCGAGGGCAAAAGCGCAGGAAATATCCGTTTGCAGGAAGGCGACGTGATTATTGTTCCTCCCTACGAACAGCTTGTAAACATCGACGGCAATGTGAAACGTCCGATGTATTACGAAATCAAACCAGGAGAAACGATTCAATCATTGATCGGATATGCCGGAGGCTTCACAGGCGACGCTTATTCCGGTATGGTCCGGCTGACCCGCCAGACCGGAGAAGGGAGCGAACTCTATAACATCGACCGTGATGAATATGCCTCTTATCGTCTGAAAGACGGTGATATTCTCACAGTTGGCACTGCAATTGACCAGTATGCAAATCAAGTGGAGTTAAAAGGTGCTGTATATCGCCCGGGGACATTTGCAATCGGCAAAGAGCTATCCACTGTGAAAGACCTGATATCTAAAGCTGAAGGACTCACAGACGATGCTTATACACAGCGTGCGCTCCTATACCGCGAAGGTCCGGAACTTCAACTTGAGGTAATGGCTTTAGACCTTGGCGGAATCCTCAACGGAACAAAACCTGACGTAAATTTAAAAAAGAACGACCTTCTCGTAGTTTCAAGCTTTGCCGAAATTCAGCAACAGGGCACTCTTTCCATCCAGGGAGAAGTAGCGATGCCAGGCACATATCCCTTCGCGGAGAATATGAGTCTTGAAGACCTTATTCTTCAGGCAGGAGGATTGCTTGACGGGGCTTCCACTGTCAGGGTGGATGTCTCCCGCAGAATAGTGAACCCGACTTCCGCAGCTCCGACAGAACGCCTTTCCGAGAATTTCTCCGTTTCGATTATCGGAGGTCTTGGACACAGCGAAGGAGAAAAGTTCATTCTCAAGCCTTTCGACATGGTGCAGGTGCGAAAGAGTCCCGGATATGCAGATCAAGAGCTGGTGGAACTAAGGGGCGAAGTGCTTTTTTCCGGCAATTACGCAATTGAAAAACGCAACGAACGCATCTCAAGCATAATCGGCCGCGCGGGAGGCTTGATTGAAGGAGCTTACGTAAAAGGGGCTCAACTTACACGAAGACTTAGCGAAGAGGAGTATAAGCTGCGTCAGGAAACCCTCCGCATGGCAATGTCAAACAGTCAGGCAGGACAGGGAGACTCCATCGCACTCAGCAAAATTGTGGTTGCAGACAATTATAGCGTCGGCATTGACCTTGAAAAAGCTCTTGCATATCCCGGAAGCACTTACGATATTGTTGTAAAACCCGGCGATGTGCTCTTCGTGCCTGAGCAACAAAGCACTGTCAAGATAGCAGGCGATGTGATGTTCCCCAATACTGTTGTATATGTCCCGGGAAAGAAGCTCAGTTATTATGTTGAACAAGCCGGCGGTTACGGACAACGCGCCAAGAAAGGGAAAGCATTCGTTGTCTATATGAATGGATCCGTTGCAAAAGCGAAACGAAATACGCCAATAGAACCTGGATGCCAGATTATTGTCCCGAGCAAGCCAAATACCGGCGGGACAGACTGGACAAAGATACTCGCGTTCGCAACAAGTTTCAGTTCTGTGGCGACAATGGCTGCGACAATCACCAATATCTTCAAATAAATCACACACCCGCGGCGTTGCCGCATGCTGTTTTTTACATCAGCTAAAAAGAAACGTCTATGCAGGAAGAAAAAGATATAATCGACAATAACGATGACGAAAAAGAGATAGACCTTCTCGAACTCGCGTCTAAACTTTGGGCTCAGCGCAAGAAGCTTGCTGTATGGAGCATTTGTGGAGCGGTAATCGGCGTCATTATTGCATTCAGCATACCTAAAGAATATACAACCACAGTCAAGCTTGCGCCGGAGACCACTGATGCCAAAGCCGGGGGAGGAGGTTTGAGCGCCCTTGCCTCAATGGCGGGATTCGGCTCTATTTCATCCGGAGTCGATGCGGTATATCCTCAGCTATATCCGGACGTCGTTGGTTCAGTGCCTTTCACCACGAGCCTTTTTGACGTGGAGGTCGAGACGAAGGAAGACGGTCAGAAATTCACAGTCCGTCAATTTCTTGAAGAAGAAACGAAGGCTCCTTGGTGGGGTGCAGTGATGGGGGCTCCTTTCAAGCTTATCGGAATGCTCAGATCATCAGACGATGAGGAAGATCCCGAAGGGAAAAAAGTCAATAATTTCCAATTATCGCAAGATGAGAGCAAACTTGTGGAAGCCATCAACAACAGAGTCAATGCAAGTGTGGATCAGAAAACCAATGTTGTAACTATCACAGTCAACATGCAGGACCCTCTTGTGTCGGCCATTCTTGCAGACACAGTGGTGAGTCGTCTGCAGGAATACGTCACCCAATACCGCACAAACAAGGCTCGTAAAGACCTGGAATATGCTGAAACTCTCAATGAAGAGGCAAAAACAGAGTATTATAAGGCACAGCAGCGCTATGCAGAGTATCTCGACAGCAATCAGGGTCTTGCCCTTCAGAGAGCCCAGATCACACGCGACCGCCTGGAAAATGAGACTTCCCTCGCTTTCAATCTCTACAATCAGACCGCTCAACAAGTGCAGAAAGCTAAGGCAAAAGTGCAGGAGACAACTCCGGTCTACGCCATCATCACTCCGGCTACAGTCCCTGTAAAAGCATCGAGCCCAAAAAAACTTATGATCCTTGTTGGCTTCACATTCCTTGCTTTCGTGGCTTGCGCGGCGTGGATACTGTTTATCCAACCGTTGATTCTTGAGCGTAAGGAGAAAGCGGCTGAAGCTGCCGAGACATCTGATAAGATTGAAAATAAAAAGGAGAAAGAATAAATCAGGGAATGGGGATAAGATCTATATTGATTATACTGACAATAACAGGAGCCTCGGATCTATCCGGGGCTTTTGCTCAATCTGCCAATGTCAATGATATTTCCTCAATCATAAGGGGGGTCACTGCAGAGATTACCGACACTATACCGGAGTTTAACGACAATGCAGGTATAGAAAATGATTATGTGGCAGGTGCTGAGAGTATCCTTGACAATATAATATATGGAGGCATCAAATCAGGGAAAAAATCTGTTTCTTCTGAATCTGTGCTCGACTTCATGGCTAACGCCTACATCCATCATGATTTTTATCAGACCGGGAAATGGGATGATGCTGAAGATTTCTCCTACATTATAAGAAATGTAACACTCCCACCCTACGATCCTAACGATTTCTATCGCCCAGTATGGGGAAGAATTACGTCAACTTATGGCTTTCGCAAATCATTCGGCAGAATGCACAAGGGAATAGACCTCGCTCTCAATGTCGGAGACACCGTAAGGGCGGCTTTACCGGGGGTTGTGGCACGCGTTGGATACGATGCAGGAGGATATGGTCATTTCGTTGTCGTGGTTCATAACAACGGTATGGAAACCCGCTACGCTCATCTTCAGAAGTCAGTTTCCTCACCCGGGGAAAGGCTTGATGCCGGAGAACCGCTCGGGCTTGGCGGGAATACAGGAAACTCCACCGGTCCTCATTTACATTTTGAAATTCGATACAGAGGCTCGGCAGTAGACCCGGCATCGGTGTTCGATTTCTCAAGAAGATCTATCAGAAAAACATCGAACAATAAAGGGAGATGACCTCGAAAAGTCATCTCCCTTTATTGTTATTTGGTCATCGGTCTTTGGTCGTTGGTTGTTGGTCTTTGGTCTCTGGCTATCGGCTGCGGACGCGATGTATCGCGTCCCTACGTATGGATAAATTATTCTTAAACCATAAACTCTAAACCATAAACTGAATCAAGCGTCGATATTTGCATATGTAGCATGAGCCTCTATAAATTCACGACGCGGACCTACCTCCTCACCCATAAGGATCGAGAACGTGCGGTCTGCTTCCGCCGCATTGATAAGGTTCACCTGTTTGAGCATTCGGTTTTCGGGGTCCATAGTGGTCTCCCAAAGCTGCTCGGGATTCATCTCGCCGAGACCTTTATAACGCTGGAGAACCATCTTGTCGCGGTTTCCTTCGCAATTCACATCCACAAAACGCTGCACCTGCTGCTCATCCCATGCATACTCCTGGATTTTTGTCTTTCCCTTTGTGCTGCATTTGTAGAGAGGCGGAGTAGCGATATAGAGATAACCGTTTTCGATAATGGGACGTATCTTGCGATAGAAGAACGTCATCAACAGTGTCGCGATATGTGCGCCGTCGACATCGGCATCGGTCATGATTATGATCTTATGGTAGCGAAGCTTTGTCATATTGGGTTCTTTGGAATCTTCTTCAGTGCCGATCGTGACTCCAAGAGCCTTAAACATGTTGACGATCTCTTCGCTTTCAAACACCTTATGGTCAAGAGCCTTTTCCACATTCAGGATCTTACCGCGAAGCGGAAGGATTGCCTGATAGTTGGGATTACGTCCCTGCTTTGCAGAACCGCCTGCGGAGTCACCCTCGACGAGGAACAATTCGCATTCAACGGCATCACGACTCTTGCAATCGGCAAGTTTGCCGGGAAGACCTCCTCCTGAAAGCGGCGATTTACGCTGCACTTTCATTCTTGCGCTATAGGCTGCATGGCGAGCCTGGGCGGCGAGCATGACTTTGTCTACAATAGCGCGTGCCTGCTTGGGATGTTCCTCCAGATAATAACGGAGCGCCTCGCTGACCGCTGTCTGGACAACACCGGCAACCTCATTGTTTCCAAGCTTGGTTTTTGTCTGACCTTCAAACTGGGGTTCAGCCACCTTAACGGATACCACCGCTGTGAGTCCGTCGCGGAAATCCTCTTTTGAGAGTTCGATCTTCAGTTTGTCAAGAAGATGATTGTCGTCGGCATATTTCTTGAGCGTAGTGGTAAGACCACGGCGGAAACCCGTGAGGTGTGTACCGCCCTCTATTGTATTGATATTGTTGACGTAAGAGAATATATTTTCACTAAACGACGTGTTATAGGTCATCGCAACCTCTACCGGGACACCGTTCTTCATTGTGTTAAGATGAATGATGTCGTCAATCAACGGTTCTTTTCCCTGATCAAGATATCTTACAAATTGCTTAAGACCTTCGTCACTATGAAAAATATCTTTACGATAGCTGCCATTCTCATCCATCTCACGCATATCAGTGAGCGTCAATGTGATGCCGGCATTAAGATATGCAAGGTCACGGAGACGGTTGGCAAGAGTCTCGTAATCGTAAACCGTTTCTGTGAATATGGAAGCATCGGGATGGAAAATCACGGTAGTTCCTGTATGGTCGGTTTCACCGATCACTTGAAGATCACATGTAGGCTTGCCGTAAGCGTATTCCTGCATGTGAATCTTTCCGTCACGATGAATCTCCGCACGCAAGTAATCGCTAAGTGCGTTTACACAGCTGACACCCACACCATGAAGACCGCCTGACACTTTGTAAGAGCCTTTATCGAACTTGCCACCGGCATGGAGCACAGTCAGGACCACCTCCAATGCAGGCTTGTGCATTTTTTCGTGCATGTCGACAGGGATACCACGTCCGTTGTCGACAACTTTTATAGCATTGTTCTCAAGAATTGTAACCTCTATATGATTGGCATAGCCGGCAAGCGCCTCGTCAATCGAGTTGTCGACCACCTCATATACAAGATGATGCAAACCTCTGCCGGATATATCGCCGATATACATCGCAGGGCGTTTACGCACTGCTTCAAGGCCTTCAAGCACTTGGATATTATCAGCTACATATTCTTTCGGCTGCGTTTCTTGCAGTTCTGTTTCTTCTGCCATATCTCTATATTAATCAATTATTTGCGTTCCAAATTCAAATCAGGTTCCAATCAAACCATATTTTGTTACAAAATTACTAAAAAAATCCGTCTTTTCAAAACCAATCTCTCAATCTCCACCCCAATTTAAATCCCATTTCTTCCCGTTTTGTCATGCGAACCGCCCCAGAACCTCATCATGCGTATAGGCAACACACAAAAGACTCATACGTATCACGGAGCGCTTCCCTCAAAAAGGAAGAAGCCTATACTGGGAACTTACAAAAAAGCTCAACATGCATTATGTTATACATATTGAGCTTTTTAATTGAGTTTGTATATAGGGTCAATTGCGGATGCGGTCGTTGAAGGCGGAGAGCGCCGCCTTGGCACCTTCTCCGATGGCTATAACTATCTGCTTGTAAGGCACTGTCGTCACATCGCCGGCGGCATATACCCCGGACGTGGCGGTACGGCAACAGTCGTCAACAACTATCTCCCCTCTTGGGGTCACCTCGACCTGGCCGGCAAAAACCGCACTGTTAGGAAGCAGTCCAATCTGTACGAACACACCGTCTTCAGGATAAACCTTAGACTCCCCGGTGTTTCTGTCTTTCACAAGTAAACCGGAAAGCCTGGTGCCGTCTCCTTCTACTGCCTCAACCGCCATTGATGTCAAAATCTCAATATTAGGCATACTCTTTGCCTTATCGATCAATACAGTATCAGCCTTCAATGTGTCAAGGAACTCAAACACTGTCACCTTCCTGCAAATTCCGGCAAGATCTATCGCAGCCTCAATTCCGGAATTGCCGCCTCCTACCACTGCGACATCCTTTCCGGCATAAAACGGTCCATCACAATGCGCACAAAACGCCACACCCCTGCCGATATAGTCAGATTCACCAGGCACATTCAGTCTTCGCCAACTTGCGCCCGTAGCTATAATTACCTGAGAAGCCTTAAACACTTCTCCCCCTTTTACCTTGACAAGCTTTTCAGCACCTGTGAAATCAACCTCTTCAACCGAGCGCTGATCATAAATCCTCACCTTGTTGTCATCAAGATATTTCTGAAAATCAGCAGCAAGGTTCATTCCCGTTGTGACAGGTGCCGAAATAAGGTTCTCTATCCCAGTAGTTTCTCTGACCTGACCCCCGACCGTGCCAGCGACTATAGCCACATCCAAACCTTTCCTGGCACTATAAATGGCTGCGGAAGCCCCGGCAGGTCCGCCTCCGATTATCAGGATATCCGACTTAACTTCAATGTTCTTGTCTCCAACCGGTTCGCTCCCGACCTTTTCCTCCAACTTGGCAAGCAATTCTCCCAGAGATCCCCTCCCCACATGGAGCAACGAGCCGTTGGCGAAAACAGTAGGCACAGCCTGCACATGTAAAGCTTCAGCCTCTGCCGGATTCATCGCTCCGTCGACAATTTCAACTTCGAGATTAGGATTATAAAGAGCCATCACATCGCATGCCTGAACCACATCCGGACAGTTTGTGCATTCGAGCGAAACGAACACGCTAAGCTGTATCCTCCCTTTTAAAGCGGCAATCCTGCGTGCGGTGGCATCATCCGGAAGATTCTTACCCTGTCCGTCAGAATTGAGCACAGCAAGCAGAAGGGACGTGAATTCATGACCTCCCGGAATACAACGGAACACAATCCCCGTCGGTTCCCCTTTCCTAAAAACCGAAAAACGGGGGCTAACGCCTTCCATGTCGATAGTCTTAACCTGAATACGGTCTGAGCAGGATGACACCTCCGTTATGAATTCCAGCATTTCCTTTGTTTTAGCCTCCTGCGGATCTCCAGTAAGGTCAAAACGGATATCAGTTTTGAGCGAGGCAAACACCTGAAAAACCTGCTCGAGTATATCTTTGTCTAACATATTTTTTTGAGATTTGAGTTGTGAGTTGTGAGATCTGAGTTGTGAGATCTGAGTTGTGAGATCTGAGTTGTGAGATCTGAGATTTGAATTGTGAGATCTGATAGGCTGACTCTTATGTATCATACTCAAACCAGGAATCAATTATTAATCTGAATTGAATAAACTCAAAAAGAGGTTAAAAGATCCGGCTGATCACCGAAACCTTCTAACCTCCAGATCATATAACTGTAATTCGTATGACTATGCGGATTAAAGTTTTCCGACAAGATCAATGCTGGGTTTGAGTGTCTCCGCACCTTGTTTCCATTTGGCAGGGCAGACATCGCCCGGATGGGAAGCCACAAACTGTGCAGCCTCGACCTTGCGGAGAAGTTCGTCGGCGTTACGACCGATGTTGTTGTCTTGGATTTCAGCGATCTTGATCTTTCCTTCCGGATTAACCACGAATGTGCCACGATAAGCCATCCCTTCATCCTCAATCATCACGCCGAAAGCACGTGAGAGAAGACCTGTCGGGTCGGCGAGCATAGGATATGTGATCTTCTTGATACGATCGGAAGTGTCGTGCCAAGCTTTATGAACGAAATGACTGTCGGTGCTCACGGAATAAACCTCGACTCCCATTTTCTTAAACTGATCATATTTCGAAGCGAGATCCTCAAGCTCTGTCGGGCAGACAAATGTAAAGTCTGCAGGATAGAAAAAGAAGATCGCCCATTTCCCTTCAACATCTTTATTGGTGACTGTGACGAACTTGCCGTCATGGTAAGCCTGAACTTTAAATTCAGGTAACTGCTGATTGATAATTGGTTCCATTATTTCTGTTTTGTGTTTTTTAATATTTTTAGTTAATAAAAAGGTTAAATTCGCCCGATTTCGGGATTACATACATTAGCTTTTGAAGTTGTCTAAACATCTTCATCTTATCAGGAATTCAATTCGGGATTCGTCAATAAAACACAATATAATAAAAGGATGTTCCGGCATAAATCCGGATTTAACTAACGATTAACAAGCTTTATTGTTTGTTTAGGGATAAGATTGCATATTTAGACGAATAGAGAAAAGAAGAGGACGAAAAATTGAAAACTTCTCTCCTTAATTATGTGTTTAATGAAAAAAGTGTTAATTTTGCGCCCAAGTATAAACACCCAAGTATAAACCGGTGTCGCAGTGCGACGCCTCCCCTGCTTGCCAAGCATGGGTGCTAAAAATCGCATCAAGATGAAAAATCTGGTAATCGTCGAATCGCCTGCCAAGGCAAAAACCATAGAAAAATTCCTCGGCAAAGACTTCTCTGTCATGTCGAGCTACGGACATATACGCGACCTTCAGAAACATGGCTTCAGCATAGACGTGGATGATGACTTCAAGCCAATTTACGAGATACCCGAAGACAAAAAGGAACTTGTAAAAAAACTGAAGAAGGCAGCTAAAGAGGCAGACACCGTCTGGCTCGCATCCGATGAAGACCGCGAAGGGGAGGCAATAGCCTGGCACCTCGCGGAAGTGCTTAACCTTGACCCTGCAACTACAAAGAGAATAGTATTCCACGAGATCACCAAACCGGCAATTCTCGAGGCTATCGAACATCCACGGACAATAGATATCGACCGCGTCAATGCCCAGCAGGCACGCCGTGTGCTCGACCGTATTGTCGGATTCGAGCTAAGCCCGGTACTCTGGAAAAAAATCAAGCCGTCGCTCTCCGCCGGACGTGTGCAGAGTGTAGCCGTCCGTCTGATATGCGAGCGCGAGATAGAAATTGAGAATTTCACACCGGAACAGTTCTTCCGCGTGACATCTGTTTTTTCTCACGATGTAGCCGACAAACCGGTGAAAGCGGAACTTTCCCGCCGTCTCGCCAACGCAGAAGAGGCACGTGAATTTCTCGACACCTGCAAGACTGCAAAGTTTACAGTTGCCGACGTAGTTGTCAAGCCAACAAAAAGATCTCCTTTCCCACCATATACCACCTCCACTCTCCAGCAGGATGCTTCGCGCAAACTTGGATTTTCTGTCAATCAGACCATGATGATCGCCCAAAAACTTTATGAAGACGGAAAGATCACATACATGCGTACTGACTCCACCAACCTCTCCGACATGGCACTGCGCGATATTTCAAACGAAATCAAATCTTCTTTAGGCGACAATTACCTTAAAATACGTCATTATCACACCCATTCTAAAGGAGCTCAGGAAGCTCACGAGGCAATCCGCCCCACTTATATTTCCAACCATACCATCGACGGTACGCCTCAAGAAAAAAGACTATATGAATTGATCTGGAAACGTGCTGTATCCTCTCAGATGGCTGATGCGGAGATTGAGAAAACCAATGTGGAGATTTCAATTTCAGACTCTTCAGACACGTTCAAGGCAGAAGGAGAAGTCGTTACATTCGAAGGATTCCTTAAAGTTTGGAAAACAGAGAATGCACGCGACCGAGAATTTGTGGAACTTCCCCTTATGAAAGCCGGCGACGCTCTTGAAGCTGACGAAATCACAGCTACCGAGCGTTTCTCTCAGGCTCCGGCAAGATATTCGGAAGCATCGCTGGTTAAAAAAATGGAAGATCTGGGAATCGGAAGACCTTCCACCTACGCCCCCACAATTTCAACCATCCAAGCTCGAGATTATGTACGCCGCGGCGAGAAAGACGGAGTAAAGCGTGATTATGAAGTGTTTAGCCTTAAAAACGAAAAAATTTCAGAGCAGACACTTTCCGAAAACACTGGTAGCGAAAAAGGTAAGCTCGTGCCCACAGATGTAGGCATGATAGTGAACAGATTCCTTACAGAATATTTCCCCGACATCCTCGATTATAATTTCACTGCCAAGGTGGAAGAGAAATTCGATGATATAGCCGAAGGGAAACTCGGATGGCAAAACGAGATTTCCGATTTCTATGGCAATTTCCATCCTAATATAGAAGAGATCAATTCTCTCAGAATGGAAAGAAAAGTAGGTGAGCGCCTCCTCGGCAATCATCCCGACACAGGTAAACCCGTCTATGTAAAAATCGGAAGATTCGGTCCTGTGGTACAGATCGGAGACGCCACAGATGAAGAAAAACCTCTTTTCGCAAGCCTACGCGGCGATCAAAGCCTTACGTCGATATCTCTTGAAGAAGCGTTGAAACTATTTGAGCTTCCCCGGACAATAGGAGAATTTGAGGGTGAACCGGTTATTGCTGCTATAGGTAAATTCGGTCCTTATGTGAAACATGGAAAAATGTTTGTCTCAATCCCAAAGACTCTCACCGCCCAAGGTATCACTCTTGAAGAAGCGGAAGATCTTATCCTTGCCAAACGGGAAGCAGAGGCAAACAGACTTATAAAAGAATTCCCAGAGATGCCGGGACTTGAGGTTCTCAACGGGAGATATGGTCCATATCTCGCTTATAAACCGGAAGGGGCACGCAAGGCAGTCAATTACCGCATACCCAAGGCTACCGATGCAGCCTCCCTCACATTCGAGGAAGCAAAGAAACTGATGGAGAGCCAAAATTCATCGTCAGCCAATAAAACAACTGCGAAATCTGCAACCAAATCTAAAGCGAAATCAACATCTAAATCCACAGAGAAAAAGTCTAAATAATTAGCTTAAACCACGTAAAAACGGGATAAAATCACACCATGGTGTAATTTTATCCCGTTTTTATTGTCTATATATTGAATACATTTGAACAACATCTTCAAACCAGACTCTCCCGACAAACTTCAATTATGAAAACTGCAATGAGGAAACTATACTTTTTACCTACCTTTTCTCTCCTGCTACTGACAGCATGCGGTGACACACCCCGTATCACCAACACTCCTCCAAATCCCGGCAACACCCCGACTCCGGAAGTGACCGATTATTATGTAAGCCCGTCTTGTTCCGAATGCAAAACGGAAGTCAAGACAAATATCGGGGGCGGAGCGGATAATATTCTCGGGAGGGGCTATGAGATCACCGGTGACTATCTTGCCGCATCTTCCCTTCGCCAGCCGGTTGTTGACATAAAAAAACAAAAAGCCGATGACCTGATTGTAGCGTTCAGTGCGCCTGCATCAAGTATTGGAGATATTATTTCCGGGAAAAATCCCACCGAGTTTTTATCCTCGCTGATGGCTGATGCAGGTCTTGATCCAAATATCGGATACGGAGAAACCTGTTTTAACGCCACACTCAACACACTCTCTTCAAACGCAACATATATTCTCTCCAACAACTGGATACGCTCGGAGATTGTCAAGATCCATACTACCCAGTATTATATTCAACGCACGCTTACCGATGAGTTTATCGCTGACACCGCCGCGCTGAAACCAAGCGCTTTAGTTGAAAAATATGGCACCCATTTTCTCGTGAATGCATCCCTCGGCGTGTCGGTAAGGACTCTATATGGAGCTTATGTTGATGGGGCGTCTTCAGAGAAAGTCTCCTTGGCTTACAAAGGTTACCAATTTTCCGAGCAAGCACTTGTTGATAAGCTCGGCCCGGATCTGTCACTCACGCTTGCAGGAGTAAACAATTATGGTGCAACCCTCACAAAGACATTTTCCGGTGGTGACACTTCACTAATTGAATATGATCCCCAAACCGGTAAATTAGGCGACACCTCGTCATGGCAAGAGTCTATGGATCACGACAATCTCGCTTTGATAACCTTATCCGAAGGAGATATACTCCCTCTATCTGCCGCCATTAAAGATCATTCGCTAAGCCGACAGGTTGATCTCGCCATATCAAACCACATCAAAGCCAGCAAAATAAAAGCTGAATCGACTGTGCCCCTGCTGCAAAACACAAATGGACGCGTCTACCGCTATGTCACGAGCTATGACGAGTCACTGCAGCTCGCGGACAAAGGCGGTCTCAAATTTTATGGTGTGCTCGGAAGTCTATATAAGAACTTTGCGGATGGAGCAATTCCATTGTATTCTCACGTTTATACAGACGGTAGCCAAGTGCTGTCACTCATACAGCCCACAAACGATTGGGAACGCATTGGATATGTGATGAAAGAACGAACCGACAACACCGTATCACTATATGAAATCAGCGACGGCACAAGGTTTGCTTATACCATAGAAGCAGCCAACAGCTACGGTCCGCGTAAAGAATGGCATCCCACGGGTGTGGTTTTCTATCTCCTCCGACCATGAGAAGTATTTTTGTAAAAACAAAATGGCGTAGAAAATGCTCTGTTTTCTACGCCATTTTGTTAAAAAAATAGGAAACATTACCGCGAAAGCAAATACGATTTAAATGCATCAAAATCCGCAGGAAGAGCCACCGTCTGCTTCTTGCCTCGCATAAATGCGGCGAGACGTTCCGGAATTTCAATCTCTTTGCCTGTGATTCCCTCTACAGTATCCTTGAACTTTGCAGGATGTGCAGTCTCCAGAAACACACCGGTCTCTCCGGGCTTCAGATACTCCTCAAGAGCCCTGTAAGCAACAGCTCCATGGGGGTCAAGCTGATAACCCGTTGTCTCCAATGCATCTTTTACAGTCTCCGCTATCTGCTCGTCGGAATAAGTACAACCGCCTATCTCTGCTGTTATTGCGTCATGATCATTACCATAGAGGTTAAGCACACGGGCAAAATTGCTCGGATCCCCGACATCCATGGCATTAGCTATCGTCTGGACAGAGGGACGGGGATTATACTCTCCACTTTGTAAATACCGGTAGAAAATATCGTTGGCATTATTAGCCGCTATAAATCGTTTTATCGGCAAACCCATGCGTTTGGCAATCAAGCCTGCAGTGATATTCCCAAAGTTACCGCTCGGCACGCACATAACCACCTCATCCATATCCACTCCTAAATCGGCAAGCTGTGCCCAAGCATAGAAATAATAAAACATCTGAGGCAAGAACCTCGCTACATTGATTGAATTGGCAGAAGTCAGCATCATCTTCCCGTTAAGTTCATCATCCAGAAACGCTCGCTTCACAAGTGCCTGACAATCATCAAAAGTGCCGTCTATTTCCAAAGCCTCTATATTCTGTCCGAGAGTCGTGAACTGCACTTCCTGGATAGGGCTCACCTTACCTTTGGGATAAAGCACAAAGACCCGTACTCCTTCCACACCGAGAAACCCGTTAGCCACCGCACTCCCGGTATCTCCCGATGTAGCGACAAGCACATTGACCATACGATCCGTATTGTCGCGATTGAAATAGCCCAATAATCTTGCCATAAACCTTGCCCCGACATCCTTAAACGCCAATGTGGGTCCATGGAACAATTCAAGGGAATAGACATTATCCTTAACCTTTACCAACGGTATCGGAAAATTCATTGCATCTTGCGTCAACTCGTTAAGACGCCCCGCATCAACATCTTCCCCAAACAATGCATACGCCACTTCTGACGCTATCTCAGGCAAACTCATCGACGGAATACGGTCGAAAAATTCCTTCGGAAGCTCGGGGATACGCTCCGGCATGTATAGCCCTCGATCCGGGGCAAGACCTTTCACTACTGCCTCCTCAAGAGACACTTCGGGCACGGTGCCCGACGTACTGCGATATTTCATTATCTAAGAAATTCTTTTATAAATTCATCATCTTTGAGAAGACCATAACCACCTTGAGCTGCAGCTTTCTCAGAATATTTGTTGACATTATCGGGAGTCACATCGCTACGCATTATCACAAACGGCACCGGTTCAGAGCTATGAGTCCGGATATTACACGGCGTAGGATGATCCGGCAGCAATGCCACAGCCACTTCCTCGTCAAAATCTTTCAATGCCTCCAATAGAGGGCGCACGATCCTATGGTCGAGATTCTCCACAGTCTTCTTTTTCAATATTGCATCACCTTCATGACCAGCCTCATCGCTTGCCTCTATATGGAGGAAAACGAAATCCGCTCCATCATGCAATGCGTCGATCGCTGCCTTAAGCTTACCTTCATAATTCGTGTCATAAAGACCTGTGGCACCATCCACAACAATAGGTTTAAGACCTGCATAGACACCTATACCCATGATTAGATCCACCGCAGATATCACGACTCCATCTTTCACTCCGAATAGTTCTCCCATCGTTTTCATTGCCGGCTTGTAGCCGGGGCTCCAGGGCCATATACTATTTGCCGGATCCTTACCTTCCGCCATCCTCTTGAGATTGACAGGATGATTGGCAAGCACTTTCTGCGATCTAAGTATCAAACCATTTATATAATCTGCAGTCTCCTGAGCTTCGCCGGTTTCCGCACGCACCATCTCTTCTTCCGCAGGATGACCCGGCACATCGTGTGGAGGAGTGCAAATAATGCGTTTGTCGCCATGTTTAATCTTCAGGAGATGTCGGTAACTGACACCGGGGAAAAACTCTGCCCTACCGTCTCCCAAATCATCATTCAGGGCTGTTATAAGTTCCGATGCTTCATCGCTGGAGATATGTCCGGCGGAATGATTTTTTATTGTCCCATCAGGAGCGATGCATATCAGATTGCAACGCATAGCCATCTCTTCCGGAGAAATGTCTATCCCCATACTTGCAGCCTCGAGCGTGCCCCTCCCTTCAAACACATCCGGAAGATTGTAGCCTAAAAGCGAGAGATGTGCGATCTCGCTACCGGGAGCAAAACCGCGGGGAACTGTGGCAAGCAACCCGTTCCTACCCCTACGCGCCAATTCATCGAGCGCAGGCGAGTCGGCAGCTTCAATAGGGGTCAAGCCCCCTAATTCAGGGCATGGCTCATCAGCCATACCGTCTCCTAATATTATAATATGTTTCATCATCTATCTAACAGGGAGAAAATCTTATCCAGCACACCGAGCGACAATATCTAATTGATAATTGATAATTGATAATTGGCTAACAATTAATTACTAATTATCCATTATCAATTATCAATTAATCATCGTATGTTGGCGATGCTGATGATATCGGCAAATACACCTGCAGCCGTAACCTCAGCACCGGCGCCATAACCCTTTATAACCATAGGATACTCCATATATCGATCTGTGGTCAGAAGTATAACATTATTGCTGCCGGCAAGGTTGTAGAAAGGATGGGAGGCACCTACTCGACGCAGACCCACGCTAAGTTTACCATTATCAAACGATGCTACAAAACGGAAATGTTCTTCTGCAGATTCAGCTTCCGCCCTTTTCTTCTCAAACTCCTCGTCGAGAGTCTCTATCTTGGAAATAAAATCTTCCGCTTTTCCCTCAAACATCTTGTCAGGAATAAACAGGTTTTTCTCTACATCCTCCTGGCTCACCTCATAACCAGCCTCTCGAGCCAGAATGACAAGTTTTCGGATCACATCCGTACCTGACAGATCAATACGAGGATCAGGCTCGGTATATCCCGCCTCTTTCGCCATCCTTATCGCCTTGCTTAAAGGTATGTCTGCGGCAAGGACATTAAAAATATAGTTAAGAGTTCCTGAAACGACAGCCTCTATCTTCAAAATCTTGTCGCCGGAATTTATCAGCGAATTGATAGTGTTGATTATAGGCAGTCCAGCACCGACATTGGTTTCAAACAGATATTTCACGTCTTTATGACGCGCGATATTTTTAAGAGTGATATATTCAGAATAGTCGGACGATGCGGCTATCTTGTTAGCTGCCACGACACTAACGTTGTGAGAGAGAAGATCTTTATAGAGGGCGGCGATATCTGGCGAAGCCGTGCAGTCAACAAATACTGAATTAAATATATTCATATTCAGCACCTCGTTTTTGATCATCTCCGGAGAAGCATCTTTCCCCTCTTTTTCAAGCAACTTGCGGAAATCAGACACGTCGAGACCGTCTCTATTGAAAACAGCCTTCTTGCTTGATGCTATTCCCACAATGTTTATACGCAGATTCTTCTCTTTCAGAAGTTTCTCCTGCTGTTTTGAAATCTGCTGGAGAAGGCTTTTCCCCACATTTCCCACACCAACAAGGAACAGGTTGAGCACCTGGCAATCAGAAAGGAAAAACGAGTCATGAATAACATTGAGCGCCTTGCGTAGGCTTTTACGCTCAATAACAAAGGAGATATTTGTTTCCGAAGCACCCTGCGCACAGGCTATGACATTGATACCGTTTCTTCCGACCGTGTTAAACAATTTGCCGGCAAGACCGGTGGTATGTTTCATATTTTCACCCACCACAGCAACAGTAGCAAGATCTCGTTCAGCAACCACGTCGTTAAACATACCTGAAGCAAGTTCAGATGCAAATTCCTCTCTTAAAGTACGCACCGCAAGATCGGCATCAGCGTTTCTAACAGCGATAGTGGTGTTGTTTTCACTCGCCGCCTGCGACACAAGGAACACACTTACGCCTTTAGCTGTCAGCGCATTGAAAATGCGGGAATTAACACCGATCACACCCACCATACAAAGGCTCGTGATTGTGACAAGACAGGTGTCATTGATTGAAGATATACCCTTTATCGCCTTGTCTCCGGGGTTGTGGCGAGGCACATCATTGCTGATGCGCGTGCCCGGAGCAGAGGGGTTGAACGTATTCTTTACAAGTATCGGTATATTTTTATGATAGACTGGATAAATTGTCGGAGGATAAATCACCTTTGCACCGAAGTTACAAAGCTCCATTGCCTCGGTATATGTCAACTCATCTATCACGTATGCCGTATCTATCACTTTCGGATCGGCAGTCATAAATCCGTCAACATCCGTCCATATTTCGAGGATATCAGCATCAAGTGCAGCTGCCATTATAGCCGCCGTGTAATCACTACCGCCTCGTCCGAGATTAGTCACTTCTCCCTTGGAATCAGTGGCAAGGAACCCACCCATTACAGCAGTGTCCCATTCGTATCGACACACCTTTTCTTCAATGAGCCTGTTGGTCAACTCCGAGTCGAGCACTTTCGATCCATGGGGACCCTCCTTCGTTCGTATAAAAGTGCGGGAATCAAAGTATGTGGCACCCTTGATAATGTTTGAAACTATCACGCTCGACAATCTTTCACCATAGCTTACGATAATATCGAGAGCACGGGGAGACAGGTCGTGAAGCAGCATCACTCCCTTATATATATTGCCAAGTTCATCAAGCATCATCTTGACCATTGCCATTGTAGCCTCACGACGGGATTCAGGCACCAGACCGTCAATCACGGTGATATGTCTCTCCACAATGCGTGCATAAGAATCAAGATAGGATATATCGTCTGCCACCGCAAGTCTGGCAGTCGAGATGAGAAGGTCTGTTATTCCGCCGAGAGCAGATACCACAATCACTTTTCTTCCCGGAGTCTCCTCCACAATCTTTTTGACATTCGTAAGACTTTTGACAGTGCCGACAGAAGTGCCGCCAAACTTTAAAACTTTCATACTATATTAATATAATCGAATAACCTCTATGATAGAATGAATTTAGTCGCCAAATTTAGTAAATTTAATCCACATTGCAAAAAACGGATATCAATATGCACAAAAAATACCATAAAACTGTTATAAAATATCTCCCATAATGCTTGTTTGCAAAATCAGGATAAAGAAATTTTATACTTTTTTTACGGAGATGGATTTAATCGAAGCTTTTACATAAAAAAGGCCCGGAGGAAAGTCTTGGAGCATGGAATAAGAGACAAAACATTTCGAGAGCCGTTCCATTGTCTTATCGCAATCCCTGCGCATCAACCATACATCTATATCATATATCCACAATGTCCCGGATTCCAAAACTCATTCCAACTCGTCCTCGCGAGCCTTCGAACAGACAAAACAGCACGGCAGGTATTCTGGCTTGTTCCCTGAAGGCTCCGCCTTCCCATGTGCCGGATAACAGACAACACAGTGACGATATAATCGAACCTACAGTTTGATTGGAACTTACAGCAGCGGGACTGCCCGGGATTCTCACCCGGTTCCCTTTTAAGCGATGTGGAGGAATAACTCCTCTCGGCACCGTACTTTTTGCAAAGTTACACAATTAGATAACTTCAGCAAAATTTTTCCACTTCAAAACGAAAATTTTTATAAAAGATTAATATGAAAAATAAAAAATATCAGAATAAACCCCGTCTAAAAATTCAATAATATCTTAATACCAACTCTCAAAATTGGTCAATTTATCGTTTTTAAGCATAAAAATCTCCTTTTATCAATTTTTTTCGATATAAAAATTTGCATTTTGAAAAATCATGTATTAACTTTGCACTCGAAAACACGAAAACTGGCTACAGTTTTTAAGTTTTCATAAAACAAAATGGAATATTCTCGCTTAAAAGCAGTATCAAAAATACAAAATATTTCTTATTTGACGGGTACTGAAACAAATGGATAATTAGGTGTAAATTTAAAATTAGGGAACTGATAAAATCAATTAATTAAAGCGCAAATTGCCGGAACGTCGTGAGACGATCCGGCAATGTTCTTTATAAGAGCCAGTTTTTAATATGCAAATTTCAAGAAAGTAATCTTTCTTTACACACTTACCTCTCCTTTTATTGCGGGCCAGGGATCATACCCTTCCAAAGTGAAGTCTTCGTATCTGAACTTGAAGATGTCAGTGACCTCCGGATTGATTTTCATAACCGGTAACTTTCTCGGTTCTCTCTCCAATTGAGTCTTAACCTGATCCAGATGATTGAGATAAATGTGTGCGTCGCCAAGAGTATGGATAAATTCACCGGGCTTCAGTCCACACACCTGCGCCACCATCATAGTCAGCAAAGCATAACTTGCTATATTGAACGGAACACCAAGAAAGCTGTCGCCGCTTCTCTGATAAAGCTGGAGAGAGAGCTTCCCGTCGTTAACATAAAACTGGAAAAGGCTATGACAAGGAGGAAGATTCATATTGTCGAGATCAGCCACATTCCAGCTGCTGACAATTATCCTTCTGGAATCCGGATTCTCCTTAATTGTGCGCACCGCCTCTGAAATCTGGTCGATAAACCCACCGTCATATCCGGGCCAGGATCGCCATTGAAAGCCATAGATATGTCCGAGGTCACCATCGGGATCAGCCCATTCATTCCAGATTCTCACACCATGATCCTGAAGATACTTCACGTTGGTGTCTCCGGCAAGAAACCACAGAAGTTCATATATCACACTCTTGAGATGAACTTTTTTTGTAGTCAGTAGTGGGAAACCTTCCGAAAGATCAAAACGCATCTGATAGCCGAATGTGGAAATTGTACCCGTGCCTGTACGGTCATCTTTCTTATGACCGTCTTTCAATATGTGGCGAAGCAGATCAAGATATTGTTTCATTTTGTTTGTGACATGGTTTAATTTATCGGGTTTTCACCTTACGTATAAGGGGGGTGGCACGCAGGTTGCGATTCCGCTGGAAACGGATCGCATCATTGGGGCATACCTTCAAGCAATCGAAACAACGCACACAACGGGAATTATCAACATAACGGCCCACCACCTTAACACATTGAGACTTGCAAATCTCTTCACATTTCATGCAATTGATACATTTGTCAGGATCAATCTCGATGTGATAGAGGGTGAAATCATTGAAGCATCCTAACGCCGCGCCTATAGGACAGACAGTGTTACAAAATCCCCTTCCTGTAAACAGAGCACACACTATAATAAGCAACGCCGAGAGAATTCCGGCCACAATGCCTGTTCCGACCCCGACTCCAAAAGTAAGCCATACAGATTCCTCCGCTGAAGGACATATCGCCCCACAAATATTGCGCATGATATTCCAGGGCTCAATCCAATAAGATATTGCCGTTGCCCCCATCAACAGGCATACCACATATATGATTAGTATATTATATTTGACAGGACGATCCTTATGATAAGCGAAGGGGCGGTTTAAAGCCGGTATGAAACGTCGGAGCGGTATAAATATGTCTTGCAATGTGCCGATTGGGCAAACTGTAGAACAATATACCCTTCCCAAGACAAAAGTGACACACAGCCATACGATGATTGTCCCCATGCATGATGCAATCAGCGAGGGGACAATCTGTACTTTCTCCACCACTCTCACCATCGGATGCACCATCGGACTCACGGCAAGGTAAGCCACAGCTCCTATGAAGAACAGTGTAGACAAGAAAATTCTTATGGTGCGAAGGTCTTTCATCTCAAATCGGGATTAGACCCGCAGGGCGGGGTTCACCGGCGATTGCCGCGCTGCTTCTGCTGCTCGCGAAGCATTGCCTGCTGCTGCTTCTGCATCTCCTCGATGCGAGCCATGAATCCGCTTTTCTTCTTTGGTTTCTTGGCATTTTCAGCCATTGTCTTTCTCACGTCTTCCTCCTTGATGATGAATCGGAAAGCGTAAGTCTGAGCAATCGTGATAAGGAGCGACAGGAAGTAATAATAGGAAAGACCTGCCGCATAGTTGTTGAAGAAGACCATGAAGAACACGGGCATCAGATACATCATCCATTTCATGCCGGGCATCTGTCCCGGTGAGTTCTGCATGTTGACTCTGGTATAGATGATGTTGGTCACTGTCATGAGAAGACAGAAGAGCGATATATGGTTGCCGAAATATTCAGTAACAAGAGGGATGTTGCCGCTCCACGATATTATGGCATCCGGAGCCGCAAGGTCTTTAGCCCACAGGAAGCTCTGTCCGCGAAGCTCGATCGCCGACGGGAAGAACGAAAACATTGCGAAAAGGATCGGCATCTGTAGCAACATCGGCAGGCATCCCGACATCGGATTAGCCCCTGCGCGGTTATAGAGCGCCATTGTCTTCTGCTGACGGAGCATGGCGTTTTCATTGCCGGGATATTTTTCGTTGATCTCCTTGATATCCGGAGCAAGTATACGCATCTTAGCCTGGCTCTTATAGCTCTTATACGTGAGCGGGAAGAGCACAAGCTTGATAAATATGGTCATGATCAGAATGATTATGCCATAGTTTGATATAAACGACCCGAGGAAATTGAAGATCGGGATAACCACACCTGTGTTGATCCAACGGAATATAGACCAACCAAGCGGTATGAGCTTGGTCAACTTAAGATCTTCATCGGAAACAGTCTTCTTGTCGAGTGAAGAAAGGAGTGGATAAAGATTCGGACCGATAAACAGCGAGAATGATGCCGGCACCTCTGCACGCCAATCATAATCGTTGACTACAGCCTGAGCGTCGAACTTCTTCAAAAGATAAGGATCGTTCTTAAGAAGAGTAGACTGGAAATCAGCAGTATTAAACGGACGTTCGCTGACAAGGACAGTAGAGAAGAACTGGTTTTTAAACCCTATCCAACGTATCTTTGCCTGGCGGTCTTCATGATCGGTCTTACTCTCAGAAAGATTTTCAACCGAACCGCCTGCAAACTTATAATATAGGGCAGAATTTCTCTCCTCAAACATCTTTCCTTTTTCCTGGCGGATAAGATCCTGATGCCAATTAATTCCAAGATTGCGGTTGTTGCTCTCCACCACGTCAGCCATATTGCGCTGCACGATGCGTATACCCACGACATAATTCTCACCTTTGGGGAGTGTGTATTCAATTCCCCAGTATGCCCCGTCGGAAATAGGTAGAGACATAAGCACAGTAGAATCGTTGACAACCTTCGGTGTAAAAAACAATTCGGAAGAGCTCACACCCTGAGGAAGAGGAAGCTGGAAATCAAATAAATTTGAGCCGTTTTCAAAAATCACCACTTTCTCCTTACGCTTCTGACTCTCGTCGGGTGTATATTCAGTGTCGTATTTCTTGAGTTCGGCACGGGTGATTGAACCGGACTTGGCACTGAGTTCAAGTTTAAGAGCATCATTCTCCATCCTTATAATGGAATCAGTGCCTGTCAGGAAGCGAGCGAATTTACCATATCTGCCCATGGAAAGAGAGGCATTGCGAACTGTCTCCACAGCCTTACGCTGTTCAAGGGCCGACATTTTTTTAAGGTCTGCACGACATATATCATTCCAATCGAGGATTTTTCCATCGACTGTGACAGTTCCGCTCACAGAGTCGCCCACAGCAAGAAGATTCACATTCCCGTCAGTGAGGCGTGCAGCATGAGTGCTGTCAGGAAGCACGACCTGCTCGCCGTGCTCAATTATATTTTTTACAAGCCATTCACGCTCTGTTGCCGACAAGGAGTCGACAGAGCTTGCCTGCGGCGCAGTGGACTGCACGCTTTCACTCTCTTCAGGTTCCGATTCCGGAACGTTGCGGGGCGACAGCCACATGAAACCGAAAAACACTACTGCCATAAGCAGCAATCCTATACCGGTGTTTTTATCCATTACTTATTTATCTGTTGATGTTTTTAGTTAGTTTCCACATTTTATAACACAGCACCACAGAGGGCTGCAATCAAATTGCAAAATTAATAATAATCTCCAACAATCTGTGCATTTCAGTTGATAATTTATTCACACTTACCCCAATCCCCGCTCCCGGATTCGCAGTCAGCAATCTATTGGCAACTTTCGGTCATTGCTCATAGACAATCTTTCTTAAAGCGGCAGCCAATTTTACAGGAGACTCTTCTCTCGCCTTAAGTTTCTTCCAGCCAATAGGCTTTCCGAACACTATATGGAAATGTTTGCCTCTTGATTTACAAACTTCTCCCGGAAGCAATGTCTGCTCTATATTTACCTTAATGCCAAGCTTCTTGCGCCATTTTGCCATGCGATAAAACATCATTGAGTTCGTGCCCTCAAACCTTACAGGGACAATATCTCGCTTATACTCTATTGCCTTGGCAACAAATGACTTCTGCCAATCAAGATCAGCTATCACACCGCCGGGATGCAATCGTGACACAAGGCCAGCCGGAAACTGGAGAATATGTTTATCGGAAGCCATTGCCTCGTTGATTGCCATCGCTGCCCCTCTCCCCTGACTTCCATATTTATTGACAGGGAGGAAAACATCGCTCAGAGGCTCGACATTCATAAGCATATCGTTGACAAGGAATCTTACATTCCGGTCTCCGTAATGTTCTCCAAGAACTGCTATAAGAGCAATCCCGTCAAGTCCACCAAGAGGATGGTTGGAGGCAAACATAAGCCGTCTGCGGGAATCAAGATTTTCCATTCCCTCAACATCCACAGTAATGTCGAGATGCTCGAGTATCTTGCGGGAAAACTCGCTACCTCGCAAAGGGAACGCAACTCTGAGCATATCGTTCAATTCTTTCTGTCTTATGAGCTTCTCAAGAGCAGTGATGAGAAATCCCGGAACAAAACGGCTGACATTTTGTGGCAGACGCCCACGCAATATCGCATGGAGGTCAATTTCAAGGGGTTTATCCATTCACACTGTCTTCTTCGTCCCAGAATTCATCTTCCCAGTCGCTGTCATCAATCGGGAAATCCTCATCCTCAGAGTCGTCTTGCCGGAATATAAAATCATCTTCTTCCTCCACTCTGTGGCGCACATCGAGGTTACGATGAGTCATAGTGCTCTTCACCTGATTTGCTTCAGAATTGATTTCCCTCCACAAAAGATCTTTCAGTTCAGTCAGCCCTTGCCCCGTCACAGCGGAAATAAACACAGTGGGGAGATCTTCAGGCAATTCCTTGGCGATTTCCTCTCTCAGTTCATCATCAAGCATATCACACTTGGATATGGCGAGGACTCTGCTCTTGTCTGCAAGATCGGGATTAAATTCTTTAAGTTCATTGAGGAGAATCTCATAATCTTTCTTGATGTCGTCGCTATCGGCTGGGATCATAAACAAAAGCACAGCATTGCGCTCAATATGACGCAAAAACCGAAGTCCGAGTCCCTTACCTTCGCTGGCACCTTCTATAATGCCGGGGATATCCGCCATAACAAACGACTTGTCTCCACGGTAATTCACAATTCCGAGACTCGGCTCCATTGTGGTGAAAGGGTAGTCGGCGATCTTTGGTTTGGCGGCGGATATAGCTGAAAGCAAAGTTGATTTCCCGGCATTGGGAAATCCCACAAGGCCCACGTCTCCAAGCAGTTTAAGTTCGAGAATCACAGCTTTCTCAATGGCGGGTTGACCCGGCTGTGCGTATCGTGGCGCACGGTTGGTCGAGGTTGCGAAATGCCAGTTGCCAAGTCCTCCCTTGCCGCCTCTGAGGAGCTTTATTTCTTCACCGTCTTCAGTTATTTCACAAAGGAATTCCCCTGTGTCAGCATCGAAAACCGCTGTCCCTACAGGAACTTCAATGATTCTGTCTTCCCCATCTTTACCAAATGAGCGTCCTGCGCCTCCGCTTTGTCCGTCGGTAGCAAACACGTGACGCTGATATCGCAAAGGAAGGAGAGTCCACATGTGGCGGTTTCCCTTCAATATAATGTGTCCGCCACGACCGCCGTCACCGCCGTCGGGACCACCCTTGGGCACATATTTAGCCCTATGAAAATGACGACTCCCGGCGCCACCCTTACCGGAGCGGCAGAGAATCTTTACATAGTCTATAAAATTCGATTCAGCCATTGCTTCTTCTTTTTGGTTATGGTCAGGCGGTTGCACCGCCCACTGTTTTATTTAGCAATTCTCAATTAGTGATAGCAATTTTTAATCCCTGCTATCCACATTCAAAATCCCCGCCTTTTCATAAGTTCGTTGGCATAACGATAATCATCAGGCGAGCCTATATCGATCCATGTTCCCTCAATCGGATAGCATCCGACCGTGCCTCCGTCTGCAATCAGTGTGGAAATAAAATCCGGGGCGTCAAGATATTCTCCCCTTGCAATACGACTGAGCAGACAGCTTCGCATTAAATAAACACCTCCGTTAGCAAAATAGTTGTAGGTGGGCTTCTCTTCAAGACCTTTTACAAGGTTGCCCTCCATCTGCATTATGGCAAAAGGCACTGAGACGGTATAAGGCACAGCAGCCATTGTCAGATCCGCACCACTTTTCTTATGATGAAGATATAGTTTTTCGAAATCGAGGGTGGTCAGCAAATCGGAATTCATCATCAATACGTTGTCACTTTCCAGTCCTTCAACCAATGCGAGGCTGCCCATTGTGCCGAGACGCCTGGGCTCACGTATGCATGTGATTTCTGCCCTCCCTTTGCGATGGCTGAAATGATCCTCTATCATTTCAGCCAGATAATTGACCGTCACAAAAATACGGTCTATTCCACATCTCTCCAGTTCGTCAACATTGTAGTCTATTATCGCCTTGTCTCCGACCGGCAGCAACGGTTTGGGAGTATTGAGAGTCAGAGGACGCAATCTCTCCCCTTTTCCGCCAGCCATAAGGACAGCATCAATCGGCAGGCGTGTCTTCATAGTCCGCAGGTCAAGTATATCAGTAATATGACCATTGTCAACAACCGGCAACAACGCTATGTGGCGTTTGCGGCATTCAGCGATTGTCAACCAACAATCTTCACCGGGCCTAAGATACCGGAAAGACCTGTGCATCACGCTTTCCACCACATCCGACAATTCGGCTCCGGATATCAAGGCACGCCGGATATCTCCGTCTGTGACAGTTCCGACAAGCCTTCCTGCCCCATTAATGACAAAAAGGGTCATTGATTCTCCGGAGAGCGCGTTTATGGCATTAAGGGCCTCACGCACATTAGCGTCGCAACTTATTGCGTGGCGACGAAGTATCTCCGCTGCAGCCGGAGTGATCCGTTGATATATATCAGGGTTTAACATTTTCTTCATAAAGTCTGAGTGTGTCTTTAAGCTCTGTAACAACCATCGCCTTCAGTTCCGGAGGCGACACTACTTTCACGGCACTTCCAAGGCCGAGAATTTCATGAACCAACTCGTAGTTGAGCTTAAGGCGATAAGAAAATACTGAATACGTATCGTGCACTTCTTCCTGTTGAGAAGGATGAAGAGGAAGAGCACGGAAATATTTTGCCTGAGTCATGGTTGTCTCCAGCCTCACATCCCTTACCGCAGCCTGGGAAGTAGTGACACCAACGATATTACCGAATATATCGTCAGGATTGAAATCGGCAGGCATATCAAAATCTTCATTCATTATCTTCATATCTGATATGCGGTCGAGCGCATAGGTGCGGATAGAATCACCTTTCTCCTTCAATCCTATGATATACCACCTCTGTTTATAGCGTTTAAGGAAATAAGGACGCAACACAATCCCTTTTTCAGCCCTCGACCGGTTGAAGCCTGCATAAGTGAATATTATCTTCTTGCAGTTGCGTATTGCCTCAAGTGCAACCGGAAGGAATTCACGGGCGGATGGGACATCTTCGATTTCCACCCGATCGATCGGCGCGTTGGCTTCCTTTATGGCACTGCTCACAGCATACGAATCGAGCATCCAGTTGGTAAATGCCCTGCTCTGTCTGGAATTGTCCATATCAAGATAATATCGACCCGAACTGTCGCAGGCAATATCAAGATGAAAATTCTCCTCAATGGCACGGCGATAATGGTAAAACGTACGCTCGGGCAGCGGATTGCCATCCGAAAGATGAGAGCGGACCCAGAGCCTGTTGAGTTCCTCCCGGGTCAGTCTCTCGTATCTGGAAAGTGTGTCAACTATCCACACATACCTGCTTATTAGATCACGTGCCATGGCTAATTGAGGATTGAGAGTTTATTATTATGAGACTTATGCAATCAGCGTGCAAAGATAACCAAAAAAATCCAAATCAAGGTTTTGAGAAGTCCGCAGTCACACCTATTATCTCAAGATATCGTTTCGCCACAGACTCCGGGGAAAACTTCCTGATTACATCACATTTCATTTTCCTCTTGATTTCAGCAAATTCTTCAGGATTGTCAACTTTCAATGCAGCCCAGACAACCCCCTCCACAAGATGCCGTGCCGCAGTGTGGATATTGTCGGAATATTCAGCGATATAGCCCGTAGACAAATGGTCTATTATATCCGCCTGTCCTCCTCTGTCGAAACTGACCGGGATGCAACCGTAAGCCTGAGCCTCCACAAGAGTTCCTGGCAATGTCTCATAACTTGATGAAGACACAACGATATCGGTGTTTTCATATATCTTCCTCACGGCATCATCCCCTCTCACCATTCCCAGATAACTATGGGATATAGCTATTCCCGACAATGATTCTGGATCTCTTACATTCCCAAATGTGACTAATTCCATACGTGCCGCCAATTCCGGATAATCTGATTTCAGCATTCGTGTCATCTCCACCAATACAGGCAATCCCTTTATCGGATCGTCAAGTCTAGCAGCGCCAAACCCGATTGTTATTTTGCAATCATTGGATTTTTCCATCCCTGTCTTACCATCTTCTTTAAACAGAAATGCGTTGGGGATCACAGAGACATTCTGACATGAAAGCAAACTGCTCTCCTTCCCTTTGCCATAAAGCCAGTTGCTGACTGCAACGAACTTTATTTTTTGCTTCAGGGAATAAAGTTTTTGCTTCCGTAGCCAGATCTCTCCGGCAAGTTTTTTATCGAGAGCCCCCGAACCCAGCAGCATGCATTTTTCACAGTTCTTATGAAACTCCCGACATTCGGCGGCATGATGACAGATTCCCGTCATGCACCACATATCGTGCATGGTCCAGACAACCGGTTTACCTGATTCAAGTATTTTCCTGACTCCCTTCAAAGAAAGCATCCCCTGATTCACCCAATTCAAAATAACAGCGTCCGCTTCTTTTATCAAAGGATGGTCCCATAACGGCAATCCGTCGGAAGCCGTGTCTATCTTGAAAAGTGTAGACTTTTTAAAACCGTTTGCTATAAATATTTTAAGGCGCTCCTCTATAAAGTTCTTTTTTATAGAAATCGAAGAACCTGCAAGCTCAACATAATTGGAATCAGTCAATTTTTCAACGACAAGCATACGTGCGTCAACACCTATGCCTCTCAAAGCCTCCATGAGCCGGAAACTTACCACAGCAGCCCCGCCAGTGCGATCGCTCTTATTTACAATCACTATCTTCATGAAGCGGTCAGGAATAAGATTCACTTGTTTAAACTATAGGTGACATATCTGTATGCCAATCCTTCCGGAGTTCTCTCCATATCCCCCATATCCTCAACATGCCAATTTGAAAGATCGTTAAGGAACGTGAGTCGGGCGTCCGCTTCTTGACATTCGGCATCTATCTCAGTAAGGAAGATCTTTGTCACGTAAGGCATAAATGCCTTGTAGATCTGTTCTCCACCCATCACAAAAGGAGACGAATCGCCCGACACGCCGAGAGCATCTTCGGGAGTGGTAACCACCCGGGCGCCTTCGGCAATGAAATCCGGATTGCGGCTCACCACAATATTCAGTCTTCCTGGCAGAGGTTTCTTCGGGAGCGATTCCCACGTTTTTCTCCCCATTATAACGGGATGCCCCATCGTAAGCGCCTTAAAGCGTTTAAGGTCAGAGGATATATGCCAGATCAAATCGCCGTTTTTCCCGATAGCGCCATCTTTACCGGCTGCCACAATCATGTTAACTTCCATAAATTCATAAGATGCCGTTTTATCATACCGGCTATCCAACTACAAAAATAGCCATTTTAATTGAATAATTAATAAATTTTCGCTAATTTTGCCACCAGCTAAACTTCTTATCACAACCGATGAATTATACCGTTATAGACTTTATAAGTCTTTTGGGATCCGTATGCCTGTTCCTCTATGGAATGAAAGTCATGAGCGAGGGCCTTCAGAAAGTCGCCGGCGACAGGCTGCGCAACATTCTTGGGATAATGACTAAAAACCGTGTCACAGGAGTCTTGACCGGCATCGTCATAACAGCCCTCATTCAAAGCTCAAGCGCTTCCACAGTGATGGTGGTAAGCTTCGTAAATGCAGGTCTTATGAGTCTGGCTCAATCTATGGCTGTGATATTCGGAGCTAATGTAGGCACCACCGTCACCACCTGGATTATTTCAGCTTTCTCATTCGAAGTAAGTATTTCCGACTACAGCATACTGCTTCTTGCTGTCGGCGTCCCCATGCTTTTCATGAAGAAGAGCACCTACAAATCTTTCGGTGAATTCCTTATCGGATTCTGCTTTCTCTTCATGGGTCTGGACCTCATCAGCAAATATGTTCCCGACCTTCAGGCGAACCCTGAGATGCTTCAGTTTGTCACCAACTACACCACCCTTGGTGCGGGATCAGTGCTGATTTTCTTCTTCCTTGGCATAATCCTCACAATGGTTGCACAAAGTTCAGCCGCCACTTTCGCCATCACCCTGATTATGTGTTCGCAAGGATGGATTTCATTCTCCCTCGGATGTGCGATTATTCTCGGAGGCAACATCGGAACTACCATAACCCCAATCCTCGCGTCGCTAAGCGGTAATCTCGCCGCGAAACGCACTGCAATGGGACATGTGCTTTTTAATGTGATAGGTTCAATAATAGTGCTTTGTATATTCCATCCTTTCATGAATATTGTAGCCGACATCACCCAATGGTGTAATGGTATAAATCCTCTTGACATTGACGCCGCCCAGGAATCTGCCATGGCTGAGTCAACGCTGCTCGATCCGAAAGGAGGTCTCACATCGAAGGCACAAGCTTCCGTAGCATTCGGACTTGCCATGTTTCCGACTGTTTTCAATGCATGCAACCTTTTGATTATGATATGGTTCACCAATCTATATGTAAAGGTGGTATGCTGGATAATGCCTGCCAAACATAAGGATATGGAAGAGGAATTCACCCTCAAATATATCGGCAGAGGTATGCTGTCGGCATCAGAGCTTAATATCACCCAGGCTCAGAAAGAGATTGCCGTGTATGGCGAGCGGGTGGCGAGAATGCTTAAAATGGCACGCGAAATCGTGCACCTTCCGGAAAAAGATTCCGCTTATACCGAGACCTACAACCGTCTTGAAAAATATGAGGAGATTTCCGACCGTATGGATATAGAGATCGGCACATATCTCAACCATGTTGCCGAAGGCAGGCTGAGTCCTGAAGGCAAGATGAGGGTGGCTGGAATGCTCCGGGTGATCAGCGAAATCGAGTCAATTGCCGACGGATGTTTCAATGTGGCTAAAACAGTGGCACGCCAGCACCAGAACCATGTCAAGTTCACAGACGCGGTTCTTGAGGAGATCGACAACATGTTTACTCTCGTGCAAGAGGGAATGGACAATATGCTCGAAATTCTCCGGGAAATTGAGACACCGGAAGACTCCCTCATAATAAAAGCATATAACAAAGAGCGCGAAATCAACAATCTTCGTAACAACCTTCGCGACTCCAATATATATAATATCAACAATAAGGAATACGGCTATCAGGAAGGTATCTTCTTTATGGACCTCATCAGCGAGGCGGAAAAACTCGGAGACTACATGCTCAACGTTGTTGAGGGAGTGAAACACCAATTCCACCCTGTCACTGAAGCCTGACCGTCAAATCCCGTAACCGCGGCAATGCCGCTTTCAACAATCAATCAGTATGAATTCTCATCGCTATTGCGTAATCATGTGTGGTGGTGTCGGCTCCCGTTTCTGGCCTTTCAGCCGCAACGACCGGCCCAAACAGTTTCTTGACTTCTTCGGAACCGGAAAAAGCCTGTTGCAGCTCACTGTCGACAGGATTTCCTCAATTGTCAATCCTGAAAACATAATTCTCGTCACCAACCGCCAGTATGCCGGAATCATAAGAGAGCAGCTTCCCGAAGTTAAAGAGTCAAACATTTTGCTTGAGCCTGCACGCCGCAACACCGCTCCTTGCATCTGCTGGGCAGCAAACCATATCCATGCACTCGACCCTCAGGCATCAATCGTGACTCTTCCGTCAGACCATCTCGTTCTCAAAGAAAAGGAATTTGAAAAAGCAATAAGGGAAGGTCTTGACTTTGTGGAAAGCGGGGATCGGCTTCTGACATTGGGCATCAACCCGACAGGACCAAACACCGGATACGGTTATATTCAGCAAGGCGCCCCTACCAAAGGATACCCCGGAATCAAGAAAGTAAAATCATTCACAGAAAAGCCTGATCTGGAAATGGCTAAGGTTTTTCTTGAAAGCGGAGAATTCTTTTGGAATTCCGGCATATTCCTCTGGTCTGCCGACAGCATCCTCAAGGCTTTCGAGAAATATGACGCCGAGACGTCGAATATATTCGCTTCCGGAGCTGAAGTTTACGGCACCCCGGATGAGGCAAAATTCATAGATTCCATATTTCCAAACGCCCCCTCCATATCCATAGACTATGCGATCATGGAGAAAGCCGATAATGTATTCGTGAAGACCGTAGACCTTGGATGGAGCGACCTCGGCACATGGAACGCACTTTATGCGGCATCCCCCAGAAACGCCGAGGGAAATGTAACCCAAAACTGCAAGGTGCTTGCCACCGATTGCTCTGGTTCAATGTTTGCTGTAAACGGAGATAAAATCATTGTGGCAGCCGGACTAAAAGACTATATTGTTGCAGATAACGGAAATGCTCTCCTTATTTATCCTATTGCCGACGAACAAAAAATCCGACAGATAGTGAATGAAGTGAAAGCTCGTTTCGGAGAAGATTATGTCTGACATCACAATCTTTTTTATCTCTTTATGGATAGTGGCAGACTCTCGGCGGTGTTTTATCAACGTTTTTAGTGCATTTGTGTGCATTTAATTGTTAAAATCAGAGCAACTCTTTGTTGTTCTGATTTTTTACATTATATTTGCGACCGTTATAGCAGTTATAAACTTAATTTAGAACCACCAATCAGAACTAACAAAATCGATGAAACGCGATCTATTTCGAAGGTATGTGTGGCTCATAGATACGGTACGTCATGCAAAGAAAGTGCGGTTTGAAGAGATCGCAGACAAATGGCTCACGTCTGCTGTCAATGAAGACAAGTCTCCACTCGCACTTCGTACTTTCCACAACCACCGTCACGCAATCGACAGCCTCTTCGGTATTAAAATCGAGTGTGATCGTAGTGACCACCATAGTTACTATATCCACGAAGAAACGGGAAAGAACTCAACCCGTTTGAAAATATGGATGCTACAGCGCCTGGGTTATTCTGATATCGACAACGACCTTAAGGCTATGGGAAACAGAGTTGTCCTCGACTCCCTGCCTGAAGACAAATGCGGCCTTTACGACGTAATCCAGGCAATGCAAGACAATAATGTGCTCAACATTGTTCTTTCCGAGCCCATGAACAATGGTAAAGAATCTATCTTTTACGCCCCTTACGGCATAAAATTTACTGATGACAAATGGCATGTGATCGGCAAAGACATCGAGACAGGAGACATTCATAATTTCCGTCTCGAATCTCTGAAATCGATCGCTTTGACCCATGCCACTTTCATCTTTCCAAAAGATTTCTCTATAGCATAGTAAACTCTTCCAGAAGCCGCAGAACAATTCAATAATTCTGCGGCTTTTTTATAGTGACAGTGTTTGTCTTCCCAACAGTTGCGAAAATTAAATAATTATACTACTTTTGCGTATGATTTCGATTATACGCATTATTTTTATAGTCTCTCTGCTCCTCCTCTCCGGATGCATAAAGAATGAATTCTCCATCGAATTCAATCTTCCCGCCGACGTGACCGCAAACTACAAAATCTCTTATTATGCCTCCGACAAACGAGGAGGCATGGTCATAGAGACTGTGGCGCCCGTGGTGAATGGCAAATTCTTATTAAAAGGTAAAACCGTCAACCCTTCTTTAATCTTTTTGTCGGGCTCGGGAAAGCAGTCGGTCGCTTTTTATATAGAGCGCGGAGAGACACTGAAAATATCAGGAGAATCTGCCGACCCATATTCGTGGGATATCAAGGGAAATGAACTCGATGAGCAATGGGCACAATGGAGAAAGGGAAATGCAAAAGAGCTTGCCCTCCAAGACCCCGAAAAGACAAATTCATTGATCGCTAAATATGTGACCCACAACTCTTCTTCACCCATTTCCGCGCTCATGCTCCTGACTTCATTCTCACGCAGAGACAACGAATCTCTTTTCAGAAGACTTTGGCTAAAGCTGAGCGGCGAGGCACGCGATCCTAAATGGACTTCCCTTGCAGGGCGCGCCGACCAACCGGACAATTACGTAAAAACGCCCGGTAGGCTGCGCTCTATGGCGGTCAGGTCTTTCCATCACGGAGTCGACACTCTGCGCACTGATTCCGCTAAAGCCTCGGTATTATTTTTCTGGTATTCCGGATTCCCGGAAAGAAGGGAATATATGGACTCAATCAAGTCTTTGGCAAAGGAATATCCTGATTCAGCGAAACGCTTGATAGCGGATATCTGTCTGGAAGCAGATTCAATTGCGTGGCGCTCGCCGTTGAGGTCAGACTCCCTTAAGAACGTAGTGAGGGGATGGGCTCCCGCCGGCTTGGCAGACAGCAGACTCATGACCCTTTTGGTGCCACGCGCACCATATTATATAGTGTTCGATTCGAATGGGAAACAAAGCTACCGAGGATCTGACACCAAGGAGGCATTCTCAGAATTCCGCTCACTCATGAAAAAATAACTCTTCCTCAACCCTAAACTCTCAACCCTCACCCCTAACCCCTAAATTCACCCGACTTCCGCTATGCTGACAAAGGTTTACTCCGCTTCAATACAGGGCATCGACGCCTTCCCCGTGACTATCGAGACAGACGGGGGCGCCGGATCATTGTTCATGATTGTAGGGCTTCCGGATACGGCTGTGAAAGAAAGCCACCAGCGTATAGTGTCTGCGATATCTCATAGTGGAGTCAAATTCCCGCATAAAGGCACCACTATCAATCTTGCCCCTGCAGATATCAAAAAAGAGGGGGCGGCATTCGACCTCCCGATGGCGATTGGGGTGCTATCCGCACATGGTCTGGTGCCACCCGACCATCTTGCCGATTATATGATCATGGGGGAACTGTCGCTCGATGGTTCGGTACTCCCTGTTAAAGGCGCACTTCCTATGGCGGTAAAAGCACGTGAACTCGGGTTCAAGCGTCTGATTGTGCCTGAAGAGAATGTGACAGAGGCTGCCGTAGTCAACAAGATAGAGGTTTTCGGAGTCAAGACGCTCAGTAAGGCTCTCGCCCTCATCTCGGATGCTTCAGATCTTCAACCTGTGAAAATCAACACCCGTGAATTATTTGCCGCAGGCGCAGAATCGTTCGATTTCGATTTTTCAGAAGTAAAGGGTCAGGACAGCGTCAAAAGGGCATTTGAAGTGGCATGTGCCGGAGGACATAATCTTCTTATGATAGGCCCTCCGGGTGCAGGAAAATCCATGATGGCAAAACGTATACCCTCGATACTTCCCCCTCTCAGCCTTGGAGAAGCCCTTGAGACCACAAAGATACACTCCGTTGCAGGAAAGCTTTCCCGTGGATCAATGCTCATGACAAGCCGCCCGTTCCGCACGCCTCATCACACCGTGTCGCCCGTGGCTCTCGTGGGAGGTGGCACAAATCCCATGCCCGGGGAGATTTCCCTCGCCCACAACGGAGTCCTCTTCCTCGATGAATTTCCGGAATTTCCCCGTCAGGTGCTTGAAGTGCTTCGCCAACCTATTGAAGACCGGGTCATCACGGTGGCGAGAGCTAAATATACGGTAAATTATCCGGCATCATTCATGCTTGTGGCGTCCATGAACCCGTGTCCATGCGGATATTACGGACACCCAACCAAACAATGCACATGCGCTCCGGGAGCAGTCAATAAATACATGAACCGGATATCCGGTCCGCTTCTCGACCGTATTGACATACAAGTGGAGATACAGCCCGTCAGCTTCGACGACATGGCAAACAAGGCTCCGGCGGAAAGCAGTGCGGAAATTCGTAAGCGTGTAATCGCCGCCAGATCTATCCAGCAGCTGCGTTTCCAGGGTGAGAAAGGGATCTATTGCAATGCCCAGATGAACTCACGCCTGCTCCACAAGTATGCATGGCCTGACGAAGAAGGACTTGCGAAGCTCAAAGACAGGATGACCAAACTCAATATGAGCGCACGCGCATTCGACAGGATCTTGCGCGTGGCTCGCACCATCGCCGATCTCGACAACTCCGAGAACGTTCTCTCCCGACACATTGCCGAAGCCATCGGCTACCGCTCCCTCGACCGCGCCAACTACGGCTCGACATTCTGAAAACGGAATGAAATATGTAAAAAAATTGAATTCTGCATCCTAAATTTGCCATATACTGACTTTTGCTAAAAAAATTTTCATTTTTTGTTGAATTTTTTATTATATAAATTTTTCCGCAATAAAAAAAGTTTCTAACTTTGCGATATATTTACTGACAAATTGCCAGTGGAGATTAACCCCAAATCTAACCAGACACATGCTACAGTCTACAAATGTACAGACTCTTGAGAAGGTAGTGATCCGATTCGCCGGTGACTCCGGCGACGGTATGCAGCTCGCCGGCAACATCTTCTCCAACGTCTCGGCAGGCGAAGGAAACCTTATTTCCACCTTCCCCGACTATCCGGCAGAAATCCGCGCCCCGCAAGGCTCTCTCAGTGGAGTTTCGGGCTATCAGGTAAGCGTAGGTAAAAACGTACACACACCCGGCGACAGTGCTGACGTGCTTGTGGCAATGAACCCCGCAGCCCTCAAAACCAATCTGAAATATCTTAAACCTGACGGTATCATCATCTGCGACGGTGACTCATTCACTGCTGCCAACCTCAAAAAGGCGCTTTATCAGACTGAAGACCCAATCAAGGAACTCGGCATCAATCCCGACAGGATCATGCTCGTGCCTATGACCACTCTTCTCAAACACACCCTCGCCGACACCGGCATGGACCAGAAAGCGATGATGAAGTGTAAGAATATGCTCGCACTTGGTCTTCTCTGCTGGCTCCTTGACCGCCCCGTTGATAAGGTTCTTGCAAAGCTCAAAGCAAAGTTCGCCAAGAAGCCCGCTGTCTATGAGGCAAACGAAAAGGTTATCCACGCAGGTTGGGACTATGGTCACAACACACACGCCTCAATGCCTACATATCGCATCGAGACTGAGGCTACTGTCCCCGGAACTTATACCGACGTCAACGGCAACACAGCCACCGCATGGGGTCTTATCATGGCTTCTGAAAAGAGCCACCGTCCCCTGTTCCTCGGCTCATATCCTATCACCCCCGCCACAGACATCCTCCACGAGCTCGCAAAACGCAAAGACCTTGGCGTAAAGGCTTGCCAGATGGAAGATGAGATCGCAGGTGTATGCTCCGCTATCGGCGCTTCTTACGGTGGACAGCTCGCTGTCACAACAACTTCAGGTCCCGGTCTCGCACTTAAGAGCGAAGGTATCGGTCTTGCAGTCATGGCAGAGCTTCCTCTCGTGGTTATCGACGTTCAGCGTGGCGGTCCGTCAACCGGTCTTCCCACCAAGACTGAACAGACCGACCTCATGCAGGCTCTCTACGGCAGAAACGGTGAAAGCCCTGTCTGCGTAGTTGCCGCAGCAAGCCCCACAGATTGCTTCACAATGGCATTCGAGGCTTCCCGCATCGCTATCGAGCACATGACTCCGGTGATCCTTCTTACAGATGCATTCATAGCAAACGGTTCTTCTGCATTCAGAATCCCTGAGGAGAAAGATTTCCCCGAGATCAAACCCAACTTCGTATCTGCAGAGCAGATTGAAAAGGGATGGAAACCATTCGACCGCAACGCCGAGACTTACGCCCGCTACTGGGCTATCCCCGGCACAGAAGGCGCCATGCACCGTGTAGGCGGTCTTGAAAAAGACTTCACCACCTCAGTGATCTCTACCGACGGTCCCAACCACGAACGTATGGTGAAAGTTCGCCGCGAAAAGATTGCACGCATAGCCAACGATATCCCCGAGCTCAAGCTCCAGGGCGACGAAAACGCCGACACAGTTTTGGTTGGATGGGGAGGCACTTACGGTCACGTCCTCACGGCAGCAACCGAGCTTAACAAGGAAGGCACACCCGTTGCATTGGCTCATTTCCGCTATATCAACCCGCTCCCCAAGAATGCTCTCGACGAACTCAAGAAGTTCAAACGCATCATTGTGGCAGAGCTCAATACCGGAATGTTTGCAGACTATCTCCAGCAGCACATGCCAAACAAGGAGATTCTCCGCATAAACAAGATCGAGGGACAGCCATTCCTCGTAAAAGAGATTGTAGAAGGAGTGAAAAAACATATAGCTGAAGCATAACCTTATGGAAGACAACATGACAAAAACTTTCGCGGCAGGCGATTTCAAAAACGAACAGACAGCCCGTTGGTGCCCCGGATGTGGTGACCATGCCATCCTCAATGTGCTCCACAAGGCTATGGCAGAAATCGGTGTGGCTCCCAAAGACACAGCCGTAATCTCCGGTATCGGATGTTCTTCACGCCTCCCTTATTATATGAACACCTACGGCATGCACACCATCCACGGTCGTGCCGCAGCTATCGCGACAGGTCTCAAGACTTCCCGTCCCGACCTCATGGTATGGCAGATTTCAGGCGACGGCGACGGTCTCGCAATCGGTGGCAACCACTTCATCCATGCCCTCCGTCGCAACATCGACATCAACATCCTGCTTTTCAACAATAAGATCTATGGTCTGACAAAAGGTCAGTACTCACCTACTTCCGACCGTGGTTTCGTTTCCAAGTCTTCTCCTTACGGCACAACCGAGGATCCGTTTATCCCCGCTGAGCTCGTATTCGGCGCACGCGGCAAATTCTTTGCCCGCGGATTCGACATCACTCTCGACACCACACGCGAGATCATGGTAGCTGCCGCCCGCCACAAAGGCGCAGCTGTTGTTGAAGTGCTCCAGAACTGTGTTATCTTCAACCATGGCATTCACACTTGGCTTTCTGACAAAGAAGTTCGTGCAGAGCGCACAATCACACTCCGTCAGGGTGAAAAGATGCTCTTCGGCAAAGACAACCAGAAAGGTCTCGTTCGCGACGGGTTCTCACTCAAGGCTGTGACAATCGGTGAAGACGGCTACACTATCGACGACGTGCTCGTACACGACGCCCACACCGTAGACGATATCCTCCACCGTCAGCTCGCCCTCATGGACGGACATGAACTGCCCCTCGCTCTCGGAGTGATCCGCGATGTTGACGCTCCCACCTACGACCACGACGTGGCTGCTCAGGTTGAAGAAGTGAAGGCTAAGAAAGGTTTTACCAACCTCCGCGACATGATCCTTAAGACAGCCGAGACATGGACTGTCTGAGTTAGTTCTGTAAAACAGACGCAAACCTACCATAACGTAAACAGCGGCATATCGCCGCTGTTTTTTTATACAATCCACCCTGTTTTTATGCACATATTTCACTTTTTCGTGCAATTTTTGTTGAAAAATTTCCTCATTTGAATTTTTTTCGTTTACTTTGCAGCCTGAAATTACGCAAAATTCAATATTCACAACAAATTAATTTAGAAATTATGGCAGATATTGCATCAAGAGTAAAAGCTATCATCGTTGACAAACTCACAGTTGACGAGAACGAAGTTACTCCAGCAGCTGAATTCAGCAAAGATCTCGGCGCAGATTCACTCGACACAGTAGAGCTCATCATGGAATTCGAGAAAGAATTCGGCATCACAATTCCTGACGAAGACGCAGAGAAGATCACCACTGTAGGTGACGCCATCACATATATCGAGGAGCACTCGAAATAATCAATCCCAACACATTCCCCACACCAATTTCCCGATATGGAATTAAAAAGAGTTGTAGTAACCGGACTCGGCGCGCTCACTCCCATTGGCAATGATGTCAAGACCGCGTGGGAAAATGCGGTTAACGGTGTAAGCGGAGCGGGGCCGATCACGCATTTCGATGCGTCGAAGTTCAAGACTCAATTCGCATGCGAGATTAAGGATTTCAACCCGGCTGACCATTTCGACCGCAAGAAAGCCCGCCAGCTCGACCTCTATGCCATGTATGCCCTTGTGGCTGCCGACGAGGCTATCAACGATGCGAACCTTGAAAATGAGAATGTAGACAAAAACCGCGTAGGAGTGATCTTTGCTGCCGGCATCGGTGGTCTCCACACTTTCGAAGAGGAGGCAGGCTATTTTGCCCTCCACGGTGAGGAGCAGGGTCCTAAATACAACCCTTTCTTCATTCCTAAGATGATCGCCGATATCGCTGCCGGACATATCTCTATCGAGCATAGCTTCCGCGGCCCTAACTTCGGCACTGTTTCGGCTTGTGCTTCTTCAAACAACGCGCTTGTCGATGCATTCAATATTATCCGTCTCGGCATGGCTGACGCCATTGTTGCCGGCGGTGCTGAAGCTGCGGTATTCCCCGCAGGTGTAGGCGGTTTCAACTCAATGAAAGCGCTCTCCACCCGCAACGATGACCCTGCAACAGCTTCTCGCCCGTTCTCCGGCTCTCGCGACGGTTTCGTGATCGGTGAGGGTGCTGCCGCACTTGTGCTCGAAGAACTCGAACACGCCAAAGCTCGCGGCGCACATATCTACGCAGAAGTGGCAGGCGGCGGCATGAGCGCGGATGCTTACCACATCACAGCCACTCACCCGGAAGGTCTCGGTGCAAAGCTCGTCATGGAGAATGCACTCAAAGACGCCGGCATGAAGCCTGAAGATATCGATTATATCAACCTACACGGCACATCTACTCCCGTAGGAGATATCAGCGAGGCTAAGGCTATCAAGGAAGTGTTTGGTGACCACGCTTATAAAGTGAGTCTCAGCTCCACAAAATCTATGACAGGTCACCTTCTCGGTGCTGCCGGAGCTCTTGAGGCACTCTTCAGCGTGAAGGCTATTACAGACGGAATCGTGCCCCCGACAATCAACCACGTCGACGGCGACAACGATCCTGAAGTGGATTATGATCTCGACTTCACTTTCAACAAGGCTAAGAAACGCGACATTAATGCTGTGCTTTCAAACACCTTCGGGTTCGGCGGTCATAATGCAGCCATCATCTTCAAGAAATATAAAGATTGATAATAATCCCTCTTTATAACGAAAGGTGCTTCTATCCGGAGCACCTTTTTCTTTAATTTCATTAACCAAATATCCCAAAATAGAAACCATATCTCAAACGTTATTATAGGGGATTGAAATAAGGGATTATGCAATTAATAATGATTGCATATCTCTCAAAACTCAAAACTCATAATAATGATTGCATATATCTCACAACTCACAACTCAACTCTCACAACTCAAAACTCAAAACAGAATATGAAGAATCTATTTAAACGCAGACTCTCGGCAGCTATGGTGGCGCTTGTCGCCGTGATGATGTTGCCCCTTTGCTCATGTGGCGACAATGACCCCGCCGTGAGGACAGAATCAGACCTTGTAGGCACCTGGACCGATTCAGACAACCATTACCTCTACATCCAGTCGGATACGCGAATCTACAGCCTTTTTATCGAGAATTATGAAGGGGAGGAATATGGTGTTCTCGAACCCGACGGCTATCTCTATGAGCCCGGCTACAACTTCATCGTCTATATGGGCAGGGAAGGCGAACCCAACGTTTATGAGCTGATAAAACTCACCGAAAACGAAATGGTGTGGTGCTGGGCTGACAATCTTCTCGACGATAAATATAAAGACATGTCAAAAAGTGAAATCCTCGGGGCTCTCCTGAAGGAAGCTGACAAAGGGTTTACCCTCGATCATTCACGCACGATAACATATCGCCGCATCCCCGACTCCGAGTTCCAGTCGCTGCTCCACAAATACGGGCTCGAACTCTAAAAAATTCAACTTTCGCTTGCTAAAGTTGAGGGTTATGAGGTTATAAGGTTAAAAGGTTAATCTCCAATTGTGAATAGATATCCGACTTCCTTAAATAACCCTTTAACCCCTTAACCTACATACCTTAAGTGAGCTTGCGAACTTAAGTAAGAAACGGTTTCTAAAAAAGCCGCCAACAAATCCACCGTTACCGGAGAGCAGCTGAAAGCAGCCAAGGATCGGTAACGGTGGATTTTTATCATTTCACGAGATTCGGAAATTCCCGACCACCTGACAATCCATTCACAAATATCCGATTCTCATCAAATCATATTATATCGAACTTCGCATCATGAAAACCAGGATTCCGACTATTTTTATCAACATAGTTGTTGTTATCATTATTATCATTCTTACGGCGTGCGATTCTAATTTCACGTCACATCAGCTTAAACGTGCGGAAACAATCATGAATGAAAATCCCGATTCAGCTCTTATGATTCTTGAATCCTTGTCAAAAAGAAATCTGATAAAGACAAAACGGGATTCCGCACTATATGCATTGCTCGTGACAGAGGGAAGGTATAAATCCGGAATTGATGAAAAGTCGGATTCCCTCATATCGGTTGCAACAAAATTCTATGAACCCCAATATAAGAATGTCAACCGTGTGAAGGCACATTACTACAATGGCATAATCAATAAAAATAATTTGAATACTCAGGAGGCTGTCATCAATATGCTGTCGGCAGAGAAAAGCGCAATCCTTCTGTCAGACTCCCTGAGGCTCGGACTTATCCACAGGGCACTCGGAGATCTCTTTCGAGAACTTGATGACTATTCAGTCGCTTTAAGATATTATGAAGCCTCTTTCCATGAGTTTTCAAGTATTAACGATCCCAAATATACAGAGTATTCAAAATACGATCTGGCTCACGGATATTTAAGGGCGATGGAATATGACAGCTGCAAGAGAATAAGTCAGGAGATATTGGAAGCAGGGAAACTTAAGAACTCCAAATCTCAGCAGCACAATGCGCAATCGTTGATTGCAGCTGTCGCGATAAAAGAACAAGATTACAAACTTGCTGAAAAACGCTACGCAGATATGGCTGCTGAATTTCATGACGAAATGAACGTATATGACCGGTGTATGTACGGATTGGCGGCTTTGGAAAACGGCAACATACCAGTGGCAAGACGTTGCGATGATATCGTAATGTCGAAAGATTCTACAGTAACCTTTCTACACATGAACCTTCTTTGCCATGATGGAAGATATGAGGAGGCTTTCAATATCCTTAAAGAGGAGATGAGTGTGCTAAATGAGGATATCAAAAATAAAATGGCACATAACTATACTGCGACATTAATGGATTACTATAATATGCAGGACGAGAACAACCGGCTTAAATTGGATTCTGCCAACAAAGACAAGATCTTCATATCTGTTTTATCGGTTTTGATTCTGTTGATTGCTGCTTATGTAATATTCAGGTTAAGGAAAAGCAACAAGAAAAAGAGAAGACAATTTATTGAAAATATCCTTTCCCTGAAAAATGAAATCTTCAGTAGGGATGCTTCTATCAACAGTTTGATGCAGGAAATCTCTGTGCTCAAAAGCAATCTTGACAATGTATCCAAAAATTTGACTGAAAAAGAGGCAACTGAAAATAAGAAAGACAGCGAACCCAAAGATAATATTTGCATCGACAGTCAGGCATCCTTGATAAAGGATGCCCATGACGAGATTTATCGGTTGCTTTCCTCTCAATTTGACATTCTGGACGGATTATTCCAGACCTATTACCAATTCAAGGGCACCGATAAAGAAATAGAAATGATCTACAAAGGGGTGGTAAGCGACATCAACCTCATTATCAACGACAGGAAATGGATAGACAACCTACGGAAAAATGTGAACGTCTATATGGATAACCTTTTAAATCGGTTGGAGCAGTATTCAACCTCTTTTAAGGAAAAGGATATCGATTTATATTTGTTCCTGCTTCTTCATTTTTCCACTAATACAATCTGCCTTTTCCTTAATATCAGCGCCGACACCCTCTATACAAGAAAAAGAAACCTTAAAAGGAAAATACAGGCAAAATGCGGCAATGACGCGGAATATTTTATCAGTTTCATCAAATAATCGGAAATAAAATCGGGCAAGTCACTTTTTCCTGCCTTTGTATCAACATGATTACCAAAATGTTAATATTTTGCCAGATTTTCGGAATCTGTCAACTTGTATATATCTGAATAGCAAGCCATTACAAAACAACTTGCCCGATGAAATTTGCCAAATTTTTTGGTGCGACATTTTCTTTATAATAATTTTGCAACACTAAAACATTTTAATCATGAAACTCAATAGATTTGCAAAATTGGCTTCCGGCGCTTTATTATTATGTTGCCTCAGCCCTGAACTCCGTGCCGAGATTGTCGATATCCCGGTAACCTACAATCCTCCTAAGGATACCACCGACCGTCCGCGGATTCCTTCGAGGGATAGAATTTTATTCCATTACGATACAGACACCAAAATCTGTTTTGTGGATTTTCCCGAAAATGTAATCTCTATGTCCGTTTTAATCGAGGATGCCAACGGAGAGTCACACTACAATATCCTCTCTGCCGACAATAATTTCTGGTGCGTGGATATTCCCAAAGGTATGGGGCATATAACATGCACAACAGAGACCGGTAAGGAATACGAAGCATATTTTGAGATCGGATGACAATAAATAATATATCATGAAACGGTTATTTCCATATCTGATCATCATTGCTCTCGCAGTCATGTCGGTGTCTTCCTGCAAGAAATCGGCGAGGGATGTATATGCCGAGGCTGTGGAGGAATGGATCGGTAAGGAAATCCTGTTTCCCGACTCCATGATGACCGTCACCGGAGAGATGATTGCCCCACCGACCGCTGACTTTACAATTGTATCCTATTATGACTCCACAGGATGCACCGGCTGCCGGATGAAACTCCCGTTCTGGAACGAATTCATGAACAAAGTGGATTCTGTAAGGGGAAATAATTCCGTGGAGTTGGTAATGGTGGCGGCGACTGACAATCTGAAAGAACTGAAACACCTTGTCAAGCTTAATTCCTTTTCCGGAAATATGGTGTATAACCCGGATGACAGCTTCAACAGACTCAACGGTTTCCCCGGAGATGCGAATCTTCAGACTTTTCTACTTGATCGTGACCACAGAGTAATAGCCATGGGGCATCTCGTTATCAACAGCGGTTTAGAAAGGTTATATCTTTCTAAAATAGGAAATGATGACTTGAACAGTCAGGATATTTCACAGGAAGAAGAAGTTTACGAATTCGATTTCGGTAAAGTATCTCCCGGAGAAAAAGTCACGCATGTATTCAAACTACATAATGAATCGCCGGACACATTGAAGGTACGGGACGTAATCACCTCTTGTGAATGCACTTCCGGATCCATTTCCACAAGAATAATCCCACCCAGTTCAGGCTATGAACTGACAGCCGAATTTCAGGACACTGTCCCGGGAGAATTCTTCCGCACCATTTCGACCCTTTTCGAAAACAACAAAACGGACATTCAATTCGAACTGTCCGGAGTAATAATCAACCCAAATGTTAAACACTAATTTCTTATCTCATGAAAAAGAAATTTCTTTTTGGGCTTGCATTCGCAGCCCTCGCCACAGGAGGCTGTTTCCTTGCCGGGAACAGGACTCCCCGTCATCAGTTCACACCCGATGAGATTGCCAACATTGAGGCTCTTTCTGATGTTAAGCCTACTATAACCTGCAGCGGCGGACCATGCGGTGTTTGTTATGACAGGAATAACATTGATCAATGTGTCTTCACAGGATTTCAATTCCATTATTGCTGCTAACAATGAAACTTAGGCATTCTATTATAATGTCTTCAATCCCACTGGTGTTGGCGGGATGCTCCGTGCATTCCGCAAATACCGGTCAGGAAGACAATATCGTCACTTTGCAGACGGACTTCAACGCGGATCCACCATCCTATACCGATTATTTCGAGAGGATAGAGACAATTCCTCTCGAGACCAACGACTCAAGTCTTATAGCGACAGTATCAAAAATACTGGTCGTGAATGACAGGATTGTGGTGCTCGATTTTAAAAGCAGCTCTGTAAAGGAATTCCACACAGACGGCTCCTATATAGGGCAAATCGGGAACAAGGGTCAAGGTCCGGAAGACTATCTGACTGTGTACGACATTTCTTACAACAAGGATAAGAAATATCTATCCCTGTTGTCTCCATACGGAGTAATAGTTAACTACACCCTTGACAACAAGTTCGTGGATCGAGTCGAACTTCCCTCAAAACCAAATTATTGGGCTGCTGAATGGATTGATGGGAAACGGATGGTGACGTGGTCAGCCGTGGAGTCTGACGAACCGGGTGTATCCTTGATTGATCCATACTCAGGAACTGAAATCATGTCTGACTGGTATAACTGTCTCGAGTTTGACTTGCTTTCCATGAACCCGTTCGGTACATACGACGGGAAATCTTATTTTGCGGGGCCTTTAACGAATGATGTGTATGAAATTACTCCGGATTCATTGAAACTGTCATACATTTGGGATTTTGGGAAAGACAATATCTCTGAAAATTATCGTGAGAGTTTGAGAAACATTGACGACAGACAAACACGTCACGATAAAGTAAGGGAGGACCTCGGTAAAGACAATCATAAATATGACTTTAAAAATAACTGGCAGACAAATAAATATTTCCTTGCGTTAATGCTTGTCAGTCCATCTCCTCATATCGGGTACAAGACAGCTGTTTATTCAAAAGAAAACAAGACAGGTGTATGTTTCTCGAAATTCAAGGAAGGGATGACCTTTATTCCGGTATATGTCAACGACGAATACGTTCTCTGTCAGATTCCTGAAACCGAATTTGACACCTACAACGGAATAACTGCTTCCAAGCTCGTCTACAATGATGATGACAATATCGTTCTGGCGAAATATTACTTCAAAAAATAGTCACCTGTTGATAGCGCTGAGTATAGCTACCGTTATTTCATGTGCCCGTATAAACGCTGACCGTTTATCTGACTCGCCTGTAATACCTCAGCAAATCCTTGAAATGATCCCTTCAGATAAACAAATTCATGTCATCTTGCCTGTTCTTCCCGGAAGGATGATTCCAGGAAGAGAGATGCTTGATAAGATCGAGAGGATGATTGTGAATTCCGGATCGGATGATGTGGATTATTTTGTATGTGTTCCCGAGGGCGGTATGACAGCTGAAGATAAAAGAGCTATTAGGATAGATCACCGTAAGGAAAGGGTTCTTGAAATGCTGTTGCATGCTTTTGTATGCCGTGCTCTTAAGTTCCTGCGGAATGATGACGGACGACCGGTTGGAACATGCATTGGAATATGCCGGCAAGAATTAACGACAGGTGGGATTTACAATGAATTGCAAATCCCACCTGTTAAATTCTTATTTGTTCAGAAGTCAGAAGAATTTCTTTTCTTCGCCGAGCATCACCGAAAGGAGATTGTTGGCAAGACTGCTCGCACCAATACGGAACAAATCCTGATTCAGCCATTCATCACCAAGGACTGTCTTTACGACAGTATAGTATTGCACCGCTTCCTGTGCCGTGCGGATACCTCCGGCTGCTTTGAACCCGACTTTCTTACCCGTCTGCTGATAATACTCCTTGATGCACTCACACATCACGTATGCCGCTTCAAGCGACGCACCGGGATAGATCTTGCCGGTTGAAGTCTTGATGAAATCCGCATCGCTCCACATTGCAAGTATCGAAGCCTCCTTAATGGCAGCGGCAGTCTTAAGAGCACCCGTCTCCAGAATCACCTTCAGCTTCGCATCCTTGGCGGTATGCTTGAGTTCTATCAGTTCATCACAAAGATCCTCATAATTCTTATCGCGCAGATAACCGAGGTTCATCACCACATCAACCTCATTCGCACCGCCGGCAACAGCCAACGCCACATCAGCAACTTTTACAGCAGTGAAAGTCTGGCTTGACGGGAAACCACCCGCCACAACCGCCACATCGACACCGGTCACCTCCAACACGGAACTTACCACCTCCGCGAAGTTACTGTATACACAGATAGCGGCAACATTCTTAAACTGCGGATACTCGTTGTCAAAGTCATTCACCCGTTGTGTGAACGCAGTCACACTATCCTGACTGTCTTCGGTGCTCAATGTGGTGAGATCTATAGAACTGAAGAGAAATTTATACACCTCCTGATTCTCGTATTCGGGTGCCTTCTCCATTATTTTCTTCACCTCGGCAGCAACAGCCGCATCGTCGCAGACAACCTTGCTGTCGCTTAAAGCTTTCTGATATCTGTCCATAATTATTTATTTAAGTTTCGCAAGCTCACTTAAGTTTGAAGATTAACCTTATAATCCTATAACCTCAGCTTTCGCAAGCGAAAGTTGAATTATTAATATTAAAATCAGAGGAAGATGTCTCCTTACAACTGAAACAACTTCCTCTACAAAATTATCTAAAAATCTTCAGACTTTTTTATATTTTACATCACTTTTTACGCCGGGGAGCTATCCGGTCGGGATTCTGCTTCAAGAACTGCTCCCACGACTTCGCCCCTTTCTCGATCTGCGGTTTCCCGGTTTCATAGAAATGGGTGAGAGCCGCCGCAAGTGCGTCGGTTGCGTCAAGAAGGCGGGGCATATTCTCCTGCGGGATTTTCAATATGTGACGAAGCATATTCGCCACCTGCTCTTTCGACGCGGACCCGCTTCCCGTCACTGCCTGCTTGATGGAAAGAGGGGCGTATTCATGAATCGGGATGTCGCGCGAGAGCGCGGCTGCCATGGCAACGCCCTGTGCCCTGCCGAGCTTGAGCATCGACTGCACATTCTTTCCAAAGAAAGGTGCCTCTATGGCAAGTTCGTCGGGCAAGTATTGCTCAACAAGTCCGGTTACGCGCTCGAAGATGCGGGACAATCTCAAATAATGGCTCTCGAATTTGCTAAGCTGTATCACCCCCATCACAATGACCTTTGGAGTCTTGCCGTTGATGCCGAGCACACCATATCCCATGACATTTGTGCCGGGGTCAATACCCATTATTATCCGCTCGAAATCATGTTCCGCACGGTTCTTCCCTTTTGATTGTTGTGGTGCGATACCCGCACCGACGCTCCCGGGAGCATCATATTTCGGTTCGACGCTCATATCGGGATTATCTTCAGTAGTGTTATAAAAAACGCGGCGTGAGGACCGAATTTGCGGTTGAAATCGCCAAGCACTCCGGGGAGCACGGCGTCGTGCCAGGCATGTGCCTTCTCTTCCGTTTCAAATTCTACATGAAGAGCCATACTAAGTCCGTGTTCCGGACCCGGTTTTTCCCCGCCAGCCTCCACAACAGTCTGCAAACGCGGATTTGCGGCGGAATAAGCAGTATTCATTATTGCCGGCATTGCCGAAGAACGTAGCCAGTCAAGAAATCTTTCCCCGGCATCAGGAGCCAATACAAAAGTTATGTTGTATAGATACATAGTTGTGAGTTGTGAGTTGTGAGTGTTTTTTCAGATTTATCAGCTATAAGACTTATAAAACTTATAAGTCTTATAAAATTTATACCGCCTGATGACTCTCATTCAACATTCAAAATTCAACATTCAAAATTACAAAAAAACGGCATGCTTTCACAAACACGCCGCCAAAACAAAATTATGAAAAACATTCAACGCTATGCTGCAAGCAGCATTTCCTGAGCCTCTTGTCGGATTCGAACCAACGACCCCGAGATTACAAATCACGTGCTCTGGCCAACTGAGCTAAAGAGGCAAATGGGCGAGCGATCTACATCGCACAGCTCAACCCGCTACCCTTGCTTCGGTCAGGATCTGGGGGATTTACGGGGAGCAAGTCGTGTAGGACTCACCCGATGCAAAGTTAGGCATTATTTCGAAATTGACCAAACAAATTCAGGCATTTTTTAAGCACTGAAAACAGCATCGGCTGACACACCTCTATGTATCAGCCGATTTCTATTTTTATTTGACTTCTTATTTTGAAACTTTTTCTATCAGCACCCCGTCGATTATGGCATGATTTGTGCCGATATTCATGTTCTCGTCTTCAGGATTGAACACCAATTTCACTTCATGTTGACCCGGTTCAAGTGTCACACGGACTGAGTTTGACATTCCCCAGTCGTTCCAGTTGCCTACCCCACGCTGAGGCATGACAACAGTACCGGCATCTTTGCCATCTACATAAAGACTACGGATCGCAGCCTTGTTTTCGGTGTTGACTGGTCCGTTGCCATTAGCATAGCGGAACGAGATTGCGTATTCCCCTGCGGGCATCTTCCCGGATTCTGTCTCAAACATTACTACAACGGGTGAGGATGTATGGTCTGTTTCAACGAAACCTTTGCCACGATACCCTTCCACGCCCTTTTCAGGCTTATAGGAGACTTCGGGAGACTTCAGTGACACTGATTCATTATCCATTTCCCAAAAGGCGCGTGTGCGGTTGCTACGGGGCTCAGATGCGAAACTTTCCACATCTCTGCCTGAAACGCCTATCACCTGCCATTCACCTTCCTCTATCGCAGGCCACGATGTCTGACGGGTACGACCCACTTCCTTGCCGTCGCGAAGCACGACATATTCCCCTATGTATTCGATAGGATTCCATTCAAGAAGATTTGACGCAGGCACCCCTTCACCGATAAGACTGCTGTCTGACGAAAGCCATGCCATGGGCGTCCAGGGAGCCTTGGCATTATCGACGTGATTCACCTTCATCGGGGCGATAGGCTGATTGTCCATCTCCACCACAATGTCGGCACCATTCTTGAGAAGTTTGGCGGGTATCACTTTCCCCTTCTCCGGGTAATACCCCTTTCCGTTGACTGTTATTCCATGCACACGGTCGCCATATCCTTTCACGGTTATGTTGAGACGCGCCCCGCGATACGGGAAGTTTGAAAGCGTCCGCTCCCCTCCTAATGCTTCCGGCACAAACGGCTCTATCCTCAAACCGTCTTTTTCAAAATGGATACCGAAAAGCATCTGATTAGTGAGGGCGATATTTCCGGCGAGACTCCACAGCATGTTGGAAGAGTTGAGTTCGGTAAATATGTCACCATTGTCAAGATTAAAATTCTCCTTGTTGGTGGCGAACAAGGCTGCAGGACGTATCACGCTGCCGATACCTTCCAGCGCACCCTGCTCGTTGCCTGCCTTAGCCTGCGCGAGCGCCCAATAAGATGCCACAAACGGCCACAATGCATTGTTGTGGTAGTTGGGCATATCTGAAATCTGCGGATAGAAAATCGCCGGTCCGTATTTAGTCATGGGATTGTTCTCCGAGATCGATTTCTGACGGTCTTTAGGCGCAATGTCGTAAAGAATGGCAAGCGACTCACCCAATGTCTCGGCACGGGGATTGAGGATCTTGTTGTCCCTGCCGTAGGTGTACATACCGTAGTAACCTTTATCCGGCATCCAGAACATCTTGTCGATGGCTGCGGAAAGTTCTTCCGACTGTTTTGCATAAGCGTCAGCCTCCTTCTTCTTCCCGAGCACATCAGCCATCTCGGAAGCACATTTGAGAGCGGCGGCGTACAGCACGTTTGTTCCCATCGCTTCGCTCTGCGAAATGTCGGCGGTCTGCATCCATTTCGGATAACTCTGCTCACGCCAATCTATGAAAGAGGTCTCCCCTTTTATAAGTCCGTTTTCGCTCACTACAGTCTTGGCGTCTTTAGCCATGGAACGCTCCACAACGGGATAGACCGTCTCAAGCCATTTCTTGTCGCCGGTCACCTTATAGATTTCCCAGGCGGCGACGGTCCAGATCATACGGTCGGTGGAAATAGGCCACGCACCACCCGAACCGGTATCCTGAATGATCTGACCTTCTTTGTTGATCTTCTTCAGTAGCGAATTCATGGAAGCCTCCGGCTGCAGTGCCGCCATCGAGAGGATAATGGAATAGCTGACGTCTCGGGTCCACACCCCTGCCCATTCCTTGCCTGTACGCAAGGTCGTGTCAGGCTCCACAGCGTTGACCATCTCGTCGAGACCCATATTGTAGACCGCCTCCATGAGAGGGTTTCCTCCGCTAACCTTAGGATAAGCCGAGAGATCATTTTTCTTTACCCATGTCTGGCTTATCGGCATAAAATAACCGGGACGTCCTTTATAGGTGGAGCGGATCTCGTATGGGTTTTCAGCCCATGCCTTAAATTCGTCCTGATAAAGTGTGTCACCTTTCCATGTGTACGCATCCGTGGCGACAATCACGTCGCCCGCTGCGTAGGCGGCACCACCCTCGGCAAGGAGAGCGACGCCGCCTATCAATGTCGCGATTTTCTTTCGATTCATTTTATTTAGTTAAGTATTCTCAAAATAGATTATGAATTGAGTATCGTGCACTATTCATTATGCACTTTGAATTATGCATTATGAATTATCCCTGCTTTCTCCTCTTGTTCCCTCCGTGGGTACGGCTTTTCTTTTTCTTCTCCTTCGGATTGTTGCGGGGATTTTTGCTCTTGGCATCCTTGATCGGTTTATTGGGGTTTCCATTGTCTGAGATCAATGCAAAATCGAGCTGTTTTCTATCGAGGTCAGCACGAGCCACCTGAACCTTCACCTGATCGCCGAGAGTGTATTTGTTGTGATATTTCCTGCCGATAAGACAATAGTTCTTTTCATCGAAATCATAATAGTCATCGGCAAGGTCGCGCACCGGCACAAGTCCCTCGCACTTGTTCTCGTCAAGTTCCACATAGAGTCCCCATTCAGTCACCCCGGAAATAACACCGGCATAGACCTCCCCGAGCCGTTCCTGCATAAACTCCACCTGCTTGTAGCGGATGGAAGCTCGCTCGGCATTTGCCGCGAGTTGTTCCATGTCTGATGAATGGCGGCACTGATCTTCGAGTTTCTGTTTGTCTGTACTCCTTGCCCCATCGGCATATTTGGCAATCAGGCGGTGCACCATCATATCAGGATAGCGGCGGATTGGAGATGTAAAGTGGGTATAATAGTCGAGGGCAAGTCCGTAATGCCCCACATTATCGGTGGTATATACAGCTTTCGCCATACTGCGGATTGCAAGCATTGCAAGCATGTTTTCCTCGCCACGGCCCTTCACGTCTTTTAGCATCTTGTTCAAACTCTTGTTCACTTCCTTCGCTGTGCCCTCGGTCTTGACTTTAAATCCGAACCGCTGCGCTATCAGTGAGAAGTTGGTGATCTTCTCCGGATCAGGATTATCGTGTACCCGATAAACGAAAGATTTCGCCTTCTTCCCCTTCGGGACCTTACCAATGCTCTCCGCCACCGTAAGGTTTGCGAGAAGCATGAATTCCTCGATCAGTTTGTTGGCGTCTTTCGATTCTTTGAAATAGACGCTCACCGGTTTTCCATCCTTATCGATTTCGAAACGCACCTCTGCACGATCAAATTCAAGAGCACCGTTTTCATAACGGCGACGGCGCAATTCTTTTGCGAGTTTATCAAGGGTCAGCACCTCTTTCGCATAGTCCCCTTCTCCGGTTTCTATGATTTGCTGTGCCTCTTCATACGTGAACCGGCGATTGGATTTGATAACGGTTCTGCCGATCCGGTAGTTCAACACATTCGCCTTGGCATCGAGTTCGAATATCGCCGAGAAAGTCAGCTTCTCCTCATCGGGACGAAGCGAACAGATCCCGTTTGACAGATGCTCAGGAAGCATCGGTATAGTGCGGTCAACAAGATATACACTGGTGGCACGCTGCTGTGCCTCGCGGTCGATAATGGAATTAGGGGTGACATAATGCGTGACGTCGGCAATATGCACGCCCACCTCCCAGTTGCCGTTGGCGAGCTGACGGATTGAAAGAGCATCGTCGAAATCTTTCGCATCGCGGGGATCGATCGTGAAAGTTACCACTCCGCGGAAATCTTCACGCTTGGCAACCTCTTCAGGTGTGATTCCGGCATCGATTTTATCTGCTGTCTTCTCCACATTCTCCGGATATTTATAGGGCAGCCCGAATTCTGCAAGTATGGCATGCATCTCGGCGGTGTTCTCCCCTTTTCTTCCGAGGATATCGACAACCTCCCCACGGGGATTCATCTCTTCGTCGCGCCACTGGGTGATCCTTGCTATCGCCTTGTCTCCGGTTTTTCCACCCTTCAGTTTTGAGCGCGGGATGATAATGTCGGCAGCAAGGAATTTCGAATCCGTAACAAGAGCCGCATAATTTTTCTCCACGTTGAGAGTACCGATGAACACCTGTTCTTTCGGCTCGATGATTTCGATCACTTTTGCCTCCGGCTCCTGCCCTTTGCGGTTGGCTGAAATCTCGACGCGGACTTTGTCTCCATTGAGGGCATGCATGGAGTTTCGTTCTGCAACGAGGATGACTTCATCGTCGATCATCACGCCATTTTTGCCATTGCTGCGGCGAACAAACACGCCTGTATTTTCGGTGCCTCTATTGCTGTTTGCCTTATACCTTCCGAGATCCACCTCAAGAATGACATCGGCAGCCGCGAGTTCATCGAGAATATTTATCACATCGTTACGGTTTGCCGGATGTGTGGCACCAACGGCAAACGCAACCTGCTTATAGTTGAACGCCTGCTTTTTCTCTTTTTCCAAAAACGACAGGATCTTCTCCTGCAGTTCTTTTTTCTTCATGCGGGGGGCTTTCTTCCCCTCAATATCCTTTGTCTTCATATACGGGTTGTTCTTTTCGTTTTACTTGATGTTTTATTTCTCTTAAAAATCTTGCTCCATGTCCCTTATCATTATAACGCCACATCTTGCATTTCGTCTATATTCAAGAGAAATAATAATTGAATAAAACAGCAAAAAAGAGGAATAACGCCCCTCACTCGCCACCTTCATGAGAATGGAAGTGCGAGTAAAGCATATTCGCCTTACTTTTGCCCACACATTCCGCAAGGTCTTCGAGCGACGCCTCCTTAATCCGCTTCACGCTTTTGAAAGTTTTCATAAGAGTTTTTGCCGTCACGTCTCCAATACCTTTGATATCGTCAAGTTCACTTACCACCTGACCCTTCGAACGCCTTAACCTGTGATGAGTGATACCGAAACGGTGAGCCTCGTCGCGCAAAGCCTGGATCACTTGCAGGCTCCTGCTCTTTTTATCAATATAGAGCGGCAACTGATCACCGGGGAAATAAATTTCCTCCAGCCTTTTTGCGATCCCTACCAATGCCACCTCTCCCCTTATCCCCATTTCATCGAAAGCTTCAACAGCCGCGCTCAGCTGTCCTTTGCCGCCATCGACCACCACAAGCTGCGGCAATGGTTCCCCTTCCGCCATCATTCTTGAATAACGGCGATGAAGCACCTCTTTCATCGAAGCAAAATCATCGGGACCTTCCACGGTTTTTATGATGAAATGGCGGTAATCTTTTTTTGACGGTTTACCATTGCGGAACACTACACAACTCGCCACCGGATTTGTGCCCTGGATATTGGAATTGTCGAAACACTCGATATGCCGGGGCTGCACATTCAAGCGGAAATCACTTTTCATCTGTTCCATGAGCTTTTCAACCCCTTTTTCAGGATCAAGTTTTTCCGCCATCTTCTCCTTGTCGTGCATATATTGGCGCACATTCTTCATACCTACCTCCAGAATCTTCTTCTTATCCCCTCTCTTAGGCACGATGAAATCTACATTTTCAAATTCCACATCCGGTTCAAATGGCACGATAACCGTTTTAAACACCCTCTCAAAACGGCGCGAGATTTCTCCAATCGCCATAGAAAGGATTTCAGCAGGAGTCTCCGCAAGCTTCCTCCGGAATTCCATATTGAGACTCTGCACTACCGCACCATGATGCAGGTGCATGAAGTTTACGTAAGCGGAATCCCCGCTTTCATCATAGGCGAACATGTCGGCATCTTCCTCCTCTGTGACCGCTATCACAGATTTGGCATTATATTTTTTGACAGTCTCGTATTTGTCCTTCACACCCTGAGCTTCCTCAAATTTCCATTCCCCGCTGAGCCGAGCCATCTCTTCTTTCAGATAGTTCTCCAAAACCACTGTTTCACCATTCAAGATCTGGCGTACCTGAGCAACATATTCACCGTATTCATCGGGACTGATCAAACCTCTGCAAGCCCCGTTACATTTATTGATATGATAGTCGAGGCAAAGCCTGAATTTATTTCTGGCAATCCCCTTTTCATCGAGTGTATGCCTGCAGCTGCGCAAAGGATAGACATCCCTTATAAGTTGCAAAATCAATTTTGCTGTCTGCACATTGCTGTACGGACCATAGTATTTACCGTGAATCCCCTTCTCCCTTGTCATAAATACTCTCGGGTAAAGTTCCTTCGTAACCACAATCCATGGATAAGACTTGTCATCCTTTAGCAAGACATTATAGTGCGGTTTATACGCCTTGATCATGGCATTCTCAAGATGCAAGGCATCCTCTTCAGACCCCACCACGATAAAACGCATATCCACGATATTCCTCACGAGAAGATTCGTTTTTATCGAATCATGCCGGCGGTTGAAATAAGAAGAGACACGTCTTTTCAGTCGCTTCGCCTTTCCCACATAAATCACCTTACCATGTCTGTCAATATACATATAGACTCCGGGGGCTTCCGGCAAATTGAGAATCTTCTCCCTCAAATGGGCTCCGGGACGATTATTGAAGAGGTCTTCTTTTGTTCTGTCCGGCTTGATTTCAATCTCAAATTTTCCCGTTTCATCGATATTTCTCCCGGCATCAGCCAACAGCTCATCGATAGCTGCCCTTACTTCTTCAGGGCGCGCCACAATCATAGGCTCCCCCGGCTTTGGCATGTGGAGCATAGGGAGCGAAGCCGAATCCCCTTCCTTTGAAGTTTGCGGAACAGGATCGTTCTTCAAAACGGGTTCGTTGTCTGCTTTTATATTTTCAAATCTATCCATATTTATATAACTCAAAGGTGCGCCTGCGGGTTGCAGGAGCACCTTGTCGGATAGCCGTACCTTTATCGGGCGGCACACCTCATAATCGGGAAAACCGAATCTAATTTATCTGAAAATATCCCGATAAAATCGGAATATTTATTTTTAATATTTCAACAAAGAAGTCACCTCGCAATCTTTTGGAAGATTTGCCCTACCATTTAGAGCTGTGAGTTCAACGATGAAATTTATGTAAATTTTCTTTGGATTCATACTCTTCACAAGCTCATAGCAAGCCTCCATTGTGCCGCCTGTAGCAAGCAAGTCGTCATGAAGCACTACCACGTCATCCGGAGTGATTGCGTCGCTATGAAGCTCGATTGTGTCGACGCCATACTCTTTTGCGTAAGCTTTCTTAATTGTCACGGAAGGCAATTTTCCAGGTTTACGTGCAGGCACGAATCCGCTTCCAAGTTCATACGCAAGGATACTACCCCCGATAAAACCGCGTGATTCTATACCCACCACTTTGGTTACTCCTTTATCTTTATAAAGGTCGGCAAGTGCCTTACTCATCACCCTGAGAGCCTCCCCATTTTTCAGCATGGTGGTAAGATCACGGAAGATGATACCCTTCGAGGGGAAATCAGGCACATCGCGAATCAGGTCTTTTAGATTTTCAAGTTCCATATTTGTCAGTTTAGATAATCCATCATAATGTTCCACGTGGAACAATTTTATTCTATCTTATTTATACTCCGCTTTTAAGAAACGGATTTTATCAAATAAGATTGTGACTCCTTCCCCTTTCCATTCCAAATTTTATATTTTCTCATCTATGAAGAAGCACAAGCAAAATATTGATGTCTGCAGGCGACACACCGGGGATTCTGGATGCCTGTCCGATGGTGGCGGGACGGATCTTAGTCAACTTCTGCCGGGCTTCTGTAGATAACGACAACAATGAATTAAAATCCATATCGGAAGGCAGGTTCACATATTCGAGTCTTTTAGCTTTTTCAGCAAGATCTTTCTCTCTGGAAATATAACCTCCATATTTAATCAGGATCTCGGCTGCCTCCACAATCTCCGACCGGCGGCGTTCCTCGATTTCCTCAATTCTTTTCCTCAATCGGGAAATCAGCGAAGAGAGATTGGAAAAATTTAGTTGAGGGCGTTTCAGCAATTCGACAAGTCTGATGGACGCTGTCAAAGGCGATGTGCCAAGTTGCTTTAGAGCCGCATTTATCTTATCTCCCATTTTGACAGTAAAATTGGAGCACCATTCAATCAATGCATCCCTCTCTTCCCTCTTCGACTTCATAGCCTCGTAGCGTCTATTATCTGCCAGACCTATTTCATACCCTCTTGGAGTAAGGCGCATGTCGGCATCGTCCTGACGAAGAAGTATGCGGTATTCTGCCCTTGAAGTAAACATCCGGTACGGTTCATCCACACCCTTTGTCACAAGATCATCTATAAGAACGCCTATATAAGCTTCATCCCTTCCCAACACAAGAGGTGCATTTCCATTGGTACTTCTTGCAGCATTGACTCCGGCGATCAAACCTTGTGCAGCCGCTTCTTCATATCCAGTTGTTCCATTGATCTGTCCAGCGAAATAAAGTCCATCCACAAGTTTTGTCTGAAGGTCGTGGGTAAGCTGTGTCGGATCGAAATAATCGTATTCTATTGCGTAGCCGGGACGATAGAAATGTACATTCCTGAGGGCAGGAACCTTCTGCAACGCTTCCAACTGCACTTGCCACGGCAACGAACTCGAGAAGCCGTTTATATAAAATTCATTAGTGTTTTCACCCTCGGGTTCGAGGAAAAGCTGATGACTCTCCTTATCCGAGAATGTCACAATCTTTGTCTCGATACTCGGACAATATCTTGGACCGATACTTTGTATCTGCCCGTTATAAAGAGGCGAGGAATCGAGATTGTCATGAAGAATTTTATGGGCTTCAGGATTTGTGTGTACAATGAAACAACTTCTCGGAGAAAGCCTTCGCTGCACTTCGGGAAGAAATGAGAATTTATGGAAATCTCTTTCCACAAGTTCAACTCTGATTTCTCTCTTTTCATCTTCCGCTTCTATGGCATTTACTTTATCATCGCCGTCTTGCCGTTCGGCAAGAGAGAAGTCTATCGAACGTCCGTCGATGCGGGCGGGAGTACCTGTTTTCATCCTCAAAACAGAAAATCCCAATTCCATAAGTTGTTCGGAAAGTCCTGTAGATGCCGGCTCGGCTATGCGACCGCCCGCTATTTTAGTGGCACCGAAATGCATCAATCCATTAAGGAATGTTCCGTTTGTAAGCACCACTTTCTTGGCTTCAAAAGTGAAACCGAGCGATGTCTTCACACCGGATACTTTGATTTTTTCTCCACTTTCATCAAAGATAAGCCCGTTGACCATATCCTGAAAAAGTTCAAGATTGGATGTGGTTTCAAGTATGTGACGCCATTCTTTTATAAATTGCTCACGGTCAGACTGTACACGTGGAGACCATACAGCCGGTCCTTTAGAGCGGTTGAGCATACGGAATTGAATTGCCGTGCGGTCAGCCACTATACCCATCTGTCCGCCTAATGCATCTATCTCTCTGACAATCTGTCCTTTTGCAATCCCTCCGACAGCAGGGTTGCACGACATTTGGGCAACTCTGTTCAAATCGGAAGTGATAAGCAACGTCGATGCCCCGATACGTGCTGACGCCACAGCGGCTTCACAGCCTGCATGACCGGCACCTACAACTATTACATCGTAATTGAATTTCATCTTTAGAATTATTATTTAACCGAAGCCCAAAGTTTGAGAGCGGCATCTTCATGCGATTCCATGATCTCCCGTTCACCAGGTCCTTTGTCGTCAATTCCACAAAGATGGAGAAGCCCATGGACAATCACTCTCAACAATTCCGACTCATACTCGACCCCGAGTCCATCGGCATTGCTCCTTACCGTGTCGAGAGAAATAAAGAGGTCGCCCCCTACCCTATCCCGGTGAGAATAATCAAACGTGATGATGTCGGTATAATAATCGTGATGAAGAAACTTCCGGTTGACACGCAAAATTTCTTCGTCATCACAAAAGAGATAATTCAGATTGCCTATTCGGCGCTCATGTGCAGCCGCCACTTCACCGAGCCATTCTTCTACCTTTGCAAAGTCAAGCGCCGGCATCTCCACATTCTTTGTCTCAAATTCTATCATATCAAAAAAATTATAGGCATACGAAAATTCATGTGCGTTGCCAAGTGAAGTTGTTCCCTCTTTTTTACGGAGATTGATTTTCTTATGTTTTTTACCTTAAAAAAAGTCAAAACAACTTCAGTGCAAAAATACAAAAAAAACTGACATCCCCCTCCTGCCATATAAAATTTCTTGACCGTCAGCTATCTTTCGGCATCCAAATTAACAGGAATCTTAAGAATCATCAAAATTTAATTTTTCAGAACAAAAAAATCAATTGTCAACAACCTCTGTTAAAAACTAATTCTCAATAGATTATAATCAAAATGTCTAAATTTAACCGCTATGAGATTACGATTTTCGTCAAAATGCCACCAATCAGTCATGATTTTAAAAATCTCAAATCTCATTAATTTCATTTTTTTGTAATCATTTTCCAATTCCTATTCATTGCAGTCAATCTTTAGCATAACATTTCCGAACGAGACCGACCATATCTTGAATGGCGACCATCCATCCCAATTTGTAAAAGCAAATTTTATTGCTATCTTTGCATTATAATCCCTAAAAACAAATTTATGAAGGCTCAAAGATTTCCCGTAGGGATAGAGACATTCTCTGATATTATTGAAGGAGGGTATGTCTATATCGATAAAACCCGATTCATTCATGAAATGATTTCGGGCAGTAAATATTACTTCCTCAGCAGACCGCGCAGATTCGGGAAAAGTCTTATGATCTCAACGATTCAAGCCTTCTTTGAGGGGAGACACGACCTTTTTAATGGTCTCGACATTTCTCGTCACGACTACGATTGGGAGCCCCACCCTGTTTTCAGATTAAATCTTGTCAATGCCTCCACATCCTCTACCGACGGACTGAAATCCATATTGGAATCTCATTTGTCTGAATGGGAAGAGGAGTATGATATAACCAATAACTCTTTTGATTATCCTCAGAGATTCTATAAATGCATACAAAAATCAGTTCAGAAAACCGGAAGAAAAGCTGTTGTACTGGTTGACGAATATGATAAGCCGATTGTTTCTTCCCTGCATAATGATTCCCTGAACAAACAGCTCAGGGATATATTAAAGCCATTATACGGCACTTTGAAGGCAGCCGACGAGTATATACAATTCGCTTTCCTGACAGGGGTCAGCAGATTCTCAAGACTAAGCATCTTCAGCGACATGAACAATCTTACCGACATTTCGCTCTCTGAAAAATACGCTTCAATATGTGGAATTACAGAGGAGGAAATGTTATTGCATTGCCAGGGTGGAATCAACAGTATAGTAGAGTCAAAAGGGATAAAATTTGAAGAAGTGGTGGCGTTGTTAAAAAAACAATATGACGGCTACCATTTCACCCCTTCATGTCCCGACATTTATAATCCCTATAGTCTATTCTCGGCCTTTGAACTGAAAGAAATAAACAGTTTCTGGTTTGCCACAGGCACCCCTACATTTTTGATCAAAGCCTTAAGAAACGGCGATTTCTTCCTTCCTGATCTAAATAATGAAAAAACATCGGCAATTGACATGGCTGCCTCAGAGTCTTATATGGCGAATCCGATACCAATGCTTTTTCAGACAGGATATCTCACCATTTCCGATTATAACCCTCGTCGACGCACATATACCCTTCGTATACCTAATTTAGAGGTGGAAGAGGGTTTGTTTCAGCACCTTCTTCCCGTATATATGAACCGTCAAGGCACTTCCGAAACCAAAACAATCGACAAACTGCTTGACGAGATCGAAGACGGGAAACCGGAAGAATTTCTATCAAGACTTAAGGCATTTCTTTCCGACATTCCTTATGAATTGTCAAGATGCAAGCCGGAGATTTATTTTGAAAATAATCTTTATATTATCTTTAAATTATTAGGATTTGCTGTTGATGCGGAATACCGCACGGCATCAGGAAGGATCGATCTCTTGCTGCGCACTGACAGGTTCATTTATCTGATGGAACTGAAACTAAACGGCACCCCGGAAGAGCCGCTCTCTCAAATAGATTCAAAAGACTATCTGATCCCATTCACTTGCGACGACCGCAGGCTCTTCAAGATAGGGATCTCCTTCTCTTCCGCAACCCGCAATATCGACCGCTGGTTAATTGAACATAAATAGGCACTGCGATAATATTAAAAAAAATATAATGAGGCTGTTTAACCCTTCTTATGGATATTGAATTTATTAACACCGCTTTTCTTAAGACGCTGGCATTTGAGGAGTATCCCAGTGGTAAAAATCAGGAAAATACAATTGAAAATAAAAATATTTCAATGAGTTAATAAGTGATTATTTTCAATATATTAGTATTGGATTTAGGTAAAATTTATTGATTGACACCCGATATTTGAGTGGCAAACGGGTTGTAGCCCATTACCACTCATAGACTATCACAACCGATTATGAATCCCCATAACATAAAAAAGCCCTGCCGGGCAGAGCCTTATACGATGTCCTGAAGTCACAATTTGTTACCACAAATATTAGCGAGAATATAGTCCGGGGAAATTTCCAGTTTCGAGAATGCAAAAAGTTTTTTTGCTCAGACTCCGAATTGAACTCTTCGTTTGGATTTAACCCTATATCCTATAGAGGTAATCATCTCAATATTATAGTATTCAACCTGATAAGTCTTGCCATCAGATGCAGTTGTCGCAAATTTTGCGATAACTGAAAGACCGTCCAATTCCTCTTTGAGAGCATTATTGATATGCTTGCCGATAGTTTTTACATCCCTAACAAACAATAATGCAAGCTAATTTCGGTTCAGCCATAGCCATCCGTACTTGGACAGAAGCAAATTCTTCGTCAAGCAGATTCCACAGTGACTTACATATTCAAAATTATAAGATTCTTTAAACTTTTTCTTAAATATTTTCATTTTTATTTATAAATTGACATTATTTTACTAATTTTGCAAGCAAATTTAAGAGCATGCTTACTTTTGACTTATGTTAAGATTTAGAGAAGATTTCATAAAGTTAAAAGTAAACATACTCAAACCTAATTATTAATTCCTATGTGTGGTATAGTTGCTGTATTTGAAGCCGAAGGAGACGTAGCGCAGCTTCGTCCCGAGATATTGAAAATGTCAAAAAAGATTCGGCACAGGGGGCCGGACTGGTCGGGGATATATTGTGGTAAGAACTCCATACTCGCCCACGAACGTCTCTCCATAGTGGATCCAGAATCAGGCGGTCAGCCACTAAAAAGCGGCGATGGTAAGGTGATCCTCTCTATAAACGGAGAAATATACAACCATCGCGAACTCAGGCAAGAGTTTGCCGGAGAATATGAATTCTTGACGAAAAGCGATTGCGAAGTCATAATTCCGTTATACAAGAAATATGGTACCGATTTTCTTGAAAAACTTAACGGTATATTCGCATTCGTGCTTTATGATGAAGACAACGACTTCTATATGGCAGCCCGCGACCCAATTGGCGTGATACCGCTTTATATGGGCACTGACAATAAGGGACATATATATTTTTCATCTGAGCTGAAAGCTCTTGAAGGGGTATGCTGCGCAATAGAACCTTTCCTCCCAGGTCATCTTTATGATAGCCGCAGCGCTTCGGTGAAACGATGGTATAAACGGGACTGGGAAACATACGATGCCGTAAAAGACAACACAACCTCTATCGAGGAGCTTCGCTCATCGCTTGAAAAAGCCGTAAAAAGGCAGCTTATGAGCGACGTGCCCTATGGAGTATTGCTTTCAGGAGGTCTCGATTCCTCTATAATATCAGCTTTGGCAGCCAAATACGCCCCGAACCGGATAGAGGAAGACGGCAAAGAAGCAGCCTATTGGCCCCGTCTCCATTCTTTTGCCGTAGGACTTAAAGGGGCTCCCGACCTTGCCGCCGCACGAAAAGTTGCAGACCATATCGGCACCGTCCATCATGAAATAAATTATACGGTACAGGAGGGATTGGATGCGGTGCGCGACGTGATATATTATCTTGAGACTTATGATGTCACCACGGTACGTGCATCCACCCCAATGTATCTTCTTGCGAGGGTCATAAAATCGATGGGTATAAAGATGGTGTTGTCAGGAGAAGGCGCCGATGAAATTTTTGGAGGCTATCTTTACTTTCATAAGGCACCATCGGCAAAGGCGCTTCACGAGGAGACGGTGCGTAAGCTGTCTAAACTCCATCTCTACGATTGCCTGAGAGCCAACAAGGCGTTATGTGCATGGGGAGTTGAAGGAAGGGTTCCATTCCTCGACAAAGAGTTTCTTGATGTGGCGATGCGCATAAATCCCGCCGACAAGATGACTTCAAACGTAAGAATGGAGAAATGGATTCTAAGGAAAGCATTTGAAGACATGATTCCTGCCGAGATAGCCTGGAGACAGAAGGAACAATTCTCAGACGGTGTAGGCTATTCATGGATCGACTCACTCAAAGATATAACATCGGCGCAAGTGACAGATGAGATGATGAAAAATGCCGGCAAACGGTTCCCTATCAACACTCCTATGAATAAAGAAGAATACTATTACAGATCTATCTTTGAGGAGCATTTTCCATCTGCCACAGCAGCGGCATGTGTTCCTTCGGTGCCATCCGTTGCCTGCAGCAGTGCCGAGGCACTTGCCTGGGATGCATCATTCACCAATCTTAACGATCCTTCCGGCAGAGCTGTCAAGAATGTACACCAGATGGCTTATTGATCTGTATCCCTAAAAATCATCCGGAATCATTCCATAACTGTTTATCCGATTATACAATTGCTTGGCAAAAAATGTTAGAAGCAGGGAAACAGCACAAGATTGTGTTTTCCTGCTTCTATTCTAATTATATAGCTTATTGATCCGGCTATACAATCATGATATTCCCTTAATTTGAATATAGATATAGTCTTATGATCTTATAAAACGACACCCTTCAAACGTCTGTAGATAAGTTTTGGCTTGCAGGGAAAATTTTTAAGGATTTAGATTTGTAAATTATTTACATTTTTAACTAACTTTACGTTTTGAAACAAAATAGTGGATTTTTTGAAATGTCTGACACCTCTTATCATATTCCTGCATTGCTTGACGAGACCATCAACCTTCTCGATATCAAACCGGACGGCACATACGTAGACGTCACCTTCGGCGGTGGCGGACACTCCCGTGCAATCTTGAGCAAGCTCGATGAGAAGGGGCGTCTATTTTCTTTCGACCGTGATATGGATGCTTACCGGAATAGTATCGACGATCCCCGGTTTACATTTGTACATTCCAATTTCAGGTTTATCGAAAATTTCATAAGATTTTATGGAGCCGGTAAAGTCGACGGTATTTTAGCCGACCTCGGAGTCAGTTTCCACCATTTCGATGCAGGCGACAGAGGTTTCTCTTTCCGAACCGATGCACCTCTTGACATGAGAATGAACCGCAACGCCTCAAAGACAGCGGCAGATATAATTGCTGAATCAGACGAACAGCAACTCAAAAAAATGCTGAATGCATACGCCGACCTCAAACGTCCCGGCAATGTTGCAAAAGCCATTGTCAAAGCTCGAGAAGAGGCTCCCATAGAAACTACGTTCCAACTTGCCGATGCCGTCAGCAAAGCTATTGATCCTCGACAAGAGAAAAAAGAACTTGCCCAAGTGTTTCAAGCCCTACGGATCGAGACAAATGATGAAATGGGCGATCTCCGCAGATTCCTGCAAGCCTCTACAAAAGTGTTGCGAAAAGGTGGAAGACTCGCTGTCCTGACCTATCATTCCATAGAAGACAGAATGGTCAAAAATTTCATGAAGACAGGCAACATCGAAGGTAATGAAGACAAAGATTTTTTCGGACGTGTCAACACGCCATTGAAATTGATAACAAAAAAACCGGTGGAACCATCTGAAGAAGAAATAGAAAAGAATCCACGTTCAAGAAGTGCCAAACTTCGTGTAGCTGAATTCATAGGCAACAACATAGATTGACAACATAAACCAAACCAACATAACCACAACTCTCCACACTCTCCCTAAAATGGCTGAATTAAACACACAGACTGAAAATAAAAAAAATAACAACCAAAAAAGACCTACCCCTGCATGGGTGGCAGACGTGCGCTACGGAAGATCTTTATCCGTGGAGTTTTTCAAACGCAACGCATGGCTTCTGATGGTTTTTGTCGTCGCGATACTTTCCCTTATGGGCCTCCGCTATAAAACAAAAACCAAAATGGAGGAAATCAAACGATTAACCGTAGAACTTCAACGCGCAGAAAGTTCCAAACTTCAGGGAAAAGCCGCCTATATGTCGCTTATCAGGGAAACTGAAATGAAAAGATTGGTGGAAGAAAAAGGACTTGGTCTCGAATTTCAGGAATTTCCACCTTACGAACTTGAACTTGACAAAGATTGAAAAACAACAACGCTAAAAAAGATGACCGCTAAAACTAAAAAAAAGAAAGGACAGACCAACAAAAACCACATCTTGTTCAGATATGGTCTGATCACTCTTGCCTTCTTGCTTTTCTCAATCGCCGTGGTGGTTAAGCTATTTGACACAACTGTGATCGAAGCTCCACAATGGAACGAACGTGCGCATAAAGAGCTTTCCAAAACAAGCGTGATCCCCCCCGAAAGAGGCAACATCCTTGCCTCCAACGGCAACATCCTTGCCTGCAATCTTAAAGTCTACGATATAAAACTTGATTTGCGCCACAACAAAGTCCCCAAAGAAGCTAAGGATATCGTATGGTCGAAGGTTGACAGTCTTGCAGATTCGCTCGACTACCACTACCCTCGCGTCAGGAATCTCACACAGCATCCTGACACTTTCAAGAAATACTCATGGCATACTCGCCTTAAAAAAGAACTTGAAAAAGATTTCAACAGACGCACACGAGCTCTTCGCATAGCCCAGAAAAAGACTCTTGAAGATTTCGAAAGGATACGGAACTTCCCTTTCCTTAAAGATTTCAAAGGAAAAGGATTCCGCATTCCAGTCTACAAGGAGGAGAAGAATGTGCGCATCTACCCTTATGGGAAAATGGCGTACCGAAGCATCGGCAGAGTCAACGAAAATTTTGAGACCGGAGAGTTTCACGGATATTCCGGACTTGAAAAAGACCTTGATTCACTGCTGTATGGCAAACCAGGAAAAGCTAAAAAGGTGGCTTTGACTTCAAGTATCGGCAACTGGGTGGACAAACCTGCCGTCAGAGGTTTCGACATACACACCACTATCGACATCGACCTTCAAGACATGCTTGAGGAAGAACTTCTCAATATTTGTCAGGGGTCGAACGCAGAATGGGGCACGGCGATTCTAATGGAAGTTGAAACCGGGGAGATAAAGGCAATTTCCAATATTGAGCTGCTTGACAACGGAACATACGGGGAGGCGCTGAACCGTGCGGTGCTCCCGTTTGAACCCGGATCGGTAATGAAACCGATTTCCCTTATGATCGCCTTCGAAGACGGTCTGGTTAAAAATGTGACCGACATGATCGATTGCAGTCCGTTTCAACGCACAAGCGACCCTCACGCCCCAAGCGTGAAAAGCATGAAGCAAGTGATCGAAATGTCGTCAAACACCGGAATTGCCAGAGTTATTTTCCGTGGATATGCCAACGACCCTTCTCTGTTTTACGAACGTTTGAAATCAATCGGTTTTTTTGAACAGATGCATAGCGGAATAGCCGGTGAATGTATCCCGCGAATCAGGAAACTTCTTCCCAAAGATTCTCGCGGAAACAATATCACAATGACTGCAAGGCACCTTGACCTTGCGCGCCAGGCATATGGTTATAACACTGAAATACCACCCATCTACACCCTTTCGGTCTATAATGCGATAGCCAACGGAGGCAGATATGTACGCCCCCACCTTGTCCGTTCTCTCATAGATGAAGAAGGAAGAGATTCTATCCTTCCTATCGACTACATACGAGAAAGAATATGTTCACAGGAAACAGCCAACAAGGTCAAAACCTGCCTGAGAGAGGTGGTGTGGGGAGAACATGGCACCGCCCGCATGGTTCGTGACGACCGCGTGGAAGTGGTCGGGAAAACAGGCACCGCCTACCCGGTGGAGAAAGGAGCCTACAATCAATCGAAACGGCGGTATGCATTCGCAGGTTTTTTCCCTTACGATAATCCAAAGTATTCGTGCATAGCTCTTGTGCTGGGGCCATCAGGGACAAGCGCAAACCGCACTTCCGGTCAGGTTGTTAAAAACATGGCTGTAAAAATGTTTGCCCGGGGGATGCTCAACAACACATCGACTTTCTCCGGAGAAAAATCTTCCACCGTCCCTGTCCTGACGGCATCCGAGAAATATTCTTCCACAGATCTGACTGCGGCGCTCGGCATCAACAAGTCAAGAAAAGTGAAAGCTAATGCCAAAGGTCACAATTATAGCACCGTCCCAAACGTTATCGGATATGATGCGCCGACTGCCGTCATGCTGCTTGAACAAAGGGGACTAAATGTCATAATCCAAGGGTCAGGCAGGGTGGTATCGCAATCAATCCCCACCGGAAGCAAGATCACTCCCGGTGGAAAAATTGTGCTCGATTTGCGTATATAGCAATAAATCTGAAACATAAACCTCTATAATATATGACTTCAAAATTATCAACCCTTCTCAAAGACATAGATGTCATTGAGGTTATAGGCGAGACTGACAAGAATATAACCGCACTCGAAAGCGATTCGAGAAAAGTGGAAAAAGACGGTATGTTTGTTGCCGTGAAAGGAGTAACAAACGACGGGCATAAATATATTCCTGTAGTGGCGAGCGCACATGTGGGCGCAATTGTATGCGAAGATCTGCCTGCCACATTTGAAAAAGGAATCACTTATGTGCGTGTGGCTGATTCCGCGGAAGCTCTCGGTAAACTTGCTTCCGCATGGTATGGACACCCGTCTTCGAAGCTAAAACTCGTAGGAGTGACCGGTACAAACGGGAAAACCACCACCGCCACCCTACTCTATGAGATGGCAAAACTTGAAGGATTTAAGGCTGGTCTTTTATCCACAGTATGCAACTATGTAATGGACCGTGCCGTGCCTACCACCCACACCACCCCCGATCCGCTCACACTCAACGAGCTGCTATCGGAGATGGTAGATGAAGGATGTGAATATGCATTCATGGAAGTGTCTTCCCATTCCACAGCACAAAAACGTGTTGCCGGGCTTCGTTTTGCCGGTGGAATTTTCACTAATCTAACACGCGACCACCTTGACTATCACGGCACAGTGGAGAACTATATGAATGCCAAGAAGGCTTTCTTCGACATGTTGCCCTCTGATGCTTTCGCCCTGGTCAACGCAGACGACAAATGCGGTATGTATATGGTCCAAAATACTAAAGCGAAAGTCTATACCTATTCACTTCGTTCAGACGCCGATTTCCGCGGGCGAGTGCTTGAGACACGCCTTGACGGCACTTTGATGCTTCTCAATGGCAGAGAAGTGGAAGTTCAGTTCACAGGCAGATTCAACGCCTACAACCTGACAGACGTATACGGTGCGTCAATACTTACAGGATTCGATCCTGAAGAAGTATTGATCAACATGAGCAGACTTGTACCAGTGGCAGGACGTTTCCAGCCCTTTATTTCCAAAGACGGGGTGGCAGCGATAGTGGACTATGCACATACTCCCGACGCACTTATAAATGTGCTTGACACAATACGCGAAATCGTAGGCGCCAACGGAGAGATTATCACCGTTGTGGGTGCCGGAGGAAACCGTGACCACGGCAAACGCCCGATGATGGCGCAGGAAGCCGCATGCCGTAGTGACTATCTTTATCTCACAAGTGACAACCCTCGCAATGAAGTGCCTGAGGATATAATCGCAGACATGCGTGCAGGGCTCAATCGTGAAGAGCTTGAACGCACACAGTGCATCACTGACCGCAGGGAGGCAATCCGTGAAGCTGTGAAACGTGCCAAACCGGGCACTGTCGTGCTCGTGGCAGGCAAAGGGCATGAGACCTATCAGGAAGTAAATGGTGTGCGACATCATTTCGACGACAGGGAAGAAGTTAAATCAGCATTTGAAGAAAGAATTTAATCTGCAGTTGAATAAAAATGATATACGCGCTGTTTCAGCTCCTCCAAGACATTGACATACCGGGCGCACGCTTGATGGATTACATCACATTCCGCGCCGGAATCTCGTTTGCCCTCGCATTGGTTCTTGCACTTATATGCGGAAAATACATAATTCGCCGCCTGCAAAAAATGCAGGTCGGAGAAGTGATTCGTAATTTAGGACTTGAAGGTCAGATGAAAAAGACAGGCACCCCCACAATGGGAGGTGTGATAATTATATTATCCATTTTAGTGCCATGCCTTTTGTTGGGAAATCTTTCCAATATCTATATGATCCTTATGCTTATCGCCACTGTCTGGATGGGATCAATAGGATTTCTGGATGACTACCGAAAATTGAAATTCCACAATAAAGACGGTCTTCAAGGGAAATACAAGGTTATCGGACAGGTAGGACTCGGACTTCTTGTGGGAATCACCATGTGGCTTTCCCCGTCAATTGTCATGAGCCAAAACTCAAACGGATCTCGCCCGGAAGCAGAAAACGTAGTGATTTTTAACGGATCTGACGGTCCGTCGGCAATATTTGTTGCAGACAGCGATTCTGACGATGGCATCACATATTCAAGTCCTGAGAAGACCCCGCAGACCACAATCCCTTTTGTCAAGAACAACAACTTTAATTATGAGTGGCTGACGAGCTGGATTCAAGATAAAAACATTGCAAACACTTTAGGTTGGCTTGTGTTTGTTTTTGTCGTAATAATTGTAGTGACAGCAGTCAGCAATGGAGCAAACCTGACAGACGGTCTTGACGGTCTATGTGCCGGCACATCAGCGATTATCGGCGTGGCACTTGCCATTATGGCTTATCTCGGAGGCAACGTGATCTATTCAGGCTACTTAAACATAATGTATATACCGGGTAGCGAAGAACTTGTGGTTTACGCAGCCGCATTTATAGGAGCCCTCGTGGGGTTTCTATGGTATAACGCATTCCCTGCGCAGGTGTTCATGGGCGACACAGGCAGCCTCACAATCGGAGGCATACTTGCGGTGTTTGCCATTCTTATACGAAAAGAATTATTGATTCCGCTGTTATGTCTGATTTTCTTCATCGAAGATCTTTCCGTGATACTGCAAGTCGGATATTTCAAATACACAAAGAGAAAATATGGTGAGGGACGACGCATATTCAAGATGACTCCACTCCATCATCATTTTCAAAAAGCCGGCGACGGCTCCATTAAGTGTCTTGTAAACTTCCCCAAAATACCGGTTCCGGAATCAAAAATAGTGACACGATTCTGGATTGTAGGAATCCTTCTTGCAGCTCTGACTTTCGTGACACTCAAGATCAGATAACCGTCATGACAGGATACCGACCTTATATGTAATCTACTGAATTAATTATAAATATCGTGAGCGTTAACAAACATAATATAGACACCGACGGGCGCCTTGTAGTGCTCGGAGGGGGTGAAAGCGGCGCCGGAGCCGCTGTCCTTGGTAAAGTCCAGGGAATGGACGTATTCCTTTCCGACATGGGCACAATCCCGGCAAAATATAAAGAGCTTCTCGAAAAATATGATATCCCTTATGAGGAAGGGAAACACACCGAAGAAAAGATTTTAAATGCAAATGTGGTTGTAAAAAGCCCCGGTATTCCACCCTACGCTCCCATGGTTGAAAAAATCGTGGCAAAAGGTGTTCCGGTTCTTTCAGAAATTGAATTTGCCGCCGGATTCACCGATGCAAAAATGGTTTGTATCACAGGCTCCAATGGAAAGACCACCACTACCCTTCTGACCTATCATATTCTTTGTAAAGCCGGTCTTGATGCCGGTCTTGCCGGCAACGTCGGGAAAAGTCTCGCTTTTCAGGTTGCCACAGATCCTCACGAAATATATGTGATCGAACTTTCCAGCTTCCAGTTGGAAAACATGTATAAATTCAAGGCAAATATAGCCGTGATCATGAACATCACTCCTGATCACATGGACCGTTACGACCATAAGATGGAAAACTATGTGGCTGCCAAATTCAGGATTCTACAGAATCAGACAAAAGATGACTATTTTGTTTACTGGCAGGATGATCCCGTTATCCGCAAGCAGATAGCACAAGTGCAGAGCGAAGCTTTGCAACTCCCCTTCGGTGTTGACCGGGAAGAAAACAGTGCAGCATATGTGAAAGATGGAATTATACATTTTGCCACTCCGGGAGACGTGTGGGAAATACCCCGAGACAGGCTTGCGCTTCCCGGTCTGCACAACCTCTACAATTCGATGGCGGCAGGCATCTCTGCATCCGTATTAAACATTCGCAAAGAGAATATCCGTGAGGCTCTTGAAGATTTCGAAGCCGTGGAACATCGTCTCGAATATGTCGCAACAGTCGACGGGGTAAGATATGTGAATGATTCCAAGGCAACCAACGTCAATTCAACATGGTATGCACTTGAGAGCATGACCACACCCACTGTGCTAATCCTCGGAGGGAAGGATAAAGGGAACGATTACACCGAGATAGAACAACTTGTAGCCAAGAAGGTCAAGGCAATTGTCTGCATGGGTCTGCACAACGAGAAACTAATGGAATTCTTCTCCGGGAAAGTAGAGAAAATAGCAGATACAAACTCGTTGAAAGATGCTCTTGAGGCATGTCGCAGATTTGCTTCCGAGGGCGACACCGTGCTTCTTTCCCCCTGTTGTGCAAGCTTTGATCTTTTCAAAAGCTATGAAGACCGGGGTGATCAGTTCAAAGCCGCCGTAAAGGCTTTGAAAGCCGGGAAATAATCTATCAGGACAAAATGACATTCACGCTTATATAAACGATGGCAACAACAAATGACCCTCTTACTCAGGGAATAACAATAAAAGAGACCGTAGACGGGGTCGCCATAGAGCAACCAACCATGAGACGGGTTCGTAAACCGCAGGCTATAGTCAGGCAAAAGCCCGACCCATATATCTGGGGTATCTACATAATGCTTTTAATGGTTTCCGTAATTGAACTGTTTTCGGCTTCAAGTGCGGAAGTTTCAGGGGCAAATGTATACATGCCTCTGATTAGGCATGGGGTTTTCCTCTTCCTTGGACTTGGAATCGTGTTAATACTGCAGAGCACTCATTATGGTTATTACAGCCGTTTTGCATGGTTTCTGGCGCTTGCGTCTTTAGGGTTGCTGATGTTCTCTAATTTCTTCGGAATTGAGATAAACGGCGCTCAGCGAGCCATTAATATAGCCGGATTTACCATTCAGCCGGCAGAAATTGTAAAGCTTACCGTGGTTGTGCTACTTGCAACAATTCTGGGACGACATCAGCAACCAAGGGGGGTGTCAACAAGGGGCATGGTTGAAGCAGCTGTTGTCGTAATTATTTTTGGTGGATGTCTTTGGAAAAACGGGCTTACAAATACAATTCTTTTGTTCGGAGTCAGCCTTTCCATGTTCCTTATCGGAGGTATGAAGTGGAAAAAATTTTTCTTGATTATATGTATTTACGGGATCTGCGCCGGAATCCTGTTCATGTTCAAATATCAGGACGACAAGAAAAGCGAGTTTGATGCTGTAGCTCAGACCGAACAAGGGATGCCATCCGGCAGTGATGACAGATCAGATACACATAAAGGACGAATATCAAGGTTCTTAGAAGGAGTTCACCCTAACGATCCCATAGATGATTATAACCGGCAGGTGGTTTTTGCAAAAATCTCACAAGCTAACGGAGGAGTATTGGGGCAAGGACCGGGAAATTCAAGGGAAAGCGCACGTCTTCCACTTGCATTTTCCGACTATATCTATTCAATCATAGTAGAAGACACCGGTTTCGTGGGGGGTGTATGCCTGCTCATCCTGTATCTATTCCTACTTGCCAGGGCAGGACGTATAGCATATAAGTGTTCAAGGGCATTCCCTGCATTCCTTATAATGGGATGTGCAGTCCTGATTGTATTTCAGGCATTGGTGCACATGGCAATTGTCACAGGACTTTTCCCTGTGAGCGGCCAACCTCTACCTTTGATTTCCAAAGGAGGAACTTCAGTATTAGTGATGTCGGCAGCCATAGGGATTATGCTGTCAGTCAGTCGATTTGCCGTCACCAATGGCAATAAGAGTGAAATCAGACAGGAAATTAAAGAATTACCGGAAGATATGCAGGCAGCAAACTTCTCAGGACAATCAAACGAAACATCCAAATGATAGTCAACAACACAACATCTAATCCGGGCAATCAACGCCGTCCGAGAGTAATAATAAGCGGTGGAGGCACGGGAGGCCACATATTCCCCGCCCTGTCAATCGCTGACGCATTACGTTCACGCATTGACGCCGACATACTTTTTGTCGGTGCGGAAAATCGAATGGAAATGACACGCGTGCCCGATGCCGGATATAATATAATCGGATTGCCGGTGGCAGGGTTTGACCGAAAGCATCTTTGGAGAAACATAAGCGTGCTCATCAAGCTCTTCAAAAGCATGCGCCGATCACGCAAAATTATAAAGGATTTTAAACCCGATATAGCAATAGGCGTTGGAGGATATGCCTCAGGACCTACACTTAAGGCTGCCCAGAAAGCGGGAATCCCCACATTGCTTCAGGAGCAAAATTCATATGCCGGTGTCACAAACAAACTGTTAGGGCAGAAAGCAGAGAAAATATGTGTGGCATATGACGGCATGGAAAAGTTCTTCCCTGCCGACAAAATTGTCAAAACCGGGAATCCTATTCGAAAAACGCTTCTTAACTCACAAAAAACTATTAAAGAGGCAAGGGAATCATTCGGTCTCAATCCCGAAAAAACGACCCTACTCGTAGTTGGTGGAAGCCTGGGCGCATTGACAATCAATGAGAGCCTCGAAAAAGGGATAAAGAAACTTGCCGAAAACGGAATCCAGGTGATCTGGCAGACAGGTAAGAACTTCGGCGACAGAGGACCATTGGCTGCCAAAGGATTAAAGGGAGTAGTTGTCACTCCGTTTATTACCGACATGTCGAGCGCTTACAAAGCTGCAGATCTCGTGATTGGTCGTGCAGGCGCCGGTTCGATCAGTGAATTGCAGGTTTTGGGCAAACCGGTTATTCTTGTTCCTTCTCCGAATGTGGCTGAAGACCATCAGACACATAATGCACGTGCGCTATCAGACAAAGGTGCGGCAGTGCTTATAACCGATGCGGAAGCAAGAGAGAAGCTTGTAGACGCTACAATAAAACTCATAAAAGACAAAGAGGAGCTCGACAAGATGTCGCAAGAGATCTCAAAGATGGCACTCCTTGACAGCGACCGACATATCGTAGACGAAGTTTGCAAAATCATTAACAACCGCCAATAATGGATAATAATATTAATCAGCCTTCTGACTCCCCTTTCCGAAATATCTTTTTTGTTGGTGCCGGAGGGATCGGCATGGCAAATCTTGAAAGATATTTTTTAAGCCGCGGGCACAATGTGGCAGGCTATGACCGTACGGAATCCGCCCTCACAAAACAGCTTGAAGAAGAGGGTGTGAAAATAACATATATCGATTCTCCGGAGGAAATACCTGAACTATTTAGAAATCCGAAAGAGACATTGGTGGTTTACACACCCGCTATCCCGGCAGACAGCCCTACTCTGTCGTGGTTCAGGCAAAATGGTTTTGAAGTAATCAAAAGGGCTGCATTGCTCGGCAAGATCACACGTTCCACAAAAGCGATATGTGTGTCAGGATCACACGGAAAAACCACGACGTGCTCCATGACTGCAAATATCTTACGGAATTCCAAAGTGGGATGCAATGCATTCTTAGGGGGAATCTTGCGTAATATCAACAGCAATCTCGTGATATGCGAAGGTTCTGAATGGTCGGTCATAGAGGCAGATGAATATGACCGCTCATTTCATCAACTCTCCCCTACAATAGCGATTGTAACCTCCACTGACCCGGACCATCTCGACATATACGGGAATGAAGAAGGGTATCTGGAGGGATTTGCCCACTTCACATCGCTTATTTTGCCCGGAGGAGTATTATTGCTACACACGGGGCTAAAATTGCATCCAAGGGTAAAAGAAGGGGTAAAAATCATGACCTATAGCGGAGGCAATGATGGAGACTGGCACGCGGAAAATATAAAATTCGGTGATGGTTCACTGACATTCACACTTGTCGGACCAGAGATAAGCATAGAGAATATCGAAGTAGGAGTTCCTGTTGAAATAAATATCGACAATGCAGTGGCGGCTGCAGCCGCCTCCATTCTTGCCGGAGCAACTCCGGAGAATGTAAAATATGGGCTCAAGACATTCCGAGGCGCCAAACGCCGTTTTGAGGTTATTCTCGACGGGAAGGGAGGCACCACTGCCCTACTTGACGACTACGCCCACAGTCCAAACGAAGTGCGCGCATCGATCCGTTCGGTGAAGAAGCTTTACCCCGGGAGGAAAGTTTCAGTAATTTTTCAACCGCATCTATACACGCGCACAAAAGATTTCGCAAAAGAATTTGCTTCAGCGCTCTCGGAAGCCGACCAAGTGATAATGCCTGAAATATATCCGGCAAGGGAACTTCCAATCCCCGGAGTCGATTCAATGCTGATTCTCAAAGATGTCACTTCCCCATTAAAATGTTATTGTGAAAGAAAAGATTTGCTAAATCTGATAAAAAATAGTAACTTTGACATCTTGATGACATTAGGAGCCGCCGATATTGACCGACTGCTCCCCGACATCAAAAAAATAATAACGGGGCAAAGCCCTGAATAAATATGGGAAAAACAATCCTCAAATGGCTGATTCTCATCTCTTTTTTCGTCTATATCACATGGGTGACGATATGGGCGCATGGAGAGGCGAGACGTCATGGCTGTCAAGGAATTGAAGTGACAATCACAAAGTCTATGACCGCTGATACGATCACAAGGAATGGTGTGCTCGACGAATTGAAACGCTATCCCAAGCAAATCATAGGCAGACCGATTGAAACAATCAATACTCTGGAAATTGAGCAATATCTCGGCAGATTCTCTAATTTTGAGGATGTAAATTGTATTTTTCAGACTGATGGGAAACTGAGCGTAACTATCACACCTATGGTGCCTGCTCTGCGAGTTTTCGAAAACGGGAAAAGCTATTATATCAACAAAGATGGAAAAAAAATCGAATCAAAAGCAAATTTCTTTGTCGATGTGCCGGTTGTGAGCGGATCTTTTAACGATAAGTTCACACCTCAACAACTTCTTCCGGTGTCCAAATTTGTAGAATCCGACCCTGTCTTAAACGAGCTGGTGAGTATGATCGAGGCAAAAGATGCAGACAATATCATACTCATTCCAAGAATCAAAGGACATGTGGTGAATTTCGGAGACACAACACGGCTTAAAGAAAAACGTCAGGCTTTATTGGCTGTCTATCGCAAGGTGATGCCACATAAAGGATGGGAAGAATACGATACTATCTCTGTGAAATTCAAAGGGCAAGTCGTGGCAACTCGAAGAATCAAGGTTAAGACTGACCATGGTGGAGATTATGGCGACGACATTGCCCTTGAGGAAGCCACCCTTCCGGAATTGACACCCACAGGACAAAATAACTGACAAAATCAACCAAGAGATCAAACCTGATCGCGATTCTGCGGTTAATATTAGAGAACACCTAAGCACAATGAGTGAAAGATATATAGCAGCTGTAGAAATAAGCAGTTCCAAAATAATTGCTTCCATTGGAAAAACTTCCGGTGAAGGGCAGCTTGATGTGATTGCCATCGAGGAAGAAAACGATGTGGAAGGCGTGAGATATGGCATCATCCAGAATCTGGAAGAGACATCTGTGCGGGTTTCACGGCTATTGAATAGGCTTGAGCACCACACCGGAGTCTCTCCAAGAAAGATAAAAGGCGTATTTGTGGGATTATCCGGACGCTCTTTGAAAAGCATCACTGCGGAAGTGTCATTAAATCTACCTGAAGGCACTGAAATCACTGAGGATATTATCAATAAACTTACTGAAGACGCCAAGCGGAAAGCAATTGACAATACCCTTGAAGTGGTTGATGCTGTGCCACGCATATATACTGTGGATAAGGCAGAGACCCACACACCCAAAGGTGCTGTGGGAAGCCACATCCAAGCCACATTCGATCTGATTGTGTGCCGTCCGGAACTAAAACGGAATCTGAGCCGCACTATCCCCGACAAATTAGGCATCAAGATAGAAGGGTTTGTGGTGACTGCACTTGCCACCGGGCATCTGATACTAACCGCAGATGAGAAACGTCTCGGCTGCATGCTCGTTGACATAGGTGCTGAAACCACCACAGTAACCATATACCGGAAAGGATGCCTGCGTTACTTTGTCACATTGCCGCTGGGAGGAAGAAACATCACACGGGATATTACATCACTGAACGTGCTTGAAGAAAGAGCGGAACAGATTAAAATCGCTATCGGCAATGCTATGGGACAAGACTCTGTGCCTCCACTCAATGTTAACGGAGTGAGACATACCGATGTGAATAATCTTGTAGTGGCACGTTCAGAAGAGATTGTAGCCAATATTATGGAGCAAATTGAATACGCCGGTTTGAAAGAGGCAGACCTGCCCGGGGGAATCATTTGCATTGGCGGAGGATCTAAATTACAGGGAATGATTGACTTGATTGAGCTTCAGAGCGGTCTCCCGGTTCGCCGGGGGCAATTACCTCAATATGTTCGTTTTGAAGACGATCATGCCGGGAATAAGAACATGATTCAAGTAGTAAGCGTCCTTTACGCCGGAGCCACACTAAGTCAGCAAGAATGTCTTGAAATTCCTGAGCGTGGAGAAATACCAATCACCGGCACCGCTCCTGTAGAGCCGGAATCCCCAAAAGAACCAAGCGAAAAAGTAGAAAAAACCAACAAAATAATCAAAGGTCTTAAAATGCGTATAGCTAAAATGTTCAGCAATCCCGATGATGCCGATGATTCTGAATTGATGGAATAGCAAATATATAAATCTTGATGCGTAGTCAACGCGCTACAATTCTTTCCAGAATAATCATTAACCTCTTACCTCATTATTGAAAGCATCCCATATGGACGACAACGAGATATATAACTTGGCAGACGATTCAAAGTTTGACGAAGACCCCAACGCCTCAATTATCAAGGTGATAGGAGTTGGCGGAGGCGGAAGCAATGCTGTCAACTACATGTATGGTCAAAACATACAGAACGTAAATTTTGTGGTCTGCAACACCGACAAACAGCACCTGAATGAGATGGCGGTCCCTACAAAATTATTGTTAGGCTGGGATGTCACTCACGGACGTGGTGCAGGGAATAATCCGGAAATAGGGCGTCAGTGTGCAGAAGAAAGCACGGAAGAGATAAAGAAACTCTTCCAGGACGGTACAGAGATGGTTTTCATCACAGCCGGAATGGGTGGAGGCACCGGCACGGGGGCTGCACCTGTAGTGGCAAGACTTGCGAAAGAAGCTGACATGCTGACCATCGGTATTGTCACAGTGCCGTTCATGTTTGAGGGTGAAAAGAAGATTCTTAAGGCTCTTGACGGAGCGAATGAAATGCGTAAACATGTCGACGCACTTCTCGTCATCAACAATGAAAATCTCATCGAGCTTTACAAGGATTATAACTTCTTCAATGCTTTTCAGAAAGCTGATGACACACTGGCTAACGCTGCAAGAAGTATCTCTGATATTATTTCAGAAAGATGCTACATAAACGTTGACTTCCAAGACGTAAAGACGACGTTGAAAGACAGTGGCACGGCTATCATATCAACTGCTTACGGAGAAGGGGAACACCGCATTTCGGATGCAATCCACAATGCTCTACATTCACCGCTTCTTAAAGCTCACGATATCAACACATCTAAAAGATTGCTCTTTAAATTTTCATGTTCACGTCAGTCAGACAACCCATTACGCACTGAGGAGATTGCAGAAATCACACAATTCACCTCAAAGCTTCCGTCGAGCATCGATGTGAAGTGGGGTATTGGTGACAATCCTGAACTTGAAGACAAAGTCAAAATAACTGTTTTAGCCTCCGGATTCGATGTAACGTTGAGAGAGTCAGAGCCAAGAACCTATAAAAATGAAGAAAGAGCCAAAGGTCCCATTATCTTTGAAGGTAAGAAAGACCCAGAGGAAGAAAAGATAAAGAAAGAAGAAACCACAGAAAGGATCGTCGATTTCTATGGCCCTGACAAGGTCATAAAACAACGTCGCACAGCCGCACGCATGAAATATGCCGTGTTGAAGCCCTCTCAATTTGACGATCATGAAGTGATAGCATTGATAGAAAGCGTGCCCACATTCAACAGGGAACCTCGATTCAATGAAGAACTGCAACGAATTTCAGAAGGCAATTCAGTCAATTCCCATTCTGAACCCTTGAAAAAAGAAAGGGGAGGAGAAACAATATCCTTCGGGGACTTCTCCATGCCCTGACACAAAATAAATCAACTTCCATTTTCGAAAGTTGAGGAAACAGAGAACAAATTAAAATATATCCAGACAAAACGAGCGGAGGCGCACGGCGGCTCCGGATAACCAACAAAAGTCAAAAAATGGAAACCAAATTCCAGATGGTGGCAAAGACCTTTCAGGGTCTTGAAGACGTGCTCCGTGACGAACTCATTGAATTAGGGGCAGAGAACGTTGAAATCGGGCTAAGAATGGTGACGTTCGAAGGAGACAACGAACTCATGTATAGAGCGAACCTCTGTTGCCGTACTGCCCTCAGAATTCTCAAGCCTATCGTAAAGTTTACGGCTGATTCTACCGACGAACTTTATGATCAGGTAAGAGATCTCGATTGGGAACAATTTATGAATGTAGATTCAACATTCTCGATTGATTCCACCGTCAATAGCGCAGAGTTTACTCATTCGAAATTTGTGACTTACCGTGTAAAGGACGGTATTGCAGACCATTTCAATGACAAATACGGCAAGCGTCCGTCAATTAGGCTATCAGGCGCTGACGTGCAGCTGAACGTGCATATCTCCGACAATCGTGTCACAATCTCACTTGACTCGAGCGGTGAGCCATTGTCTAAGAGAGGTTACCGAGTGGAACAGACAGAAGCTCCTATCAACGAAGTGCTCGCAGCCGGCATCATTATGAAGACCGGATGGCGTGGAGATTGCGATTTCGTAGATCCTATGTGCGGATCCGGCACATTTCTTGTTGAGGCTGCACTGATTGCCGCTAATATCAACCCCGGCATTTACAGGGAGCATTTCGCTTTCGAAAAATGGCAAGACTTTGACCAGGAACTCTTTGAGGAAATTTATAACGACGACTCAGCCGAAAGGGAATTTGCCTATAAGATATATGGCGGCGATATTTCTCCCGAAGCAGTAGCGATTGCACGTAAAAACATTAAGTCAGCACGTGTGGAAGATATGGTTGATCTTCAGTGTAAGTCTGTTACAGAATGGACAGACAACGCTCCGGAAGGTGTGCTCGTCACTAATCCTCCTTATGGAGAAAGACTCCGCCCGGACAATATCAACCTTCTTTACCGTAGCATAGGATCCACTCTCAAGACATATTTCCAGGGGTGGCACGCATGGATAATTGGATTTAAAGACGAACAGTTTGCCGAAATCGGTTTGAAACCGTCAATCAAGATTCCTCTTCACAACGGCAGTCTCGAATGCAGTCTCCGTGAATACGTCTTGTTTGATGGCAAATATTCCGATTTCCGTGCCGAAGGTGGAAGCGTAAGCAATCCTGAAGCGCGCAAGGAACAGGGGCCTAAGAAAGTTCGCCATATTTCGGACGACGACTGGGAGAAACAGGCGAAAAAATTCAATAGCGGCAAAGGGATGACCGACGACCGCAAAAAGAAAAAAACTTTTAACAGAGACGATAAAAAGCGTTCGTTTGACAGCACTCCAAAAGGAAGGTTCAGCCGTGATGACGATGATGATGATTTTGATAATTACCGCTCTGGAAGCGATAATTTCAAACAGAACCGCAGTTACGACAGGGAAGGACGTAATGATCGCGGAGGTAAAGGGTTTGACCGCAACGACAGAGGCGAACGCAAGCCTTTCCGAGGAGACAGAAACGATCGTCCGTTTAATAGAGACAACCGTGGTGGCAACAATAAAAGTAACCGAAGTTTCGACAAGGGAGACAAGAAATTTGACCGCGATCGCAAACCTCAGGAAAACAGAGGATATAATCCGGCAAATTCACGCGGTCCACGCCTGCCACAATCGTCTGAGACAATAATCAATCCCGTGCACATGCGTCAACGCAAGGGATGGAAAAAGAATGAAGAAGAGGATTAAACATATTCTTCTGTCTTCAGGCAATTTTAAATTATATCAACAATAAATCCAAGTGACACGATCTAAAGGAATTGGGAAAACAGGTTTAGTGCTTGCTGTCATGGCAATGATTGCCATGACAGCAGTATCTTACTTACTTCGCCCGGACTCCAGACTATCCGGAGAACTTGGCATATGCCTCCCGTCGCCCAACCTTTGGGAAATTAATCCGGTGTCATCCTGGATTATCAACACCGTGCTGACAGGAGCTGTTGCCTTTGGAGCATTTTTCCTTAACCGCACACATAACTTCATCCGGTCCACGCAACCGGTGCTCCCGGTAATGTTTCTATTACTTGCCGGTTCAAATCCCTGGATTAACTATTATCTATCTTCCTCCACATTGATATGTGCAATCAATCTGATATCATTGTCGATATTGTTCGGAGAATATAATTCCCGCAATGCCACTCAGCCCATGTTTGCCATAGGCACCTTCATGTCGGTGGGGTCGATGTTTCAGTATGCCTTTCTGCCGATGATTGTGGCATATGTTCTTGGCGCCATCATAATGAAAGCTTTCAGATTTAAAGAATTTTTGGCGCTTGGGATGGGATTGATCGCACCATACTGGGTAGGGATAGGTCTCGGGCTCATCAGTCTTGACTCTTTTCAAATGCCTGATATAACAAATCTTTTCAGCAATTTTGCAAAAGCATCTGAAATATTTGTTTTGGCAGTAAGTGTCGGGACGGCGATATTCTTCGGCGCGCTGCTTGCCTTAAACAACAGTATAAAACTTTATGCAGGCAATTCAAGAGTCAACGCACAAAACATGACAATCACTTTATTAGGTGTGGTCTGCACAATCTGTATCATTGTTGATTTCTCAAATATGTTAGCCTATCTCGGCACATTATATCTTACAGTAGCTGTCCAAGTGGCAAACATGTGCGCCTTGTGGAGAATAAAAAGAGAATGGCTTGTTGTCTTTATACCGGCAATAATATATATAGGATTTTTTATTGCGATGATTCTTAGTGGATTTAACCAGGGATAAACAATTCAGCTTTCGCAAACGAAAGCGAGATTAACATTTGCATAAATTATGGAGTGTAAACTCAACATTATAGCTGACAATAAAATCCCATTCCTGAATGGACGTCTTGAGAGCGTTGCCAATGTGACTTATGCCGCACCGGAATCGTTTGACCGTGACCTTGTAAAAAATGCTGACGCATTGATAATCAGGACACGCACCCGCTGCGACGCCTCTCTTTTGGAAGGCTCATCTGTAAAATTAATAGCCACAGCAACAATCGGGACAGACCACATTGATCTTGAATGGTGCAGGAATAATAACATCGAAATACTCAACGCGGCAGGCTGCAACGCACCCGGAGTGGCTCAATACGTATGGTCGTCATTACTAAGAAACGGTTTTGACCCTAAAGAAGACACATTGGGGGTCATAGGCTATGGAAATGTAGGGTCGATAGTCGCAGACTGGGGTAAAAAATTAGGATGCCGCATACTCGTTTGCGATCCTCCCAGAAAGAAATCTGGCATGAAAGATGTGGATTATCTAAATTTAGACCAAGTTCTTCATGAAGCTGATGCCGTCACCTTGCACACACCATTGACCACCACGGGAGAGGATGCAACGTTCCACATGATCGATGTAAAACATTTGGATATGTTGAAAAGAGGGGCAATACTCATCAATGCGGCAAGAGGCGGTGTAGTCGACAATGAAGCCTGGAAAAATCATTTGAAAGAGGGGAGAACCAAGGCTTTCATCGACACATGGGAATGGGAACCTGAAATTGACAGGGAGCTTCTTAAATTGGCAACTATTGCAACGCCTCACATAGCAGGTTATTCTTTTGAAGGGAAACAGCGTGCAACCCGTATGGCTCTTGAAGCCGTGGAACAATATTTTGGTATACATACCGACAAATCGGGGTTAGAAGGGATATACCATACTCCGTCGGGAATCGCCACTGAGATAATCTGCGCTTCTTATAACCCGTTTTCCGACACGAATGCACTGAGAGCTAATCCTGACCGTTTTGAGCAACTGAGGGGTGACTATAACTATCGTAAAGAGCCTCAGATGGACAAGTAATGAGAATCCAGGATTTGAACTTAATTTAACCTGCACTTCAGATGGCTAAAGATAAAAAATATTATGTGATTTTCAAAGGTCATAATCCGGGGGTATATGACGATTGGAACGATGCCAAAGAGCAAATCGACGGATTTTCCAATCCGGTATACAAAGGATATGGCAGTCCCTCTGAAGCAGCCGAGGCATATCGCAAATTCAGTCGTAATGCAGACAACGGAGACCTTGGAAAATTTCTCGCGGAAGCAAGCCTGAGGTCTCTTCCAAAACCCAGGCAACCAGACTATATGACAAATCCGGAAGTTGATCTTGATGCCTGGGCGGTGGATGCTTCATGCCTTGGCAATCCCGGTAAAATGGAATATCAGGGTGTTGAACTTATGACCGGACGAATCATTTTTCGTATCGGCCCGTTTGAAGATGCCACAAATAATATCGGGGAGTTTTTAGCAATTGTACATGCAATGGCACTCATGTCGAGAGAAGGTAAGTTTCATAATATTTATTCTGACTCCGTCTCAGGGATGTCTTGGGTCAGAAACCGAAAAATAAAAACCCAACTCCAGCAGACCTCTAACAACGCAAAAGTGTTTGAGCTTATGGCGAGAGCTCTGACCTGGCTTCATACGCACCAGTTTCCCGCAAAAGTATTAAAATGGCAAACCGACCGGTGGGGAGAGATACCGGCAGATTTCGGAAGGAAATAGGGTAGAGCGCCATATGAACTGTCACGAAGGGGAAAATATCAAAGACAATATCCGCAAGGCTTTGCAGAAATCAGGAGCAGTGGCAATAGGATTCGCCAAGGCAGCCCCTGTTGAGGCAGATGTCATCGATGGTTACAATCGTTGGATAGAGAAGGGGAATAATGCAGGCATGGACTATCTCAAACGCCATGCCGCACTTAAGGCAGACCCCTCTCATGTGCTGGAGAATGTCGCAACCGTAATAAGTTTGGCATTCAGCTATGCGCCCTATCAAAGACGGGACCCGAGTTTGCCGAAGATCGCATTCTATGCTTATGGCGAAGACTACCACGATGTATTGAGAAAACGTCTTAAGCCAATCGTGGAACTATTAAAGAACGAGTATGGAGGGGAATGGAGAATTTGTATAGATTCCGCCCCGTTGCCCGAAAGATATTGGGCAATAAAATGTGGAATAGGCAAAAGAGGAAAAAACGGCTCTGTAATCGTTGATAATTTCGGCAGCTATATTTTCCTTACCGAAATCCTTACAACGGTCACAGTGGCTCCTGACGAGCCGAGAGGGGATATGTGCATCGGTTGCGGAGATTGCATCAAGGCATGTCCACAGGGAGCACTGAAGTCTGACGGCACTATTGATTCTCGTAAATGTATAAATTATCTCACGATAGAACATCGGGGAAAATGGGAAAAAGAGAATATGGAAGCCATGCAGACTGAAGCTGCAAAAAATTCGCTTTACGGCTGCGACATATGTCAGGAAGTATGCCCCCATAACAGAAATATCCCTGCCACAAATATCCCTGAATTTCGACCTAAAGATGAACTCCTGTCTTTGACATCAGAAGAAGCCATGAAAATGACACAGGAGGAATTTTCAAAATTCTTTAAAGGCTCACCGATAAAGCGGGCAAAACTCGAGGGGCTGGCGAGAAATGCCGCGAATATTACGATAGGCTAACGTCCTCGAGATAATCCTCGAATAAGGAGCCGCGAAGCTGTTTCAGCATCAGTTATACCGGCTGACGCTGCACGTTCATACCAATAAGCGGCAGGAGGCACTGAATCGGGAAGGGCATCCGGGAAAACATCAAGCAGTTCAGCAATAATGAATTGAGCAGACGGGTTGCCTAATTTCGCTGCTCGCAGATAGAAATCTATCGACAAATCATGATTGTAATCCACCCCTTTACCTTTTGAATATGCATCCCCGAGCAACCCCAATGCATCCGGATTGTCATCCCTTGCAGCATTTTCAAACAATATGGCCGCAGCCATCGGAGCTTTATGGGAATAATAATATCTACCGAGAGCAACAGCTGAGTCGGCAGATATTTTTTCCCATTTATTACCCATCATTGACATCAGTTTCAGTTCCGCATCCCGTAAGCCCTTATTAATCGCACGATTGTAGAGTGTGACAGCGAGTGCTGTATCGGCATCCACTCCCAATCCCTTACGGTAAAGATCGGCAAGCTGGCTCTCAGCCTGGGGGAGCCCCGCATCCGCAGCTTTCTTCAGCCAATATGCCCCTTTTTTATAGTCGTGAGGCACAATATCGCTTTCTATCAATAAATAACCCAAATTATTTGCAGCGGATAGATCACCGTCGGCGGCAGCTTTTGTGATCCAGAAAAGCGCGGAATCTATATTTTGTTCCACATATTCCCCTTTAAAATACCTGAATCCAAGATAATTTTCCGCACGTGCATATCCCTTTGCCGCAGACATCCTGTATAAAGCCGTTGAACGGGCGGAATCTATCTGTACTGAATCAAAACCCTTGTCGTGCAGGGAAGCGAGATCATAGAGCGATTTTGAGTCCCCTGAATTTGCCTTTCTCACAAGTTCTCTTACGGCAAGACGCCTGTGAGTCACTTCTTCAGAAGCGACTGTACTTGCCAAAAGCAAGAAAATGAAAAGGAAAGGGAAGGCTCTTAACATCATTCGGGAGTCAGTATATCTTGTTCAACCTTCTCGGTGGCGGCATTCTCCCGAAAACGGAAGTATTCTTCAAAGGAACGCCCCCTGCGGAGGAGAAGTTCAAAGTTTGACTTAGAGATCATCACCGGTCTTACCTCTTGTGGCAAATCGAGATCAGACTTTTCCATGACAGTGCGATAATGCTCAAGTTCTCTCAGATTGGCAAACCCCTTGACCACAAGCAATCCCATATTCGAAAAGCTCATTGGTTCAAGATCAAAGTCTTTTACCACAAATGATGAGAAATTGAAACGCGCCACGTCATAAAGCACAAGGTTGGGATTTACAGAATCAAGCGGAAAGGCAAAGACAAGATAATGAGGAGAATCAGGATCATTGTCGAAATTAGCGGGAATACTGTCTTCTCCCTCTTCGATCTCATCGTCCGACAAACGTGTTTCCCAAAGCATTCCTCGTGAGTTCGTCATTCCGGAATGGGGTTTTCTTCCGGCTTTAAGTCCTCTAAGGATACCTGATGCCATATCCGTCATATCTGTATCCGGCCATTTTTGCAATAGTTCCGTCAGGCGATCCTTAAACACACCATATTCCCCTTCAGTGAGATAAGACAAGGCATCGATAAATATGAATTTAGGCAATAAAGGAGACAACGGATAATCCTTCTCCATATCATTAGTCAGCCTATGCACCTCCTTATTATCGTCGGAAAGATAGGCGGCATAAGCTGTGGCATAGATTTGTTCCTGCAAGTCATGCATCCTCCTCAGATTATCGAAATAATCAGGATTAGACAGGGCTTGTCCGTAAGGGCTTTCAGGGAAATCCGAAAGTATTTTATTGCGCCATTTATCCGCAAGACTTTTGTCATTTTCCCTGCAAGCCATAAGATACATATTATAATAGACATCAAGGCGATAGATATTGTCGGGATACCTACTCTCAAGCTCGTTGAATTCTTTTCGGGCAGCCTGATAATCATCAAGTTTATCTTTCAAAATCAACCCCATGTTGTAAAGTCCTTCCTGAACAATATCGTTTGCAGTCTGCAATTCAGCAGGAGTCGACGGGATTTGCCGGAGATAATACTCGATATTATGCGGATCATTCTCCAACATGGCTGACTCCTTGTTACTCTCTTGAGAGAAATTGTCATTCGAGGTTTCATCTGAAACATCCGCATCATTTTCCTCATCATCCCATGAAAAACTTGATTTGTTATGGCGGCGCCAGTCATCTTCAAGTTTACGAGAGCCCCATCTGCGTTGAAATTCAGACTTCCCGGCATTTTTTGCCAATGTATTATAGAAATACCACGATTTGTCTGCATTCATTGAAAACAACGTGACAGTCTGAGTATTGTTCATGGCAAGAGATTGATCACTCTCTTGTGCTTCAAGAAATTCTTTACGCCTTGCAGCTTCCTCCGCATCTTTCTCTTGCTTGATCAGATTATCCACAAGTGCCTGACAAGCCGTCTTACGTTCATCCAAAGACATCTCAGCGAGTCTCAGAAGAGAATCCTGCAACAAGACGTTGCCTGCATACACTGCGAGTTCATCAAGCACATCGCTGCGCAACGACAATTGTTTGTAGCCCGGATAATTGTCTGGCAAAAGAGGTAACGCTTCGGAATAACATGGTTGCGCTTTCACATACTTCCCCTCATCAAAATATATGTTTCCGAGAGCTATCTGAGCAAGTGCCTTATCTATGTTGTTACGGGTGGATTTTTCGATTGCAAGAATATAGTTTTTCTTGGCATCCGCGGTGTCTTTCCTGATAAGATAAAGATTTCCTATTGCATAATATATCTGATCCAGATACTCCTTGTTACGCTCATATTTGGCGATCGCCCGTAAAGAATTGACTTCACGTTTTATATCACCTCCGGAATAAACTTCGCTCTGTTTGATACGGGCATTGAATTTTGTGCGATATGGGGTCGAAGCACCCTTGCCGGCATTATCGAAGGCTTCATATGCAAGCTGCTTTTGATCAAGACGTGAATATATCTGACCAAGAAGAAACCACAGTCTGTTTTTCTGTTGTCCGGATGCAGACCGTGCAGCCTCGCGCAAATAACCTGCCACAGAATCGTATTGTTCGGTGCGTATCAAGTAATCTGCCCGTACAAGATTATAAAGATGGCGCAACTGATCATCTGTCAATTCTTTTTCTTTTACCAACCTTAGCACATTCTCCGCTTCATAATTCCAGTTTAGCGCACAATAGCAGAGTGCTTGCCACAATCTTGCTTCTGTCACCACTTTTGGCAACCAATAGAAATGTCGTGAAATGTAAAGAAAAGTTGTTGCAGCTTCCAAAAAATCGCCGTCGAGATATTGAGCCTTTCCCAACATTAGCCATGCATTATGCAAGAAAGGATTAAACTCATCGCGTGCCCTGAATGCCTTTTCTTTAGGGGATGAACTGCGTTTTTGCGGTTTTTTAGTGATTGAATGAAGCTGAATAGCCTTTTGCATCTTTTCAATTGTGCGCTTGAAATCACCTGTCGGCTGTGGGTATTTGTCATCTGCACGCGCCTCTGCGGGATGAATCAGCAGAAGACGTGTATAATCGTCTTCATACCGGTTTTCCATCTCTTTAAGAGTCTCCTTATAATGTTCAGAACCATTGAAATATACGTTATAGCGCGTAGTAAATGCCTGCCAGTTGCGTGAAACCGCAGTATTTTTTTTAGTGCCGCAAGAAGATAATGACAGACACACAGATAACACTATCCCCATCTTAAGGAAAAGATGGCAGAATGCATGGCAACTCCCTATCCAATTGTTGATTTTCACTAAGCTAATAACGTTTTGGATGCAATTCTTATTGCCATTATCAGTGCTCTCAAGATCTGATGGATGCCTCGATATAAAAACAACAGGCTTGAATTCAAGCCTGTTGTTTTATATAAAGATTCTGTCTACAGACAGATATTTTAAAGCATATCAATTAATTATATCTGCCCTTGACAAATCATGTCTTAATCGATTTTATCTGCGAGATCCGACAATTTGTCCGCGCCTGCATGAAGAAGATCTGCTGTCTTCCCTTTTAATTTATCAAACACGTCTGATGCCTTGTCTTTCAGCGACTGACCTGCCTCTGCCGCCTGATCTTTCAAGGCTGCCGCCCTTTCGGCAGCTGCGTCTTGCAAATGCGCACCCTGTTCCTTAAGCTGGGCAGCCTTGGCAGCGGCAGCTTCTTTCAGCTCGGCAGCCTTCTCTGCGGCTGCATCCTTTACACTCGCGATCTTCTCAGACGCTGCATCCTGAAGGCTGGCAGCCTTTTCAGCAGCCGCATCTTGCAATTCTGACACATGGGATTTTGCTGTTTCTTTTGCATTTTCACCTTTCTGTTTAAGATTCTTCACCTCATCGTTGCAAGCCTCTTTGGCAGCCGCCAAACTCTCTTTTGCAGCATTTACTGCCTGATTCTGATAATTTGTGGTTTCCATAATACCTATAAGATTAAATTCTACTTTTAGAAACTGTTTAAATTTATTTGTCGAAGAAATTGGGAGGATTTGTCGAGCAGATTTTTGATATTTATGAAGGAGTTATGGGGTTCCATAATAACTGAAAAAATATCATAAAGATGCCGACAAAGACCTCAATGACAAGACAAAATTAATTTTAAACAGTTTCTTAACTTATTCGACAAAATATAAACGCTCCAACCTCACCATGGTTAATATCTTAGTTAAATTTTAACATATCACATTTATTACTTTCCTGTAAGCAGACCCTGAAGGTCGTTAAGCATATTGAGAGCCTGAATCGGGGTAAGGTTGTCAACGTTCACATTTAAAAGGCGGTCGCGGATCTGCGATAGGAGAGGATCATCAAGCTGGAAAAAACTCATCTGATAACCATCGCGTTGAGAACCGAGATTACTTACAGCGGCTTTGCTTACACTGTCTTCCTTCTTTCCGTCTACCCCTTTTGATGCCTCTTCCAATTGCCCAAGCACTTGATTGGCTCTTTTTACAATAGATGGCGGCATACCGGCAAGTTTCGCCACATGAATACCGAAACTATGCTCAGACCCGCCTCTTTCCAATTTTCGCAGGAATACAACCTTGCCACCTATTTCCTTTACAGAAACATTAAAATTTGCAATACGGCTGAAATTCTTTTCCATTTCATTAAGCTCATGATAATGAGTAGCGAACAAAGTTTTCGGTCTGCATCTACCGTTTTCATGGATATGTTCCACTATTGACCAGGCAATAGAAATGCCGTCATAAGTGGAAGTTCCCCTGCCAAGCTCATCAAACAAAATCAAAGATCTTTCGCTCATATTGTTAAGGATTGAAGCAGCCTCATTCATCTCAACCATAAACGTAGACTCTCCCGAAGAGATATTGTCGCTCGCTCCGACGCGCGTGAAAATCTTATCCACTATGCCGATTTTAGCAGCCTGTGCCGGCACAAAAGAACCGATCTGAGCCAACAAGACAATCAATGCGGTCTGCCTGAGTAATGCCGATTTACCACTCATGTTCGGGCCGGTGATCATCATGATCTGGCGAGTGTCTGAATCAAGAGATACCGAATTAGACACATAAGACTCTCCCGGCGCCATAGTCCTTTCAATAACAGGGTGTCTTCCCTCAGTAATGTTCAAGGATCGGGATTCGTCAATCTCCGGCCTTACGTAGTTATATTCCGCTGCAACCTCAGCAAACGACAGAAGGCAATCAGCCATCGCAACAGCCGAGGCATTGGCATGAAGATCTGTGAATCGGGTATTTATACGAGCCAGCAACTCTTTATATATTCTGTCTTCGATTGCCGCAATCCTCTCTTCAGCTCCCATTATCTTATCTTCATACTCCTTCAGTTCAGGAGTTATGTATCGTTCTGCATTAACAAGCGTCTGCTTGCGGATCCAATGTCCCGGCACTTTATCCTTATGAGTGTTTCTCACCTCAAGATAATAGCCGAACACATTGTTGAAATGTATTTTTAATGAAGTTATGCCCGTATTTTCAATCTCACGTGTCTGGATTGCCGACAGGGCATCGTGGCTATTGGCGCGAAGAGTTCTCAGTTCGTCAAGTTCGCTGTCCACTCCGTCAGCAATAACCGGCGACTTACCGAAACTGTTAGGGACATCGGGAGCGATTGTAGAAGAAATCCATTGGGCAACATCCATAATGTCGGTCATCCCTGCAGAAAGATCCTTAAGTGAACAGCTTTGCGACTTATTCAATATTTCACGCAGATCCATCGCTCCTCTGACTCCATCGGCAAGCTGTTGCATCTCTCTTGGAGAAATCTTTCCGGAAGCCACTCTCCCTCCGAGACGTTCGATATCTCCTGTTCTTCTCGCAGCCTCCCTTCCTCTTTCGCGCAGATCGTTATCAGTATAAAACGCTTCTACAGCATCATGACGCACTTTAAGTTTCTCAATATCAAGAAGGGGAAGCATCATCCATCTCCGCAACAATCTTGCACCCATGGGGCAGACAGTCTTGTCGATTACCTGCAACAGACTTTTCCCTTCGGGATTCATTGTGTCGACAAGCTCAAGATTGCGGATTGTAAATCTGTCAAGATGCATATACCTACGATTATCGATTCTTCCGAGAGACGTGATATGCGATATCTGTGTATGGCTTGTTATATCAAGATAATAAAGAATGCTGCCGGCGGCAATGACTCCGGCAGGGAGATCGTCCACGCCGAAACCCTTCAGTGTAGAAGTGGAAAACTGTTTAAGCAATCTTTCCTCAGCCGCATCTGTGGTATACACCCAGTCATCCAGTTCGAATACACTGCATTTATGCGAAAAATGAGTTGCGCAAAACTCCCGTGTCCCTCTCATGCGCAACAACTCTTTCGGAGCCATGTTACATAACAGCTTATCAACCTCTTCCGGGGTCGTTTCCGCACAAAGGAATTCTCCGGTGGATATGTCAAGAAACGCTACACCCACACTCTTCTTTGCAATATGCACGGCGGCAAGGAAATTATTTTCCTTGGCTTGCAGTGCGCCTGCCGACGTATTGACTCCGGGGGTAACCAATTCAGTGATCCCCCTTTTCACAAGTTTTTTTGTCAGTTTCGGGTCTTCGAGTTGTTCGCAAATAGCTACACGCCGTCCGGCTCTGACCAATTTGGGGAGATATGAGTCAAGCGCATGATGAGGAAATCCGGCAAGCTCCACAGATTGTGCCTTTCCGTTAGCCCTGCGCGTCAAAGTTATGCCGAGAATCTCGCTCGATGCTATAGCGTCTTCACAGAAAGTTTCATAGAAATCACCAACCCTGAAAAGCAAGATCGCATCAGGGTGTTTCTTTTTCATCTCCAGATACTGGAGCATAAGCGGGGTTTCAGCTATTTTTGCCATATTTTAAGGGAGAAGGGGAGGGGGTATGGGATTATGCAGATAATTACAATATAATTTTCTCGAAATATCAACCGAACACAGACAGCATCCAAGTAGACATCCCGACATATATAAGAAGTCCCACCACATCGTTAGTGATCTGGATGAACGGTCCGGTTGCGAGAGCGGGATTGATTTTCAGTCTTTCAAGAGTAAGGGGAACGAGCGTACCGAACACAGTTGCGAAAATGACGACGGCAAACAGCGACGCCGCCACAGCAAACGAGACAGTATATTTCACACCGGCAGGTTGCGTGAAGAATATGTATAGGAACACCACACTTGAAATCACCACGGCATTCATCATCGCCACCAGGAATTCCCTGCCTATCTGTGTGGTGGCATTTTTTATATCCAGACGTCCGTTGGCAAGACCCTGCACCACAATGGCAGAAGCCTGCACACCGACATTACCGCCCGTGCCGCCGATCAACGGAATAAATATCGCCAATGCTGTGACGGCAGCTATCTGGGCTTCAAATCCGCCAAGAATCAAAGAGTTGACAATGCCACCGATTATCCCTATCAACAGCCAGGGAATCCTTGCCTTGGTCTGAGCGAAAACAGAGTCGGAAGCATCGACATCAGAGGAGATACCTGACGCCAACTGATAGTCGCGCTCACTTTGCTCGCGCACCTCATCCATGACGTCGTCGACTGTGATTTGTCCGACGAGGCGCCCGATACTGTCAACCACCGGCATCGCCACAAGGTCATATTTCTCAAAATCTATAGCCACCTCGTCGATAGGGGAGTCTGTTCTTACAGAAACCGGGAGTTCCTCCATGACATGTTTGATCTTTGACACGGAAGGATGCGTGATCATTTTCTTAAGGGGCAACACACCCTTTAGACGATTATCATCATCTACGACATAGACATAGTAGATATCGTCAAGGTCTTCAGCCTGACGGCGCATTTCACGAAGGCAATCGGGCATGGAAAGATTTTCGTTGACCACGATCATTTCAGTGCCCATCAAACCGCCGGCGGTGTCTTCATCATATTGAAGAAGGTCGACAATATCACCTGCCTGCTCCACATCATCAATATGCTGGATCACCTCGTCACGGTCTTCCTCGTCAAGTTCCTGTATAAGGTCTACGGCATCGTCAGTGTCGAGGAGATCAATGAAGTGTCCGATCTGTTCGGGATCCATCCCTTCGAGCACTTTCTTACGGTCGTCTTCATCAAGCTCCATAAGGACATCCGCCTTTTTCTCATTGTCGTCAATGAGATTAAAAAGCCATTCAGCCTGCCGGAGGTTGAGAGATTGGAAAAGCTCGGCGATATCGGCGGCATGAAGCTCTTTCACCTCCTGCCTCGCCGCTTCTTGGTCCTGGTTGTCTATGAGCTGTTCGATATGCTCTATGTCGGTTTCGGTAAAATCCTTCATACTGCCGAGAATTTTAATTTAACTTTCGCAAGTGAAAGTTGAATTATTAGAAATGCGGAATTGAAGTTGTTTCGACTTTTTTCTTTTTCAAGGTTTCGTCAGATTTTCGAAGCGATTTTGAAACTTGAAGAGGGAGTTTAGCGTGCTAAACGACCGATGAAAGGTGCAAAAGCGACCGAAAATCTGACGGAAGATTGGAAAAGAGGACCTTTTAATATAAAAAGCAATACAAAATTCAACCTCCGTAAAAAAGTGGAAACAACTTCTTTATGCAAAATTACAAAAAAAATTCCAAAGTATTGACAGGAAATGAGCCGCGACAGAAATGCCGCGGCTCAACCGTGAAAAGAGTAATAAACGGATAATTGAAAGTAATAGGTCGTGAGTCTTTTGATAATTCATAATGCATAATGCATTATGAGCTAATTCACTAATTGGCTAACGGTTAATCTGTCGTAGCTCATGAGATCGTTGACACTTTTATGGTCCCTTAGAAAGAAGACATT
>CAJTZQ010000002.1 GCA_910583795.1 uncultured Muribaculaceae bacterium
GGGTTTAGGGTTGAGGGTTGAGGGTTTAGGGTTGAGGGTTGAGGGTTGAGGGTTGTGGGTTGAGAGTTGAGAGTTGAGGGTTGAGGGTTGAGAGTTGAGGGTTTAGATTGAGGGGAGAATTACGCTGGAAACAGCCATCCCCTCGCTAAAGCTCGGGCACAGAACTATCCCGAAGCGGATTTTTCAGAATGATTTATTTTTTCTTTTCCAACTAAATTAGGTAAGAATCATTTTTGCAGGAAGATTATTTTCGGAGAGAGATTGATATGAGAAGCTCGCGTCCACGCAGCCAGCGTTGGCTCTCGAAAGATGTAAGCTGATTGTAGGATTTGTAATTGTAGGTTCGCTGATCGAAAATGTTGCTGAGTGATGCGGAGAATTCCAAACGTTTGTTGAGCTTGAAAACGATTTTCGTATCAAGCAGAAACACATTTTTATAATAGTTTGAAGTAAGTTCGTTGCGGTAGTGTTCGCCGCTGATGTGCCATTCCCATTTACTATGAGGCATGACGTTTAGTAGAAGTTCATTCTCCATATTACCGAGCCATGATGCTTTTACCCCATTCATATTCAGACGGCTTGAAGAAAAATCAAAACGATAATCAAAACTTAACCAACGGATCGGAGCTCCGTTTATTTTGCATCCTACCGACCATGAAGTGCTGATTGAATTGACCGCCCTGTTTTCTGACAAAAGGTGTGACTCCTGGCGACTGAACGAACCATTGATATTGGTACTTCCTCTCATGAAATCGAGAGTCTTGCCAATGTTGCCGTTGGTGATAAACATCTCCCCGTCACTTTTTGCCGATGTATAGGAGTAGACTACATAATCGCCAAAAAGTTGCTGTGCGAGGGTGTAAGGATTATGACTCCAGGACTGCATCAGGAAAAAGTTGGCAAACAAACCCTTCCGTGTATGCCTGTAAGTAATTCTTGATGAAATTCTTTGTGAAGTGGAATTGTAGAATTCATCCACCCCGCTTCGAAATGAGCGGTAGTTTGTCATTATATAACCCGGCTGAATAAGGTTTAGACGCATGGGAGACCTCCCTGTCCCTCCGCCCAGGCTTATAGAAAACCTATTGTTGGGTTTCCAATTCAGTCTCAAAGACGGAGAGAAATAGACCTCACTTCTGTTGGCAATCGCCTTGTCGAATGTATAGTGCGCAAAACTTACAGGTGCGTCAAGCGAAAAGTTGACACGCCTGACCCAATATTCAAATTTCGGTGTGGCATATACCGTGAAATAGTTTGTGTTTAATACATTTGTGGTTTCACCGGGAATTTCTTCAGGGATTTCAGGAAGGTTAGTATTCAGGGACCGTACATAACCGTTGACACCTCCTTCCAAACTGATAGTGACTCCATTGACAGAGAACGCATAAGCTGCACTTTCGTTTGTATAGAAAGCATGATCCTTGATGTTCTGGCTTAAAAAACCGTCATTCATTGATACGGAAAGCGTCTGAGGCATCGATTCCCATTCATTCTTACTGATAAATGTGACAAGATGTTTCCCTTTGAAACGTTTGATGAGTTTGAAATCGTTCCCCACATAATAATCCGGCAATGATGCCGTCTGATTATTTGATAGTGATCCAGTGACGTTGAGATTGACATCGTCCCAATCGATGTTCGCTTTCAAGGTGTTGTTGATGAATGCAGTCTTTCGGTTTAATTCATAAACAAGTTTGCCGGTCAGGGAATGTGACCGGTCGACACCGTTACGATTTTCAGTGACAATACGGTCACCCTCATTCAGGAAATAAGTCGTAATATTCGCAGCTTGCGCCGCAACACGGTTGAATGAATAGTCCACCTGTGTCTTAAGCTCCCCTCTCCCCATTTTCCAAAGACTGTTTGTGGAGATAAGGGCGGATCGGTTAAACAGAGTCCGTTTTTTACTTAAATTCGGAACTCCGGGTAATGAAACTCCTATATAGCTGCTCAGTCCTGTTTCCCTACGTGAGGAGAGAAAATCTGTTGCCTGCATAGTCACATCTTCCCCCACGTTGTTGGTCTTCAGGGTTGTTATGTTTTGGAAATTCGGCATGACAGCCATCGCGAAAAGTTCACCATCCCAAATCGCGCCCTCAGGTTGCCAGGAGTAACCACCTCCGGCATCTCCGTGGAAAGTCCAGGTTGCCTTAGCCTTATTTTTTAGTTTCAAGTTGATGGCAGCCTTATCTGAAAAGGATATTCCGGAAAGTACCTGCATCGGCTGGTGATTCTCCATCACTTCCACCGCACCGACGTCTTCATGACTTATCCCGTTGGTCGCTATTCCATATTTGCCTCCAAGCAGATCCGAGCCTTCGATATAGAATTTGTTGATATCTTCCCCCTGATACTTTATTTTGCCTGACTTTTCCACATCTATACCGGGCATTCGTTTAAGCACATCACCGATTGAACGGTCTTGCGTCTGCGCAAATGCACTGACACCATAGGTGATTGTATCCCCCTGCTCCCTTATGCGGTCAGCCTTTACCGCCACTTCCTTGAGTAGGGTCGCCCCAGGCTCAAGGTATACTTTCAGAGGAAAAGAAACGCTGTCGAGAGGTATTGATTTCTTTGCAAAGCTCATCATAGACACTTCCAATCTACAACCTGTGACTGTTGGCAATGACATAGCGAAACCACCGTCTCCTTTCGATGTGGCATATTTCTTTATCTTGCCGTCGGAACCTTTTATAATGACGGATGCACCAGACAAAGGCCCGTCGTTTTCCTTGTCAATGACCGTACCTGATACGTCAATTTGTGCCATTGCGATGCCGGCAGTAAGTATACAAAGCAGATATATGATAAGTCGTTTCATAAGTCGTGAGGATAATCAGTTTCTTCTTTATCGCGATGTTGTTCTTTTGTATCGGTATTTTTAAGTTGAGCATTCTTACCTCCGAACATTGCTGCCATTTTTGCCCCGAAGTTGGAATTTGCATATTTCCACCAGCTGTTTAAAAACTTGTCGCGGGTTACTTTCCTAACTCCCCGCTTCTCTCTGTAACATAAAAAACCAACCTCCGAGATACCGGTTTGCATCAAACCACTGGCAATGAAGTGAAATTCCCTGTGGTTGTCTATAGCTTCAAGAATCAACCCCGGCAGCCCGCATAGTTTCCAAGGACCATCCTGAACAGGGATCTCCGGAGCAAACCACGCCGTCCACCGTCTGCCTCGGTAATCTGTAGTGGCTTTGAAACATTGATAGCCGAGAATTTCTTTCGTCTCATCGGATATTTCCCATTCCGGTTTTTCCCAATCCTCTTCATAACACCAGTCCTGCATCTCGAAGTATGCAGTTTCCGTAACCTTACCTTCGGGATAATTCTTGTAAATGAAACTACCATAACGTCCACTCCGTTCAAGAGTAGTCCTATCATGTTCCCTCGGATCCTTCTCAAATGAAGCCGCCTCCATTTGGAAATAGAGTCCAGGATTATTGTGCATCAGAGAGTCACGGTAAAACCTCGGTATAGAGCAATAGCGAGACATTCCTTTACCAATACGGAGCATTGTCTCTTCTTTGAAATAATTAGTCTCTCGTTTAGTAGTATCAGTGACTTCGGTACGAGTGTAATGCACTTCAAGTATGGCAGGTTCAGTATCCCTCATCCAGTTTTCAGCATTTGCTATCAGAGCAATACAAATCAAGAGAAGCAATATTATATGTCGATTAATTATCATATAATTCATATTTAAGCGATTCATGATGCGAATATACAACTAAAATTTTAATAATACAACTAATAAATTAATAATTTTTCGCGGGCACTTATATTTTAATAGGATTATTCTGTATATAAATATAGGTTAATATTTCAGACGCAGTATCAGTTCAAGCTAATTCCGTGGGCAATCATTGATTGAGGGATGTATGCATGCATTAAAAGACCGGCAGGTTGACAATTTATGCCGTTTTCATGGCTCTCCCTCGCTAAAGCTCGGGCGCAGAACCATCATGACACGAATTTAGCTGATGATTCATTTATTCTTATTTTTCAACTAAATTAGGAAAGAACCTTAAGAAACTGTTTAAAATTTATTTTGTCTTGTCATTGAGGTCTTTGTCGACATCTTTATAATATTTATTCAGTCATTATAGAACCCCATAACTCCTTCACTTAATCTAAAAATTGACTCGAAACTCTTCTCTAAATCTTAACATAAGCCAAAAGTAAGCATACTCTAAAAATTATCCCTTAATTATAAATAATCGGGTATGTCTTATAATTATTATCTTATAAGACATACCCGATTATTTATATGGAAGATGATTATTTTACAGCGTGGGCTGCGGAGAGAATCACTTCGCTGACTGTGGGATGACCAAATATTGTGTCAACCAATTCTGTCAACGTCGTGTTGCGGTTCATCATGTCGGCACATTGCTGAGCAAGGTCGGCAGACTCAACACCCATGATGTGGGCGCCAAGAAGCATTCCGTCTTCTTTACGGAAGATAAGCTTACAAAGCCCTTCCGATTCACCCATCGCCAAGGCTTTTCCGTTTGCACGGAAGAAGCTCTGCCCTACTTTGATTTCAATACCTTCTGCCTTGCATTGCTCCTCGGTCTTTCCAACCATTCCACATTCAGGAACAGTGAAAACAGCTGAAGGCACAATGTCAAAACGGATGTTATCGGCTTTCCCATCAATTGCATTGAGAGCCCTGACTCCCTGGAACGAAGCGACATGTGCAAGCATCATGCGGGCATTAACATCACCGATTGCATAGATGCCTTCCACATTGGTCTGCATGTTGTCTTTTACTGGAATACCCTTAGGAGTATATTCAATGCCTGCAGCTTCAAGGTTGAGCCCGGAGACACGCGGTGCGCGTCCTACAGCCATGAGAAGGTCGCTTGAAACAACTTTTTCTTCCTTACCCTTCAGTTCGTAGGTGACTTCAATTTCGTAGAACTCATTCTGACGAATTTCTTTCGCAGCAGCTCCGGTGACTATCTTGACACCTTTCTTGGTCAATGCCTGTTTGAGACGTTTCGCAATGTCGGAATCAAAAGGAGGAAGTATCTGCTTCATAAATTCAATCACAGTGACCTGAGATCCCAGCTGACTGAAGATTGATGCAAACTCCATACCGATCACTCCACCACCGATTATAGTCAAAGAAGCAGGGATATACTCTATATTCAATATCTTGGTAGAATCCATCACACATTCAAGGTCGTGTCCGGGAATCGGAAGAGACTTTGAAGTGCTACCCGACGCAATGATAATATTGTCGGCAGTATATTCCTCACCATTCGCTACAACTGTTTTTGCATCCTTGAAAGAAGCGAAAGCATTTACAACATTCACCTTTGCTTGCTTGAGCATCATATCTATGCCACCGCGCAAAGTCTCTATCACGCTATTTTTTCGCGCAAGAATCTTGTTGTAGTCAACAGAGAATGAGAAATCATCAATGCCAAATTCCTCTCCGTTCTTAAAATTGGAGACTATTTCAGCATTGCGGCAAAGGCACTTGGTGGGGATACACCCTTCGTTAAGGCAGGTGCCTCCGAGATTTTCACCATTGAACAGAGTCACACTCTTGCCGCGTTTAGCAGCGGCAAGAGCAGTTTCATATCCTCCGGGGCCGGCACCGATAATTATAAGGTCGGTTTTCATTTCGAAGCCTCTTTAAGTGCACGGTAACTCAAAATAGGATTCTTAGCGGCACCAGTTTCATCAAGTTTGCGCACGATAGTCGTGAGAGGAGCATTGATAACCTCCTCCGGAGTTTCGCGAGCCTCTTTAGCCACCTTGTGCATAACCTCGATAAAGTCGTCGAGAGTCTCCTTGCTCTCTGTCTCAGTCGGTTCAATCATCATCGACTCGTGGAACAGGAGGGGGAAATAGATTGTAGGAGCATGGAATCCATAATCAAGAAGACGTTTTGCCACATTGAGAGTAGTAACGCCGGTAGACTTGTCTTTCAAACCGTCGAATACAAATTCATGTTTGCAAACACCTTCAATCGGCAACAGATAATCGTCTTTCAGGCTCTCCTTGATATAGTTTGCGTTGAGAGTGGCGAGAGGACCGACTTTGCGAATATTCTCCTTGCCAAGGGTAAGGATATAAGCGTAAGCCTTCATCATCACGCCGAAGTTGCCAAAGAAAGTGGACACGCTACCGAGGCTTTCCTCGCCGAAGTCAACAAAGAACTTACCGTCCTCACCTTTCTTCACATGAGGATTGGGGAGGAAATCAACAAGATGCTTGGCAACACCTACAGGACCTGAACCGGGACCACCTCCACCGTGAGGTGTAGAGAAAGTCTTGTGAAGGTTGATATGCATGATATCGAATCCCATGTCGCCGGGACGAACCTTTCCGAGAAGCGGGTTAAGGTTAGCTCCATCATAATAGAGAAGACCACCTGCCTCGTGCACGAGTTTAGCTATTTCGAGGATTTCAGTCTCAAACATACCCAAAGTGTTCGGGTTTGTCATCATGATACCGGCAATAGTATCATCAAGAAGAGGCTTGAGATCTTCAACGTCGATAGAACCGTTTGGTTTAGACTTAACTTCCACAACTTCGAGACCTGCAACCATTGCGGAAGCCGGGTTGGTGCCATGAGCGGAGTTAGGCACGATCACTCTTGTGCGCTTGTTGTCGCCGCGTGACATGTGATACTGGCGCATAACCATAAGTCCGGTCAGCTCACCATGAGCACCGGCATAGGGGTTAAGAGTGAACTCAGCAAGACCTGCGATGTTTGAAAGCATCTTCTGGAGGTTATAGTAGAGTTCAAGGGCGCCCTGGGCTGTAGATGCATCCTGAAGAGGATGGATATTGTTGAAAGCAGGAAGAGCAGCTACCTCTTCATTGATCTTGGGGTTGTATTTCATTGTGCAGCTACCGAGCGGGTAGAAACCTGTGTCGACACCAAAGTTTTTGCTTGAAAGATTGGTGTAGTGACGTACAACCTCAAGTTCACTTACTTCAGGAAGTTCAGCTTCATTCTTTCTGAGGAGATCAGCAGGGATCTCCGCCATTCCTTTCACACCGAAATTATCAGCAGGCAGAGAATAACCTTTTCTTCCGGGACGCGAAAGTTCAAATATAAGTTTGTCGTATGTTTTCATATCTTATCCCTCCACCATTAAGTTAACCAGTGTGTCAATTTCTTCTTTTGTACGCTTTTCAGTAACAGCAAACTCCACAAGACCGTTGCCGAGGAGCAGACCGCCCATGATGCCGTTTTCGAGAAGGCGTGCATTTACTTTCTCCATGTCAAGGTCAGTCTTAACAACAAATTCCTTGAGGAAAGGCTTATCAAATGCAGGTGTGAATTTTCCTGATTCGATAAGCTTGTTATAGAGATAATGAGCGCCGTCGCATGAAAGGGCGTTTACCTCTTTAAGACCTTCCTTGCCGAGCAAGGAAAGATATATAGTGGCATACAAAGCCATGAGGCTTTGGTTGGAGCAAATGTTACTTGTCGCTTTCTCACGGCGGATATGCTGCTCGCGTGCCTGCAGAGTAAGTACATATGCACGTTTGCCATCAGCATCTTTAGTAGCACCTACCACACGTCCCGGCATTTTGCGTAGCATTGATTTGCTGCAGGAGATAAAACCGAGATAAGGACCGCCAAATGCGAGAGGCATACCAAGAGACTGTCCGTCGCCGCAAGCCACGTCAGCACCCCATTCAGCCGGTGTGCGAAGTACGGCAAGAGCAGATGGGTCGGCAAAGATAGCAAGACTACCTTTTGCAGCATGAATCTTGTCAGCAAGTCCTGTGAAGTCTTCCACAATACCATATTTATTTGGAGTTGGAACGATCACACCTGCCACATCTCCAGCTTCAAGTTCTTTATAGATCGCGTCAAGGTCTGTCACTCCATCTTTTTCAGGAACCACAGTGAGTGAAACGCCATGGAATTTAGCGTAGGTCTTCACTACCCTGATGACCCTTTCAGAAACTGTGTCTGAAATAAGCACGCGGTTTTTCTTCTTTGCAGAAGCAACCATCATGAACATAGTCTCGGCAGCTGCAGTGGCACCATCATACATGGAAGCATTAGTAGCCTCCATACCGGTCAGCTCGCTGATCATGCTCTGATATTCGAATATATATTGGAGCGTGCCCTGCGAAATTTCAGGCTGATAGGGAGTGTAAGCAGTGTAGAACTCGCTACGTGCAAGGAGATGACCTATAGTTGAAGGAGCATAATGGTCATAAGCGCCACCGCCAGCGAAAATTGTAAGAGACTTGTTCTTCGCACCAAGTTCGTTAAAATGGCGTCTGAGCTCAATTTCAGACATAGCAGAAGGTATGTCGTATTCTTCCCGGTAAATCACCTCTTCAGGGACATCACCATAGAGCTCGTCGATAGATGCCACACCAATCTTATCAAGCATCGCGCGGATGTCTTCTTCGGTGTGGGGCATGAATTTATCTGACATAGTTGTTATTGTTGTTTTAATTATGTTGAAAGTTGTATGTTTTATGTTGTCTGTTGTATGTTTTTCAGCTATTACATCCCACTTTCAACATATATGTTTGACGGGATTTTGCATGGTGTTGTGATGCCATGCAAAATCCCGTCAAGGTTTTATAAGTTATTATTCTTCGCAAACTTTAGCATAAGCTGCTGCATCGAGAAGATTCTCAATCTCAGAAGGATCAGACACTTTCACTTTCATGATCCAGTTGGCAAACGCGTCCTGGTTAACGAGTTCCGGCTCATCTTCGAGAGCTTCGTTAATTTCAACAACTTCACCGCTCACAGGAGAAAGAAGGTCGCTGGCAGCTTTTACAGACTCAACTGCACCGAAATCTTCGCCTTGAGTAACTTCGTCGCCAACTTCAGGCATATCGACATACACGATGTTGCCAAGTGCATGCTGTGCATAGTCAGTGATACCTACAGTAGCAATATCGCCTTCGAGTTTAACCCACTCGTGAGAATCCGCATAGCGGAGATCATCTAAAATCTTGCTCATGATTATATGTATATTTTTTTGATTATATTTAAATTATTTCTTATAGCTTTTATCGTAGAAACGTTTCTTAACAACTGTAGCAGGGAAAGTCTTTTTGCGGATACGCACTTCAACTTTTGTCCCAAGTTTATCGAAAGGTTTGTTAACCATTGCCATCGCAACGCTCTTGCCAGTAGAAATACTTCTATAGCCTGTAGTGATTTCACCTACCTGAACGCCATCAACTTCGACAGGATAACCATGGCGAGGTATTGCATTCCCTTCAAGTTCAAGACCAATAATGCGACGTTTAACGCCTTCGGCTTTCTGCAAAGCGAGAGCCTCTTTGCCAATAAACTCAGGCTTATCAAGCTTGACAAACATGCTGAGACTTGCTTCTATCGGAGTGATATCGGCACTGAGTTCGTCGCCATAAAGCGGAAGACCTACTTCAAAGCGAAGGGTGTCACGGCAGCCGAGTCCACAAGGCTGAACACCTGCATCCATAAGTTTGTCCCACACTTTTTGAGTGAACGCGTGGCTTCCATAAACTTCAAAACCGTCTTCGCCGGTGTAGCCTGTACGGCTTACAATAACTTCTTCGCCATCGATGGGGAAAGTTTTGAAATTATAGAAAGCGATATCTTTTACAGGAATGCCAAGAACATTTTCCATTGTCTCTTCGGCTTTTGGGCCCTGCACTGCAACCTCACCGTAATATGGGCTCTGGTCAGTGATTTCGACATTGAATCCCTCAGCATTTTTGCGAATCCATTCAACGTCTTTCGCAATATTGGAAGCATTGATCACGAGGAAATATTCCTCATCATTCACTTTATACACGAGAAGGTCGTCGACTGTGCCGCCGTTTTCATAGCACATCATTCCATAGAAGATCTGCCCGTCGGGAGCTCCGGTGACATCGTTTACGAAAATGTGGCTTACAAATTTATAGGCATCCGGACCTTTTACTCTTACTTCGCCCATGTGGCTCACATCGAAGACACCGACTTCGTGTCTTACAGCATTGTGTTCCTCAGTGATACCTTTGTACTGAATGGGCATGTCAAAACCGCCGAAAGGCGACATGAGCGCGCCAAGAGCAACGTGGCGGTCATGAAGACATGTTTTGGTTAGATTCTCTTCCATTTTGATGGTTAAGGTTAGATTGTTGTGTCCGTTTGTAAAGTTGATGATTCAACTTTACTGGCATTTAGAAATAAGGTTTCAACAAAATGTCGAATACCACTTTCAAAATTAACAATTGGAAAGATTTCCACCAAATTTTTTCAATAAATTTCTGATAAAAATTTGTTAAAACCATATGTATGGTAAAAAATGATTAATTTTGCGGTCAGATTTTAGAAAGGAAAAGTCGAAACAACTTCTAAGGAACTTAGTCGGCAACCACTTCATCACATACATGTAGACGGAGTGTGGATGCTTAATGTTTTGAGAGTTGATAAATTTATAAATAAATTGTTTAACTATCCATTATATATAGCGAGGCGCCTGTCGCTATCGGCAGGCGGGAAAAAGAAAGCGCCGGCTGTATCGGTGGCTGTTGCCGCAGTAGCTTTGTCTGTGGCGGTGATGCTTGCCTCCATTTCAATTGTGCTTGGATTCAAGCAAGAGATAAGAGATAAAGTTATAGGTTTTAACAGCCATATTTCCATTTATGTCGCTCCCACCACTCCTGACGAAGACAATATCGTTACGTTGACTCCAAGCTTAAAGCAGGAGCTGCGTTCATTGCCGTTTATAACAGACTATTCATTGCAGGCGGCTATACCTGCTATTCTAAAAACATCAACCGATTTCAAGGGAGTCTATCTCAAAGGTCTAAGCGGAAAGTCATCAAGAGAGTTCTTGAATAAAAATCTGGAAGAAGGGAAAATCGCGGATTTCAATGAGCCTGCAAACAAAAACAAGGTCGTTATCTCCAGAAAAGCTGCAAATCAGTTGAATCTAAAGACCGGTGATAAAATTGACACATATTTCATCAGTGATGAAGTCAGGGTGAGACGCCTTGAAATTACAGGCATCTATAATTCGCATTTCGATCAATATGATGACGTCATGATATTTGGAGCGTTGCCTCTAATTCAACAATTGGGAGGAATTAACGAGAATCAAGGAACCACATTACAGGTGACAACAGATAATTTTGATCAAATCCAAGATTACACTCTCAGTCTGCAGCAACACTTGAACGATGCTCTTGCCGACGGACGTCTGTACAGGCTCTACAGGACAGACAATGCCTATAATCAAGGAATCAATTTTTTCAGCTGGTTAAGTCTGCTTGACACGAATGTAGTGGTGGTGCTTATATTAATGATGATTGTGGGATGCGTCACCCTTGTTTCCGGAATGCTCATCATTATAATAGAAAAAAAGAGATTCATAGGAATTATGAAGGCATTGGGAGCCCCGACATCAAAAATAAGAAACATCTTTGTCTGGCTTGCAATTAGAATTGCACTATGGGGCATGCTAATAGGGAATATTATAATAATCGCCTTTTTATATATTCAGAAGACCACACATTTCATACCACTTGATGCCGACTCTTATTATATTGATTTCGTGCCGGTGATCATCAATTGGCAATCCATATTATGTCTTAATGCGGGGGTATTGACAGTGACATATCTTGTATTAATTCTCCCCTCCCGGTTTGTTGCCGGCATCTCTCCTGCAGAGACAATGAAAGGAGAATGAATATTCAACTTTCGCAAGCGAAAGTTGAGGGTTATGGGGTTATGGGGTTAATGGTCAATTGGGGATTGATATCAGGCACCCAGTATAACTCATTAACTATTCTTAAATAATGGCAGCCAACAAGAATTGCGGTTAAGTCGTTTTTATTAATAAAAAACGCCTTAATATAATTATGGCACGGTTTTTGCCATTTCTTTAAACAAAGAACATTAATAAATAATCTTAATTATGGCTACAGGCAAAATTGGGGTTACTACTGAAAATATATTCCCCATTATTAAGAAATTTCTATATAGCGACCATGAGATTTTTCTACGTGAACTTGTGTCGAACGCTATAGATGCAACCCAAAAGCTTAAGACATTATCATCTTTCGGTGAATTCAAGGGAGAACTTGGCGAGATGAATGTCAAGGTCAGTGTTGATAAAAATGCCGGAACGCTCACCATCTCTGATCATGGCATCGGTATGGATGCTGACGATATCAACAAATATATTAATCAGATAGCATTCTCAGGCGCTGAAGAGTTCCTTGCAAAATATAAAGATACGGCAAACAGTATCATAGGTCATTTCGGGCTTGGGTTCTACTCAGCATTCATGGTGTCTAAGAAAGTCGTAATCAAATCTCTTTCATATAAAGAGGGTGCCAAAGCAGTTGAATGGAGCTGCGACGGCAGTCCTGAATTTGAGATGAAGGAGATTGAAAAGGCAGAAAGAGGTACTGATGTAATTCTTTATATAGACGATGACAACAAAGAATTCCTCGAACAGACACGTATTGACACACTACTAAAAAAATATTGCCGTTTCCTTCCTGTACCGGTAATTTCCGGGAAAGAGCAAGAATGGAAAGACGGCAAATATGTTGACACGGATAAAGACAAAATTGTCAATTCATCCGAACCTCTCTGGACAAAAAAACCGACTGAACTTACCGACGCAGACTACTTGAAGTTCTATCATGAACTGATGCCCGGCAATGAAGACCCGATGTTTTGGATTCACTTGAATGTGGACTATCCTTTCACGCTTACCGGCATTCTTTACTTCCCGAAGATTCGGAATAACTTCGATGTCCAGAAAAATAGGATTCAGCTCTACTGTAATCAGGTATATGTCACAGACCAAGTCGAAGGTGTCGTACCTGAATTTATGACTTTGATGCAAGGTGTCATCGATTCTCCTGATATCCCGTTAAATGTCAGCCGAAGCTATCTGCAAGCAGACCGTCAGGTAAAGAGAATTTCTTCTTACATTTCAAAGAAGGTTGCCGAGAAGCTCGACAAGATGTTTAAAGATGACCGAAAGAGCTTTGAGGAAAAATGGGATGATATCAAGATATTCATTGAATATGGTATGCTCACTGACGAGAAATTCTATGAATCAGCAAAGAATTTCTTCCTTCTTAAAGATGTGAACGATACTTATTACACCCTTGAAGAATATCATAAGCTTGTAGAAGCGGAGCAAACTGATAAAGACAACACTGTGATCTATCTTTATGCAACCGACAAGACAGCGCAATATACATATATTAAAGCTGCGGAAGATAAAGGTTATAACGTGCTGCTGATGGATGGTCAGCTTGATCCACACATCGTCGGACTTCTTGAACAGAAAAATGAGAAAACACGTTTTGTGCGTGTCGACTCAGATATTCCGGAGAGATTGATCGTAAAGAGCGACAGTACGGATGCAGGACTGTCCCCTCTTCAGACCGATGTGATGAGCACTGTCATCAAGACTCAAATACCGGAGATAGAGAAAACGAACTTTATCGTAAGTTTTGCAGCTCTTAAGGAGACTGATGCCCCGGCTACGGTGACACAGAATGAATTCATGCGAAGAATGAAGGAAATGGCAGCAATGCAACCAGGAGGAGGTTTCTATGGTGAGTTGCCAGACAGTTATGAAATCATTGTCAACACCAATCAGCCGGTAGTCAAAAAAATCGTGGAACTTGCCACAACCTCTCTTGAGAATGAGGTGGCACCAATCCGTTCTGAGATAGAAACTCTAAATAATGAAATGACAGAAGCAAGGAAAGCCGCCACTGATAAAAAAGAAGCGACTCCAGACCTTTCCGAGAAAGAGAATAAAGTTTCTGATCTCCGTAAACAAGAGGAAGGAATAATCAAGAAATATGCAGACGGGCAACCAAAGGTTCGCCAGATCATCGACCTTGCGCTTCTTCAGAGTCAACTTCTTAAGGGAGAAAGCCTTAATGCTTTCATTAAGCGTTCAGTAGAACTTCTTTGATAATATATACTTTAACTAAATAAAAAGGCGGGAATTTTGAATCCCGCCTTTTTTATTTAGCTTGTAGCCATTATTATTTTTTGAAAGGTGTCTGACTTACATAAACTTTAAAGTTCTTAATCGCTCCCGGTACCTCGCTCTCCATTCTTGGGAGATACTGTATTGCCGAGATCTTTTTGTTGCCACCAAGATCTATTACAACAGAATGAGGAAATGCATCTCCCGGTATAGTGCTCCAATATGTCGATTCCTGGAGATCGAACAGCTTGTCGGCTGAACGGTTGCCGCTTTTTACATCTTCACTGTCTGCATAATCCACAACCCAAGGTTCACGGGAAAGTCTTTCCCCATTCTCATCAAGTACGTAGAATTCTGCAATAGCAGCATTATCCTTGCCATCGATAGCATCAAGAGCCTCAAAACACAGGTAACGACCGCTTACCGGCTTTTCCAGCTTCTTTTCTTGCCATCCATTGCCGGGAGCAAACTCACCAGTAAGAACAGGGTTGTATCCTGACAGGTCAAGAGTTTCCCCTTCCAATCGATGAGTAAGAGGTTTTTGCACCTGTAGGTTGTCAAGCAATGGAGTTTTTAGACCTTCTGACACGGCTTCACGCGGGCCCACGATGTCGAATACCATAATCTCATTCTCTCCTTTTTTCAACCAACATCCAGGCATGTAGAGAGTCTGCTGAGGCCCGATTTCCCAAATTCTACCTATTCCTTGACCATTGACATAAACAAGTCCTTTGCCCCATGTCTCGAAATTAAGGAAAGTATCAGAAGGTTTGCTGACATTGAACGTGCCTTTGTAAACTCCAATAGGAAGCCTTCCGTTATCACCTGCAGTAAATGTCTCGATAGGGAAATATTCCATAGATTCATAAAATTCAGGAGTGTCTTCAAGATTAAACACTTCCCAATTTTTAAGGTCGCATACAAATTTATGCCCGTCGCGATCTTCTTGTACAGTCACATTATTTGTTATGCCTTTAAAGTCTTTGATAGCCCTGCCGAAATTGATACGTCCCATGGCTTCAACAAGGATGTCGAGTTGACTACCCTTTTTGCACGAAGGGAGAGTAAGTTCTTTTTCTCCATTTCTGCGGTCAAGTTTCCCGATGTATTTGCCGTCGATAAACACCTGAGCAAAGTCGTGTGCGTCATTAACAGTCAGCACTCCCCCATTTTTAAGTTCTGGAAGTGACGTGCGATAAAGAATGCTGCCAAAACCCTGATTGTATTCCTCCATAGTCTTGATATTCTCATCCTTCTTCGACTCAGGAAGATTGGGGAATAGAGGAGCAACTTCAGTAAAATTAAATTTATTGATAGCTATCGGCTTGATAGTCTTTGGGACAGCCGGCAGTTTCTTGCCTTCATAATATTTAGAAAGTGTTTTTCTCAAATCCCAATATTTGGGAGTTGTCTGCCCGCTTTCGCTGATAGGAGCGTCATAATCGTAGGATGTGACATCAGGAGCATATCCGGGAGAATTTGCACCAGCCCAATGTCCCCAGTTCGTTCCACCGTGGGTCATGTAAAGAGAGAAAGATATCCCTTTTGACAACATTTCATCTATACCCTCGATCATGTCGGCAGCCGGACGTGTTTCATGATTCGCTCCCCATTTGTCGAACCATCCGCTCCAAAATTCTGAACACATCAATGGACTCTCCGGACGCAATTCTTTAAGTTTTGCAAACTGCTGGTCGATGTTGGCTCCTGTTCCGAAGTTCATTGTCCAGATGAGATCGTCAAGACCATTAAGTTGGAAATTTGATGACCAGTCACATTGGAACAGCGTCACTTCATCCCCCAAATTTTTACGAAGCATATCGCGAATATTTCCGACATATTCCTTGTCCTGACCGTAAGAGCCGTATTCATTTTCAACCTGAACCATGATAATCGGCCCTCCATTGGCAATTGTCAGATCACCGACTTGATCTGCCACCGCCTTTTGGAACTTATCCACTCTTTCGAGGAAATAAGGGTCATTCTCACGAAGTTTGATATCCTTTTTCTTTAACAGCCACCACGGCAGACCACCCATTTCCCATTCAGCACATACGTAGGGACCGGGACGAAGGATAACCTTCATGTCGTTTTCCTTACAGAGTTTGATGAACTCACGAAGATCGTTTTGTCCGGTGAAATCAAACTGATCTTCTATAGGCTCGTGGGAATTCCAGAATGTGTAAAGACAAATGGTATTCATGCCAAGCGCCTTACAAAGCTTTATTCGCTGATCCCAATAGGGCTTGGGAATTCGTGGATAGTGAAGTTCCGCTGCCTTAACCACGAAAGGTTCTCCATTAAGAAGGAAAGTGCCGTTGCCGGCTTCAAATTTTCCGGCATTGACAGTCTGCTCTGCAGCCACTGTAGCTATTGGCAAAGAATAAGAAGCTGCAAAAGCAGATGATGCCAATAGAGATGCGGTGACAAGAGCGATTGTAGGTTTGTGTTTCATTTAGTTCGAGTTTTATGTATAGTGAAGTCATTTAAACTTTTTACGGAGAATGAATTTCTTATGACTTTTACCTTAAAAGACCTCTTTTTCAATCTTCCGCCATCTTTTCGGTCGCTTTTGAAACTTTCATCGGTCGTTTGGCACGCTAAACTCCCTCTTCAAGTTTCAAAATCGCCTCGAAAATCTGACGAAATCTTAAAAAAGAAAAAGTTTAAATGACTTCGATGCGAAGTTAAGAATAATAATTGGAGAACATACGTAAAAAATCATTCAAAAAAGGGAACAAATCCTCCATAACATAAATTTGTAACAATAAAAAGCAAGGGCAAATGTTTTATGCATTTGCCCTTGGGAATTTTGAGAAACAACTTATTATCCAAGCCGTATTATTTGCATGTGTCGAGCGGACAGCGTGGCTTGATCTGCTTAAAGAAATCGTTGCCTTTATTGTCTACCAGAATAAATGCGGGGAAGTCCTCTACCTCGATTTTCCAGATTGCTTCCATTCCGAGTTCAGGATACTCAAGAAGCTCAACATTCTTGATAGAGTTCTTAGCAAGAATTGCTGCCGGACCTCCGATAGAGCCGAGGTAGAAACCGCCATGTTTCTTGCAAGCGTCTGTTACCTGCTGGCTACGGTTGCCTTTTGCAATCATGATCATAGAACCGCCGGCTGCCTGGAACTGGTCTACGTAAGAGTCCATACGTCCCGCAGTTGTAGGGCCGAATGAACCCGAAGGCATACCTTCCGGTTTTTTGGCGGGACCGGCATAATAGATAGGATGATCTTTGAGGTATTGAGGCATAGGCTCGCCAGCATCAAGACGCTCCTTGATTTTAGCGTGAGCTATGTCACGTCCCACTATTATTGTTCCTTTCAAAGATAAGCGAGTAGATACAGGATACTTGTCAAGTTCAGCAAGCACTTCAGCCATCGGACGGTCAAGGTCGATTTTCACAACCTCTCCTTCACCTGCATTGCGCATTTCCTCAGGAATAAGTTCACCAGGGAATTCATCAAGCTTTTCAACCCAAAGACCATCTTTGTTTATCTTAGCTTTGACATTTCTGTCGGCTGAACAACTGACACCCATGCCAACAGGGCAAGATGCACCATGACGAGGAAGACGTATCACCCGAATATCATGTGCATAATACTTACCTCCAAACTGAGCACCGAGACCAAGACAATGAGCAGCCTCGAGAAGTTCCTTCTCAAGTTCAACATCACGGAAAGCCTGTCCATATTCGTTGCCGTGAGTTGGAAGGTTATCATAATATTTCACTGATGCCTTCTTTACTGTTGCAAGGTTCATTTCAGCAGAAGTGCCACCTATAACAAATGCAATATGATAAGGAGGACAAGCGGCTGTGCCGAGAGTCTTCATCTTCTCAATAAGGAAAGGCACGAGAGTTTTCTTATTTAGAATAGCCTTTGTCTCCTGATAAAGATATGTCTTGTTAGCGGAACCGCCACCTTTTGCAACAAACAGGAATTCATATTCATTCCCTTCAGTGGCATGGATTTCAATCTGAGCGGGAAGATTGCAGCCGGTGTTAACCTCCTCATACATGGTGAGGGGCGCATTTTGTGAATAGCGAAGGTTGTTTTCTGTATAAGTCTTATAGACACCGAGAGAAATTTTTTCTTCGTCGTTACAACCTGTCCATACATGCTGACCTTTATATGCTGCGCAAATTGATGTGCCGGTGTCCTGACAGAAAGGAAGAACCCCTTTTGCTGCCACCTCGGCGTTGCGAAGCATAGTCAAAGCAACAAATTTATCGTTTTCGGAAGCCTCGGGATCATGGAGGATCTTTGCAACCATCTCATTATGTTCGCGGCGGAGCATGAATGAGCAATTGTGGCTTGCCACATTGGCAATAACGGTAAGAGCTTCGGGATCAACGACGAGCATTTCGTGGCCGTTCCAGTTTTCAACTTTCACATAATCTTTTGTGATAAGCTGATATTCTGTTGTGTCAGGTCCGAGAGGGAACGGTTCCTGATAGTGAAAAGGTTTAGTTGCCATTTCAGTTATTAGTTTGAGTTTGTATTGTTATCTTGGGCTATTTAAGAAATCATTTATATTTATTTTGTCTTGTAATTTAGGTCTTTGTCAGCATCTATATGATATTTATTCCGTTATTATGGAACCCCATAACTCCATCATAAATATCAAAAATCTGCATGACAAATACTCTAAATTCCTTCGACAAATAAATTTAAACAGTTTCTAAGGTATAGAGATTTGTCTTGCAAAAATAACGAAAATCTCCGACATGTAAAATTTAGAGTATATTTATTTTGAAGTGATAATTTAGGTTTAACAAATTTTTATTTTTAATTGTGGCGGTTTTTGGCTAATTTTGTAGGTCAACGTGTCTACCGGCACGTTGATTTTCTATGAAAAATCCTAACTTGAAATTTTCCAATTCCGGAAAAAAGATATTTCCTAATATGAGATTTAAAAAATTTTTTTATGTTCTAACCGCCCTTTTAATTGCTTTGGCAAGTATAGGGGCTGTGGAATCTTATGCCGTGTCTAAATCCGGTAAGGCAAAGACGACTGCCACAGCCAAGAAAAAAACGACGGCAAAAAAGAGATCAGCAAAAAAGAAAAGCACGACAAAAAAGTCTTCAAAAAAGAAGAAATCTTCAAAAAAACGTAAAACTTCCAAAAGGAGAAAAAAAGGAAGAGCAATTGTTCACAAGCAATATACGCCTCCGGTTGAAACACCTCTTAATGATTCCCTGACACTATTTGTCAATTCTGAAGTTCTTGCGTGGATTCCGGAAAATCTCAATCCGGGTGGATTACGGGTAAACAGCGTTAAACCAGACAGCAAGACCAAAACGGCAAAAATAGGACTTAATGAAAATTTTACATATCTCCCCGTCACAGGAGATTTAGTATCAGGCTTAAGAAAGAAAATTTCTTCAATACTTCCCGATTCTATATCTGATTATTATGTGGCGCTCAATGTCAGAGATAAGAATTATTCATATTTTATCACCACCATTGACAAGTTGCCGGAAAAATATCGCACGAACATCCCGTTTGTCGTCGCTGCCGATCCTTACGTAAAGGCAAAAAAAGGTATGGATGGAGATATTGTCGCCATGTGGGCAAGCCATGGAAGATATTTCAAACCAGGAAGCAGTGCGTGGCTCTGGCAACGCCCTCAGTTATTCCAGGTCACCGAAGACACGCATACGATGAGCTATATTCTTCCTTACGTTGTTCCTATGCTTGAAAATGCGGGAGCTTATGTCATGCTTCCCAGGGAAAGAGACCTTAATAAAAATGAAGTTATAGTTGACAATGACACCAATGACGAAGGGTATCTTTTCTCACAACCTTATTATAAGGAAATGACTGGGCAGACACAGTGGGAGACCGGAGAGGGGGAAGGGTTCATATATGATTTACCCGACTTCAGAGATACTGAAAATCCATTTGAAAACGGCACATACAGACAGACAACTACTGTGACTTCAGGCACACCCTCGGTGGCGGCATGGTATGCAGACATTCCTGAAAACGGAGAATATGCTATCTACGTAAGTTATGAGACAGTCCCTAACTCGACAACTGATGCCCACTATACTGTAAACTATTCAGGAGGCACACGAGAATTCCGTGTCAATCAAACCATGGGCGGCGGCACATGGATCTATCTCGGCACTTTTCCTCTCGAAGCCGGATATAGTGACACAGAGCCGGTAGTCACACTAACAAATATTTCAGACAAATCAGCCGGAAAAGTAGTTACGGCTGACGCAGTCAAGATAGGTGGCGGAATGGGAAACATCGCACGAAGTGACCGTAGAGCGGATGTTTATAAGAATCCTTCAACACCGGAGCGGATTCAAGCCGTCAACAATATTCCTGAAACAGAAGAAGAGACCGAAGAAGAAACTGAGGAAGAAACTGAAGAATCAGATGTAACAACAGAAGATGAGGAAGAGGAACCTGATTCTATTTCGAATGATCTTGGAACCGCAATTGATTTCGAACCATATTTTAAAACCTCAGGACTTCCAAGATATTTAGAAGGGGCACGCTATTGGCTTCAATGGGCGGGAATGCCAGAAGACGTATATTCACCTTATCATGGTACAGACGATTATAAAGACGATTACACATCCCGCGGTAACTGGGTGAACTATCTTGCCGGCGGATCACGTGTGTTGCCCAATAATCCCGGACTTAACATTCCTATAGATGTTGCGATGGCTCTGCACTCTGACGCAGGGAAAAGAGCTGATGATTCTTTTGTTGGCACACTCGGGATTTTCTACACAAATGGTGGAGATTATTATGTCGACGGCACTCCAAGGTCAAATTCCAGAACCTTGACGGATATGCTTATGCGGCAGATTGTTAATGATATACGTCAAACATGGGAGCCGGATTGGACCCGGCGCTCCATGTGGGACAAATCATATGTCGAGGCAAGAGTGCCTGAAGTGCCGACTTCTTTGATTGAATTTATGAGTCATCAGAACTTTGCCGATATGTGGTATGCACTTGACCCGTCATTCCGTTTTTCAGTAAGCCGTTCGATTTATAAGGCTATCGGCCGATTTGTCTCTGAAAGGAAAGACCGTAAGTTTATCGTACAACCACTTCCTGTTAAAAATTTCGCAATTCAAAAGGTTAAGAAAAACCATTATAGACTAAGCTGGGAAAAAACGAATGACCCACTTGAACCTACCGCCGTCGCAGAAAAGTTTATAATTTTTGAACGTACAGCAGATGAGCTCGGTTTTCATAAATTGGGTGAAACCAAATCCTCACATTTCGACATCATTGTCGAGGATTATGACATACATTCATTCAAAATAGTCGCTGCCAATGACGGAGGATTATCGTTCCCATCTGAGATCCTTGCGTTAAGAGAGGCACCTGACAACAATGACCCGGTTTTGATCATCAACGGTTTTACACGTTTAAGCGGGCCGGAGCATTTCAGCGACAATATGAATGGAGAGGCAGGATTCAGGTCAGACATGGATTTTGGAGTGCCTTATATACGTGATATTTCATTCATAGGTTATCAAACAGAATTCCGAAGGAATGCCGGAGAATCTTTCGGCAGATCCTCGGGTGATTATGCAGCTCAAATAGTTGCCGGCAATACATTCGATTTTCCATATGTGCATGGAGAAGCAATTGCAGCCGCAAACAAAGGCTTTGTCTCTGCAAGTGTGGGATCTGTTGAAACGGGAAGTGTAAAACTGGACAATTATAAAATTGTTGACCTGATTCTTGGGAAACAAAAACTGACAATAACAGGAAATGGTAATACCGGTCTCAGATATTTTACATTTCCCAAAAGACTTCAGGAAGAACTAACAAAATTCACTTCCAATGGGGGCGATCTTTTAGTGTCGGGGCAATATATATTGAGCGATCTTTATGATTCCCGTTCTGCCGAAGGTAGCCGTGATTTTGCAAAAAAAGTTTTGGGAATAACCAGAGGTGAAGGTGCCATATCTTATTCAGGAAGACTTTCCACTAAATCCGGAGCGATGGGTTCGAAAGTTTCCGGACAAGGACTTTCCTACAGCAATACTCTAAATGAAAAACAATATATAGTTGAAAATCCTGATTTGATTATCCCATCGGGAGATATTGACGCCGACATCTTTATGACATTTGCTGACACCGGCAATGCTGCAGGTATTTTCACAAAAAGAGGGAAAAGCAGAGGAGCCGTCATGAGTATTCCTTTTGAGACAATTGTGGATCAGACGTCAAGGAATCGACTTATGAGGGAAATTCTTGACTATCTCGAGAAATAGAATACATAATTAACCCATTTAGGGTAATAGTTACGAAAAACTGGCTAACATGAAATTAATAAGGTTTACCTCTGTCGATGCATTGAGAGATGAAATATTCAAGAATTCTCTTGAACAGTTTATTCTTGTTCAACTCGACGATAAAAAAATCACATTCGACAGTAATTTTCTGCACAGAATGGAAGAAGTTTCAGCAGATTCCGATGCCTCCATCACTTACTGCTGTTTTAGGGAAAAAGACGGAGACAAAGTGATTCCGCATCCTGTTATTGATTATCAATTCGGATCCGTCAGAGACGATTTCGATTTTGGAAGCGTTGTATTGCTTAACGCTGCCGACGTGCTTGCCGCCTCAGAAAATTTTGCCCCGGAGGAAAGCGAAGCCCCCGACGGCGGATGGTATGCCTTAAGACTAAGGATGTCTATCGGTAAAACTGTTGCCGCTCTACCTGAATACCTATACACTGTGGAGAAAGTGGATTTCCGGAAAAGTGGAGAGAAACAACATGATTATGTTAATCCTCGCAACAGCTATTATCAGGCACACATGGAGAGAGTGTTCACAGACTATCTCAATGAAATTGATGGGCTGGTGCCGTTGTCTCCTATTCATCCCGATTTAACCGAAGGGTCATTTCCTGTCACAGCGTCTGTGATTATTCCTGTTAAAAACAGGGTGGCAACAATAGGTGATGCGGTGAAATCGGCATTGTCTCAGACTCCTGAATTTTCATTTAACGTTATCGTTGTAGACAATGCCAGCTCAGACGGCACCCGCGAGCTGCTTGAAAGCATCCAAGATCCAAGGTTTATATTGGTAAAAGCAGAAGAAGACGAAATGCTCGGCATAGGAGGATGCTGGAATAAGGCAATTCTTTCTCCATATTGCGGAAGATTTGCCGTGCAACTTGATTCAGACGACATGTATCCAAACGGCAATGTGTTGAGCAAAATTGTTGATAAGTTCCAAGAGGATAGATGTGCAATGGTGATTGGTTCTTATACTATGACCGATTTCAATCTAAATCCAATTCCACCAGGAGTAATTGACCATAGGGAATGGACTTCGATGAATGGGGCTAACAATGCATTGCGTATAAATGGATTCGGCGCGCCAAGAGCTTTTTTCACTCCAATTCTCAGAAACATCCTTTTCCCAAATGTCAGCTATGGAGAAGATTATGCTGTTGCGTTGCGAATAAGCAGAGAATATGCTATTGGACGTATCTACGAGCCAATATATTGTTGCAGACGTTGGCATGGCAATAGCGATGCAGATCTCTCTATTGAGAAAGTAAATGCTCATAATGAATATAAAGATTTCATTCGATCCGTTGAATTGATTGCTCGAATTAGAGCTAATGTAGAAAACGACAATTATGCTGAGTCATGAAGATATAAAAGACTTCATTGAACATCAGTTGACAGTATGGAGTCTTGCAAAGAAAAATTACGATGCTATTGCCCGGATAAAAAGAAAAAATACCAAAGTTGATGATCTTTTGGTAGGCATTCAATGGAATCCCGGTAGAATCGGTTCTACCGGTGCAAAAATAGATGTAAAGACGATTTCAGAAAGACCATGCTTCTTATGTAGAGAGAACAGACCTCAAGAGCAATTGATTTTTCCTATCGCCAAGGGTTGGGAAATGCTTGTCAACCCCTTCCCTATTTTCCCTGTTCATCTAACCATTGTTTCAGAGACACATCGACCTCAGTCTTCAATTCCTGAAGATATCGTGAATATGGCCACGGAACTTCCGGGAATGGCTGTGTTCTTTAATGGAGCTCATGCCGGCGCATCCGCTCCTGACCATATGCACATGCAGGCTGTCTTAAAGGAGGAAATTCCTTTAATCGCCTTGACTGAAAACTATCATAGCAAATCTGATTTCGGTATTAAGTTTTCCTCACAATTTGGTCTGAAACTTCCATTCTTTTTTATTTCAGGTGTTGTAGCTCCTGATGAATCCGGTATGGCAACATTGATTACGGGTTTAAAATCGGGTGGACTTTCCGATAGAGGGGAGCTTACAGATTCATCATTAGTGAACGCATTCTTTTGGTTAGATGACTCAGGCATATTAAGGTTTATAAACATACCGCGAAGGTCTCACAGACCATCCTGCTATTATCTTTATGGCGACAATTGTAGAATGGTCAGTCCCGGAAGTATTGATATGGGTGGAATTATTATTGTTCCTCGTGAACAGGATTTTAAATCATTAACAGCAGACGAGATCCGCCGCATCTATTCCGAGGTGGCGATAACTCATATATAAAGAATGGACGGACAATCATTTGAAATGTCACAATCAGTGAAACGAGATTCGCCTTGGTGGTGGATACCGTCGCTTTACGTAGCAGAGGGACTGCCATATTTTGCAGTCAATACACTCACAGTGTTGATGTATGTCAACATGGGAATAGGGATGGCTGAAATGGCGTTCTATACCGGATGGCTTTATCTTCCATGGGTGATTAAGCCATTCTGGAGCCCTTTTGTCGACCTTTTTAAAACTAAAAGATGGTGGACAATATCAATGCAATTGATGATAGGAATTTTTATGGCAGCTATTGCATTCTTATTGCCTACAAGTTATTTCTTTTCCACCACACTTTTTGCATTCTGGCTAATCGCATTCTGTTCGGCAACTCACGATATTGCGGCTGACGGCTATTATATGATTGAACTTTCGCCTCATGAACAGGCTGCATTTGTCGGGGTAAGGTCTACATTCTACCGTATCGCAAGCATTATCGGGCAAGGTGGCCTCGTAATTCTTGCAGGCAAACTTGAGGAATCTACCGGGAGCATTCCTGCCGCATGGTCTACCGTATTCTTTGTGCTGTCTATATTTTTCCTGAGTGTGGCATTATATCATAGTAAATTCATGCCAAAAACAAATAATGACAAGGCAGTCGCAGGGGTTAATGCAAAAACGATTGTCAAAGATTTTGGAATGACATTTGTGACATTCTTTAAGAAGAAATATGTCTTGTCTGCATTGTTGTTTATGCTCTTATACAGGTTGCCTGAAGCTTTGTGTATTAAACTCGTTCAGCCGTTCTTGGTGTCGCCAAGAAACATGGGAGGATTGGAACTTACAACAGCTGAAGTTGGAATAATCAATGGAACAGTGGGTGTCGTTGCGCTGCTTTTAGGAGGAATCGCCGGAGGGATTGCAATTTCAAAAGGAGGATTAAAAAAATGGCTTTGGCCTATGGCTTTGTCATTGACACTTCCCTGTGGATTCTATTGTTTTCTGGCAATGACACAGCCTACCGATTTTTTATGGATATCAACAGCTGTCTTTATTGAACAGTTTGGATATGGCTTCGGCTTCTCTGCATACATGCTTTATCTTATATATTTCAGCCGAGGGGGAAGCCAGACATCTCATTACGCTTTCTGCACGGCATTTATGGCTTTGGGAATGATGATTCCAGGAATGTTTGCAGGTTGGATTCATGATGCCCTTGAACATATTAATATTTTCGGATCAGACATGCATCAAGGATTTGTAAACTTTTTTTGGGTCGTTATGCTTGCGTGTGCCGTCACTCTATGGGTTTGCTCAAGAATCCATATTGATCCATCATTTGGGAAAAAACAGCTTTAAATCATGAAATTACCATAAAAATAAATGGAGCCGAATATGCCGGCTCCATTTATTTTTATGGTAATTTCAGGTGTAATGAATCTATCAGAACGGATCAGAGAGAAATTTAATAATGTCAGATGGTGTACTGACAATATTATCAGCATGCGCTTCACGTAATTCTGACACAGGACGAAATCCCCAGCTTACTCCGATCGATTCTACACACGCTCTCCTTGCGGTCTCCATATCGACACCAGAATCACCGATATATAACACTTCGCTTTTTGGAGTTGGGTGATCTGCAAGAACTGAAAATATTATTGAGGGATCCGGTTTAGCGGGTCGTCCTTCTTGCTGACCTTGTATTGAAACAAACGGGATATCGGGGAAATAATGTTTTACGATCCTTTCCGCTGCAGACTGATATTTATTGGAGGCAACTGCAATCGCCACTCCACGTTCAGTCAATTCCTGCAGCAATTCGGGAATACCCGTATAGGTTTTAGTATCGTCCATGCAATGTTGGTCATAATATTCCTTGAATATCGACAGCAATTCATCAATCGTCTTTGAATCGGCATCAGGTTGTGCTCTTTCAAGAAGTTTCCTTACTCCATTTCCCACCATAAAATTATATGCCGGAATCGGATGCTGATTAAAACCCATTTTCCGGAGGGCATAATTGCTTGCCCCTCCAAGATCATATATTGTGTTAAGGAGTGTACCGTCAAGATCGAAAATTGCTAATTTTTTCATAACATTACAATTTAATGCATTTAAATGGGTTGATTAGAATGGGTATCCGATTGAAAAATGGAACGATGAATCCCTACCCCATCTCGGATGAATAAGAGGCCAGTGTTCCTGCCCCATGGCTGGATTGTGCGCCTTCATACCCATATCAAATCTAAGAAGGAAATATGTGAAGTCGAAACGCAATCCAAGCCCATAAGCAGCTGCCAGCTGCTTATAAAACGAATTAAAACGGAATAATCCTCCAGGCTGGTTGGAATAATTATGTATTGTCCAGATATTCCCGGCATCTATAAATGCGCCAAGTTCAAGAACCCAGAATAATTTCGCCCGATATTCCACACTCATGTCAAAGCGGATATCACCACATTGATTGATGAAGTCGCTAACTGAATTTGATCCAGGATAAGAACCGGGACCGAGGGTTCTGACATCCCAACCTCTTACGCCATTGGCGCCTCCTCCATAAAACCTTTTTTCAAAAGGAAGAACATAAGAATTGCCATAAGGATAACCGATGCCGAATCCTACATGGAATGCAAGAGAATTTCTATAGTCTAACATTCTAATGAATGAGAAATCACTGTTTAATTTCACATATTGTGAATATCTGATACCGAAAACCTTGTATGGATCCTCCCTATAATTAGAACGATGTTCCAATATGTTGCTGATAGCAAACAAAAGATTGCCTGCAAATTCAAAGTTTGCCCTGATTGTATAAATATCTTTTTGTATTGACTTATTCCAGGGCAATTCTGTTTTTTTATTAGAATGATAGAATGTAAAACCGGTTCTCATTATGAAATGGTCTTCATAACTATATCTTAAAAGAGGATTATCAGGTGCTATCTGATCTATAAAATTATTTGTACTTTCCGGGAGATAGACATAGTTGATATCTATAGGTGTAAGGACGTATCTGTTCCTGTTTTTATTGTAAATCCATTTATATGACCATCCAGCTGTAGATATGATGCGGGTGTATTCAGGACGTTCCTGATATGACATAGATACGTTTAATTCGGAAGTAGCGTTGATTCTTCTCTTGAAACGATCTGAAAGAAATGGAGCTTTAAATTTTGGGAAATGCAGACCGAGATCAAGGGAATATTCCATATATCTATTGTGAAGGAGCCCATCGAGATCCCCGCTCAAAGATTCGTAAGCACCCCTCACTTTAGCTGTCAGAGTCTCAGATCCTTTGGCGATATTACGGTGAGTATATGTCGCAGATGCCGCCATGCCCAGATCACCTTCCGAATTTGTTCCCTCCAATTGTAATTCCACACTTTGGCTCTTTCCCGGCGTAAGAAGTACATATGCATCGAGTAACCCGACGTTGTCGATGGAGCCTTGAGGGACAAAACGTATATTAATGAATTTAAGAATTCCAAAACGAGAAAATGCTTGATAAGTACGGTCTACTTCTGATTGCCTGAATTCCTCTCCGGGCTGAATGAAACAATTTTCGTATAAAACCGAAGGACGTAAATACTTATTATCCCCATATAGAATTGTCATTCCCTTGTAATATACCGTATCAGATGCTTGATATGTCTGCAAAGTCTCATCTTTAGCGGCGTCATAATCCGTAATAAATCTGACGTTTCTAATTAAATATTTCTCATGAGAAGGCAGTTCTGTGGAGCCGGATGTATTTTTATATGGCGGATTTAATGTCATAGTGAGGTCAACCAGTTTACTTCCTTCTGTGGTGTCGGCATTGAATGTGATAAATTCTTTTGCAAAATTATAATATCCCTTGTTACGCAACAGTATGGTTATCAATTCTCTCTGCATGTCAAGTGCATTTCTGTCAAGAGGATCGCCAGGTTGGATTGGAAATGATGTGCTGTCGCTCATGACTAAAGCACGGAATAAAGAATCCGGGAAATTGTAATCTATGGAATTGATTATATGTGGCTCACCGGCATTTAAGGTATAATTAACCTGAATCTTCTTTTTGCGGTCATCTTTTAAAGTATCTGTAGTGACTGTAGCTTCAAGAAATCCACGGTTGACCATGGCTTTCCTCAATTGTTCACTTCCGGCTTCCATTAAGGTGGAGTCAAATATAACAGGTGCTTCGCCAAGTTTTCGTGCCCATTTGTTCCACCATTTGGTGGAATCATTCCCACTCATATTATAAATACCAAGTCGGAACTTTACACTCCACAACATCTTATGGTTTGGAACCTGACGAAGATATGCGCTCATTTCCTGCTCATTAAACGTGTGGGTAGAATCATTGATATTGATAGAAACCTTATCGAGCAAGTAGCTTCCATCAGGCACATGTCTACTGCTGCTGCAACTCCAAAACAGTAGCAACACAAGCATGAAGAGAGGAAATTTTATTCGTCTTATATTCAAAATAGAATTGCTTTTCTTGTAGAAGCGACTGCAAAGATAATATTTTTTTGCTAAATTTGCAGAACATTGCTCAAATTCTATTTTGGATGATTTATCATTCAGTATTTCTAAATATATGGAATCAATATATAAAGAAATCTTTTTCCTTTCTGCCGGTGAAGCTAATGCCGAGCAAGAGATGTCTCTCCCTATACTTGTAGCGAAACTAATAGATATAGCCACCACACATGCTAACAGTCTGGGAATAGGTAATCCATCAATGCTTGAAATACATGCAGGCTGGGTGCTTTCGAGGCTGACAGTGGAAATGGATTCTTATCCAAAAGTGAATGATGACTATGTCATCTCTACATGGGTTGAAAGTTTTAACAGACATTTCTCCGAGAGAGCGTTCTCTATTTCATCTCCCAATGGCAAGATTTACGGTTATGCCAGATCGGTTTGGATGGTTATGGACACTATTGACCATACAAATGTCGGATTGTCTCATCTCTCGCTTCCGGAAAATATGATATCCGGAATTAAACCTCCTATCGCACGCCAGGCAAAACATACTCAAATAATTGAATCGGATGACGATTTAAATTGTTCGGGAAAATTAGTTGCCACAACCCCGCATTTTGATTATAGGTTTAAATATTGCGATCTTGATTCTTATAGGCATGTAAATACAGTAAGATATGTTACGTTGCTGCTTAACCGCTTCAGCCTTGAAGAGTTTGATTCCACGTTTGTAAAACGGCTTGAACTTTCTTTCCTCCATGAAGCAAAATACGGAATGGAGACAAGGTTGCTGCGTTCTGATTCTAATGATGAAAAGGGAGCTTTATCTTGTTTCCTGTTACAGAAATCAATCGATTCCACTCCCCTATTGTTTGCCCGTTTGCTGCGCAGTAAGAGATAAAGTGCCATATCATGAATAATAAAAATCCGTACTACAATTGCGAGAGTGATATATTGCGAATGTCTAATGCCGGGGTGAGACCTACTGCGGTGAGATTATTGATCTATCGCTATATGAAAACATCCGATAATCCGGTGTCTTCCCTTGATATTGAAGCTGCTTTGGAAACCGTAGACAGATCTACCATTTCGAGAGCTTTAACTATCTTCCTTGAAAAAGATATCATCCATTCTATAGATGATGGCTCTGGTCTGTTGAAATACGAAGTTTGTCGGGGTGAACATGATCATTCCATTCACGACATGCATGTGCATTTCAGATGTACAAAATGTGGGAAGACCGTATGTCTCCCCACTACTGCGATCCCAGAAGTCAAACTTCCTGACGGCTTTGTTGCTGCTAATGCAAATTATGTTATTTCGGGTCTTTGCGACAAATGCTCATAAAACATTTGTCATGGTGTGGCAAATACTGCATAAGGAGACTGAAGGCAAACGTATTCCCCTCTTTCAGGATTCGCGTATAAGTCTATACGCGTAGCGTCTATCTGATATTTCTTTTGTTCCTCGGGTGTGTCCCCTAATCCAAAGTGCATTGGGAAAAACATCTTAACATCAAATTTTCTTACAAAAATTTTTGCGCCCGTAAAATATTCCCTGCCTATACGAGAATCGACAGGAAACATTGCAAAATCAATTACCTTATGATCTGTTGCAATAGTATCTAATATGTCTTCGAAATCACGTATTGCCTTATTGACTTCTTCTTCTGTTGATTCATCTTTCCATATCCAGGCATTGAGGTCGCCGGCATGGAATATTGATTTCCCGGCTACAGAAATGCAATATGAATTGCCGATGTCTGTCGACCCGTATGCTTTGACATCTATATTGTTATTGGAATAAGTCTGACCCGGAGTTAAAACCACCACGCTCTCCGGAGCAGGTTTTATACCCTTATAAATAGAATCCGGATGCAAAATATGCCGTGCATATTTTGCGACGTCCTTACTCAATATATACTTTATATTATCAAATAGAGTGCTCCATTCAAAAATTTGTTTTGTGTAATGATCTTTATGATGATGGCTCACAACAATATATACGGGTTTGGATTTATCTTCATGTTGAATGAAAGCAGGCAACTGACCGGGTAAACATGTGGGATCCTTCCAATAATCAAATATTATTGTCATCCTTGGGTCATCGTAGACAAAACAATCATGCCAGATATAGGTGAGCGTTTTCATTATCACTTTGCTTTAAGTTCACGGTTTTTCCTAATTATATCTGCGAATGATTTGGGTAGTCTCACATTATATAGGTCATAAGCCCTGTCGAAAAGCGGTGCTATTTCTTCATCTTTGAATCCGGCTATGCCACATCCTATGCGGGTGACATAAAAAGTGTTTTGATCCCATTCATACGCAAGATCAATAAAATCGTCAACGTATGGTTTAATGGTTTCTATTCCACCTTGCATGGTTGGTATTGCATATGATTGACCCTGAATGCCTACACCCTGTCCCATTTTAGCTCCAAACTTTTCAACAGCCACTTTTGCAGCCCCCCCGGCATGAATACCTTCCAAATTGCTACCGAAAACGAATATCTCATCTGGTTCAAGGTGCGTTATGTTCTCCGGAGTATATTTTAAATTATCTTCCATATTTGTGTATTAATAAGTTCATCTATATAACAACGGATTCAGTAAAAATATCATTATATCCATATAAACACAACCGCGCAATATTTAAGTGTGTTATATATAAAACGCTATATAATTATGAAGAAGCCACAATTTCCACATTGCAACACCATATTCACAATTTCGTGGATCCTGACTGTCCCATTGTTAATTAACATCTGCACGGGATGTAATCTGTTTTCTTTTTGGGTATCCTGGATTTTGTTCTTTTTAATACTGATCATTTCTGTAGTCAGACTTGTTTTCGGGTTTAAACAGGGTTGCACAAAATTCTGTTGGGGATTGATTGGAGAGCTTGCCCTTGGTGCAGTTGTGTTGGGATTTTTCCAACTGTCTTTTAATGATGTCATAAAGACACCGGTAAGCGATCCGGTTACACCGGCTGTCGTTAACATCGCACCTCCGGCTGTACTCCATCAGGATTCCATACGAAAACAGGATGAGCAGGTATTAAAAAAACTGGAAACTTTGGAAAAACCGGCTGAAAAAACAATAAATAAAAATGATTGAATCAAATTTTTATTTGGTTGTGTCAAATAATTTGCTCACTCTTCTAATTATCATTAATTTTGTATTCTGAAACAATGCTATTGATTAAATCATGATTACAGCTTCAGCTAAGAAAAGAGAAAATATTGCCGAATATCTGCTGTATATGTGGCAGATAGAGGACCTTATTCGTGCTAATAAACTCGATATTGATAAAATTCAGTCTTCAATAATTGACAAATATAAGGATCTCACTCCCGAACAAAAGAAGGAGATGCGAGATTGGTATGAATCTTTGATAGATATGATGCGTATGGAGGGTGTTGCGGATTCAGGGCATCTCCAGCTTAATAAAAACGTAATCATAGCATTGGATGACCTCCACCGCAGACTGCTGTCAGACCCTAAATTTGCAGCTTATTCCGCACATTTTTATCACACTTTGCCCATCATCGTAGAATTAAGGGCAAAAGCTGGTGAAAATAAAGCCGGTGAAATAGAAACCTGTTTCAATGCACTTTACGGCATACTTATGCTTCGTCTGCAAGGGAAAGAAATCTCTGAAGAAACAGCTCAGGCTGCGTCACAAATATCTAAATTTCTTGCATTGCTTTCTCATTATTATAAAAAGGATTATAATAATGAACTATTCAACGACAATCAAGATAACCAATAACATTCTATATAATCCCTCCTCCAAATTATTAATTTGAACTAACCCATCAAAGATGAGCGAAGAACTAAATAAAGAGATAGCCAAAAGAAGAACATTTGCGATTATATCGCACCCGGACGCCGGAAAGACAACATTGACTGAGAAATTACTTCTTTTCGGTGGTGCAATACACGTGGCAGGAGCCGTAAAAAGTAATAAGATCAAGAAAACCGCAACTTCAGACTGGATGGAGATAGAAAAGCAACGCGGTATTTCGGTTGCCACTTCTGTCATGGGTTTCAACTATGGCGACTATAAGATCAACATTCTCGATACTCCAGGCCACCAGGATTTCGCAGAAGACACTTTCCGTACTCTTACAGCTGTAGACTCCGTCATAATCGTTGTCGATGTTGCAAAAGGCGTGGAGACTCAGACACGCCGTCTTATGGAAGTCTGCAGAATGCGTAATACTCCTGTTATCATTTTTGTAAATAAACTTGACCGCGAAGGTCGTGATCCATTCGATATCCTTGACGAACTGGAACAGGAACTGCAGATCGGAGTAAGACCATTGTCATGGCCTATCAATATAGGCGCTAAATTCAAAGGAGTCTATAATATATATGAGCAGGGTCTCGACCTGTTCACTCCATCCAAGCAGACAATCAGTGAACGTGTCGAGATTGAGGACGTTAACTCTCCGCTCGTAGATGAACTTGTAGGTGAAGCAGACGCGAATAAACTTAGGGAAGATCTTGAACTGATCGATGGTGTATATCCGGAATTTAATGTAGACGATTATCTTGCAGGAAAGGTTGCACCGGTATTTTTCGGTTCGGCGTTAAATACATTCGGAGTTAAAGAACTTCTTGATTGTTTTGTAAAGATTGCACCTGCCCCGCAACCTATCGAAGCTATCGAACGTCGTGTGGATCCGCAAGAAGAGGCTTTCTCCGGCTTTGTGTTTAAGATTCATGCCAATATGGACCCTAACCACCGTTCTTGCATAGCTTTTGTAAAGATCTGTTCAGGCAAATTTGAAAGAAATGTCAACTATCGCCACATACGCAGTGACAAAATGATGAGGTTTGCCGCCCCTACTGCTTTCATGGCGCAGAAGAAGAGTGTGGTTGACGAGGCATACCCGGGTGATATTGTCGGCATTCCTGATACCGGCAACTTTAAAATAGGTGATACTCTAACTTCCGGAGAATTGCTCCATTTCAAAGGACTCCCCTCTTTCTCCCCTGAGATGTTTAAATATATTGAGAATGCTGACCCGATGAAGGCGAAGCAGCTTGACAAGGGTATTCGTCAATTAATGGACGAGGGCGTTGCTCAGATGTTTACTAACAGCTTTAATGGAAGAAAGATTATCGGTACTGTAGGTCAGTTGCAGTTTGAAGTGATACAGTATAGATTGTTGCACGAATATGGTGCGCAGTGCCGTTGGGAGCCGATAAGTCTTTATAAGGCTTGTTGGATAGAAAGCGATGACAAGGAAGCACTGGAAGCATTCAAGAAACGCAAGCACCAGTTTATGGCGATCGACAAAGAAGGCAGAGACGTGTTTTTAGCAGACTCAAATTATGTGCTCCAGATGGCACGTAATGACTTCCCCAAGATCAACTTCCATTTCTCGAGCGAATTTTAACCCGTTTTTTTAGTTCACACCATCGGCATACTTACAACATATTCATAACATATCAATCTAAATATTAGATTGTTGCGATTTTGACAAACACAATAAACTATGTTGGGGATATGTTATCTATATAGTACAAAAATGTTGCGTTTTTGTTGCGCTAAAAAATTAGCGCAACAAGCGCAACAGAATAAAAATATTATAAGTATGCCAAGATTAGTCTCGAAAGATTTTGTTTACCTTAGGCAACGTGTCCGGGAAAACGGGGTGATATCCCTATTTTTAGATAAACAGATAAATGGTAAAAGGGTATTCGAATACCTGAAGCTGTATCTTGTGCCTGAAAAGACCAGGGCTGACAAATTAGCAAACAAGGAGACACTCAAGCTTGCCGAAGCCATAAAAGCTCAGAGGGTTGTTGAAATGCAGTCCCGGCAGTTCGGATTGGATATTGTAGATCCCTCGAAGGTTATGTTCTATGACTTTATAGAATCTCTGATCAATCGTAAGGAAGGAACTACTAAAACGAGCTGGAAAAACTGCATGGCGCATCTATTGCGTTACGAACCTAACCGTTCCATTTCGTTTAAGGAAATCACTCCTGAATGGGTGCAGGGATTCCGTGATTATCTTGACAACAAGGCAAAGCAATGGGATATTGACTCAAGAAAGAGAGAGGTTGACCCCAAACCTATAAGTCAAGGCACAAAGGCGCTGATGTTCCAAAAATTTTGTTCTGCATTAAATTTAGCGGTCAGACAAGGTATTATCAGCTCAAATCCATCTGTTAACGTTGAGAGGTTCAAAGAGCCGGAATCAGACAGAGAATTTCTAACTATTGAAGAGTTGCGTCAGCTTACCTCTACACCACCGCCGGATAAGGAAGTGGCAAGGGCATTTCTCTTTTCGTGTCTTACAGGGCTGCGCTGGAGCGACATTGTCAACCTGAGATGGAGTAACGTCAAGAAGTTAGGCAATTCAACCCGCATTATTTTTACTCAACAGAAGACCGGAGGGCATGAATATCTTGATCTCACTCCCCAGGCAGTAGACATTATTGGAGAGAGAGGCAAGAAAGATGAGAAGGTATTCCCAAATCTTACAGTAGTGCAGACCGCACGTATTAATGTAACGGCATGGGCAAGGGCTGCCGGCATAGACAAGCATATCACATTTCATTCCGGGAGGCACACCTTCGCCATCATGATGCTCGATATCGGTGTGGATCTCTACACCGTTTCAAAATTGCTTGGACATAAAAGCATTGAGACCACTCAGGTCTACGCAAAAATTCTTGACAAAAACAAACAGGCGGCTGTCAATAAAATTCCATCCATATTCACATAAAAAATAACGGGCTGAAACATCAGCCCGTTATTTTTATATCTTACATTTTTAATACTTATAAAAATTCAGTTCAAATGTATATGTAGCTTTACAGCGAATAATGTATACTAAGATGAACCTTAAGAATATTTCTAAGTTAAAAAAGAATGTAATAAACATTTTCAAGCCAATAAGAAAATGGTATTACAAACGTCTATATCACCGTTTGTTTTGGAACTATGCAGCTAAGAGTGATGACGCCTACGTCGCTATCGAACAAGCGAATCAAGCTTTTTATTGGCTAACCGGATATAAAGTAGAACATTGGCTTTAATAGGTCGGTCTTAAATATATTGTTTATATTTGCATTGTCGTTACACCGGACGGCGATGTATTAAATTAATCTGCGGTGTCAGGTCTACAAAATTATGAAAGAACAAAAGGTTAATCTCCCGGGCTATGAAGGAGTAGATGCAGCTTGGCTCGCTTCAATTTTAGATGGTATACATGATATAGCTCAAGAACTTGCTTACATGAATGCTTGCAATCTCTCAAAGTTGGACAATCCTGATAGGAACCATGTTCGTCATGCTTTTGCTTTTGCTCAGGACAGAGCCAAACAAGATCTATTCGAAATTATGCTTCAAATCCGGAAAGCGAGAACTCCCATAGAGCCTGCAAAACAAGAGAATTATAGACGATTTGTTTGCAAATATTGCAATACATGATAAATAAAATCATAACAATCATCACCGAAACAAGTCGGTAGTCTATTCTCTAAAGGCGTAAATCCAATTTTTTCTTTGGCAAGATAATCCTCTAAATCTGTTAGGGTTATTTTGCCATTTCTTATATCTTCAACTATATGAGCCAAAGTTCTCAACGTTGCGCCATTATCAATTGATGGAAACTGCGAAGCATCAAAATCATTTTTTAACGTCCTAAAATAACCGTAGTCTTCCATAATTATAAGTTTTAAGTGTCGAGGGTAAGTTTGGGTTGATAATTGCACCATTATCCAATTCCTTCTGCAATTCACTTATAGCATTGGTAATATCACTTATTGCCGTTTTTACAAATTCTTTTAGTTCCATAACTTCTTATGAATTAATATTCTAATCGAATCTATTTATCATAAGGGTGATTATGTGAGAAAATATACAATTGACAAATCATCTATAAGGATCTTTCTATTTTTTCAAATAATTAATGAGACATTTGCTTAATTATTAAAAAATTCGTTCTTATTAGATTGCTTAGTTTGGAAATTGCCATTTAGAACTTTATGAAGTGTTAGTTCGTATGTTGGATAGTCAACTCCTTCATAGGAATATTTTGGATTAAAATCAAAAGCATCAGACCATTTTGAAACTGAATACGTGACATTACTCGTAAATCCCCCTTTTGGAAAATTTAAACCATTATCCTTTTCCTTGTACCAATTATTGCCATACATGACTTTAATAATGCATCTATATGCCGGAATCTGTTTCATTGTGAATTCAGAATTTTTTCTTACAAACACGTTTCTTAAGACGTTTCCGTTTTCGCTACACAATAAAACCACTGCATCCGTAGAAGACTCATTTGAGATCCTTAAATAGCTTAATGATTCTTTATCAAACTCACCTCGTCCGTAAACAGAATAAAAAGGGATCTCTCCCGTATAAAAATGTTCGTATTGAATATTTTGATACTCAGATTTATTTATGTCTACTTCTTGTGAATGTATCTTCTTGCCATTCTCTGATTTATACGTTGCTGTTCCTTTTGAAATTATTTTGCCGGAAGAATCCCTAATAGATCCGTCCTCCGGATAATAAGTGTAGGTTTCACCTATTATATCATCTTCAGACTGAGTACCATCACTATGACCTGTTATATTTTTCGATTTCAGGTCAGCGGGATTATCCGCGTCCTGCACAACATCGGGATTCTCATTTATAACATATTCTTCAAAATCATTCTCTTCTTCTGAATTATCACTTAAGGAGAAATATATACCTATAATTATAATTAAAAGCATTGGAAGTGTGGCTAACAATATATTTGCACTTTCTATTCTTTTACTTTGTTTTCCCACACTCTTTTGTAAAAACGTTTCTTTGAATATTTCGTCACGTTCTCTCCTTTGAAGCATTCCTCGATAATCTTGATATCTTTTCCACTCGTTGGGATTATCAATCTGTTTGAATATTTCGACAAATTTCTTTTCTGCAATTGAGGAATGAACTCCATATTTCATCATACAATCAAAGAATTCATCATATAATCTTTGATACTTACGGAAACGATTTACACTCATCCGAAGATTGGATGCAGCTTGAACATCAGGATCTTTCTTCGATTTAATTGATTCATATAACCAGAACAGAACCGCTCCTGCAAGAACAAACCCCAATCCACACAAGATTGATGTCATTTTTTATCCTCCATTCATTTAATTATCTTCTCTTATCAATTCAGCATTCTCATTCTCAAGGTTGGTAGTACAGATTGTAAATTAATTATCAATCCTGTATTGTTCAAAGTCTATGTCTATTGTATCATTACGATTTGATATTTCCAAAAGCTTTTCATAGATTTCATCGTTTACACACATACTACAGACTCTGAATTTATTAATATCTGGGATTACAAAATTCAAAGTATCAACTAAATGTTTAGCATAATTTGATTTACCATTGTTATCTCCCCCAAACAGTAATTTAATGCAATTCTCATTACTATGAATAACATGAGAATCATCTTCATAAATATATTTACCTAATGTAAAAGTCTTTTCTTCATCTTTCTGTGTTGAACATGACCAAAAAATAAATATGAGACATATAATACTAATGGATGCAAGCTTCATACGAATTTAAAATTTTATGGTTTAATTAGTCTGAATTCTCCAGACTGGTTAACGATATATCCTAACACACTGAAGATGTGAAGCACATCTTCAAGAGCGACCTCAAACGGCTCATGAACCAAGCGTCCATCATCATACTTTTCCGAATTTGAGGAATAAAGCATGATAGAGTTAGGAGAGCTGCCACGCTGTACCCTTTTTGTCACCCTGTATTCTCTTGTCTCGATCACATAATTCCTACCTGGTACCAACAGATGTTTATCCAAAACTTCCCGCACGGCAAGCACACACCCGTCGGGATATTCAACCATCGAGTCTCCTACATGGCGTATAGCTGCTGTCTCACGACCGTCAAACCATCCTCCCGGCTGAATATAGCCTTTTAACGAACCTACATCAGAAGCTGACACACGTCCATTGTAGCCGCCAGTGGTCTCAGCATCATAAAATGGTATGACTCGTTCCTTATAGCCCGATACCTCATTCGATTCACCTTTATCTGGCAAAAGCATGTTTCCTTCTCCTGTCAGTAACCATTCAGGATTTACCATCGGGAATGCTAATGTAATCTTATATTGTGCCGCCTCAGATAAGCTTTTTGTATTACCTTTAATTAATTCACGTACAGTTTGAGGTGTTTTAAAACCCACAAACTCAGCAAATTTTGGAATATTCATATTAGAATATTCCAAAAGGGCTTCTATTCGTTGAGATAATATCATATTGTTAATCTATGTTAAATTATATAATATGATATTGTATATATTGTAATATCATATTACCTTTGCATCACGATAGTAAAAGTTATCGCAAATATAATAAATAATAATGATATGACAACGCAATTATCTCTCAAACAACTTTACGATAAAGTCCTTTCAAAACCGGCTCCCGGACTCTCTTTCGTAAAAGAAGTCGCTAATGTGACAAAAAAGAGCGAGCCGGCAGTAAGAAGATGGCTCAGTGGTGCAGCGACACCCGACGCACTCACTCAGGAAGTTCTCGCCAAACATTTCAACACAACCCCGGAAGCCCTATTCCCAAAAGCGTAATACCCATGGACATCAAATCAATCCTCGAAAGAATAGAGAAATATACCCTTCTGGCTGCAAAGTCTGTCCTCACGGTCAAAGACCTTTCACTCCTGATCGGTATTTCTGAAGACAGGATACGCCACCTTGTTTGCGGCAGGGAGATCCCCTACTACAAACAAGGAACCAAGGTCTATTTCAAAAAATCTGAAATAGAAGACTGGCAACTTGCAAAACGTATCCCCACCGCAGCGGAACTCAAGACAGTAGCAGCAACCCGCTCAGCCATCACCTCAAGTAGATAACCATCAACGCCAATCAAATTATGAAAAACGTGGAAACTGAAGATAAATGGACGCTCCGCCCCGGAGATTTCAGACCTGAGCGCCTAAACGACATCCTTGATATTATTGGCTACAGTAAAAGGGCTGTCGAACAGATGCGGATCTCCGGAAATCTGTTCGACAGTAAGGACGAAGCCATAGAGGCATCTATAGCGGTAAGAGCTGAGCTCACCAAAATGCAATTTATTCGTCAAGAACGTCGAGGGTATAGCCAACAAAACGGTCACCCCGGGGGAACCAACTAATAAAATTCAAATCATTATGAAAAAGACTTCTCAAACACCTCATCACCTCATTGCAATCCTCGTGGTTGCCCTCGCTCTCGCTTTCGTCTGCCACATCGCACGATCATTCGAACGTCCCTGCCCGGCTCTCATCCGTCACGACGTAAGCTGGAAAGCATTCTGTGAATCCACAGGTCGCCAACTCGCCGACACAAGTCAGAACGCAATCGACGAGTACCTCGACACATGGCGCGGATCAGCCCTCGAAGAGGAAGCACTCATAGCTAACGGCATCGAGCCTTGACCATGGGAATAGCTTCAATATGCACCGGATGTACAAATTCCGTCGGTACACTAAACGGACTCTGGTGCCGTCCACTCCGGCGATACGTCCAATACGCCCGCAAACGTCCCTGCGAAACAATCTCTCACAACCCACAACTCAAAACTCAAAACCAACATGATTAAATCAATTCTCCGCATAGCAATCCTCTTCTCCCTCGGCATAGTGGCAATCATCGGTATTCTCTGCACTCCTCCCGAGAATTCCGGACGATGGTTCGCCGATCTTTTCACATCGAAAGCCATAGGCATTCTTGCAGCTTGGGCATTTATCCACCTGTTCCGCATCTGGAAATGCACGGATCCTCACATCAGGGCTTTCGACGAATCACAAAGCAAAGAACTTAAGAATGGCAATTTCGATAACCAATATGGCAAGTAAGCATCGATTGTTTTTAGGCTCAATCTTAAGTGTAAAAAATCGAATATTTAGGCTCATAGAACCTATGACACACCTCCGTCGCGACGACGCATGGTTGTCAGATTTAATAAATCTAAGGTATGATTTAGACTTTCATTTGTGTAATTGCCCCAAGGTCGCGAGATCCTCAGGCAATAGTGTTAAAAATGATTATGCAAACGACTCCGCCACGTCGTGACGACGCACGGCGGAGAACATGACCTGGTAGCTCAGTGGCAGAGCGGTGAGGAATCCGGAATACCGGACAGCTCTCTCGGTCGGCGGTTCGATCCCGCCCCGGGTCACAAACAAGGCTGAATGCCTTGTCATGTTGAATGGATCGGGCGGTTGCGCCGCCGGCGTGCCGCCCTTTCTTCTCATGACATCAGCATCCGCCACAAACAAAATCCATTCAATCATGTGTAACAAACAATCAAACCCCGACACCTCCCCTCAGGCTCAGGAAAAGAGGGAGGAAGCGCGAGACCTTGACAAAGACATCGCCATCGCTGATCGTCAGTTGCAGCTCGCAAACACCCGCGCCAACGCGCAATACAATCTCTCGATTGCCGGACAGATCCAACGCCAGTTCGAAGCCCTGCAACGGGTGGCGAAGGCTTGGGCTGATTCCACCATTGTCCCCACGTCATACCGTGGCAACATCGGCAACTGTGTCATAGCCCTCGACATTGCGTTCCGGATGAACATCAATGCTCTCACTGTGATGCAGAACCTCTACATTGTTCATGGCAATCCCTCATGGTCTTCTAAATTCCTTGTGGCATCCATCAACACCTGCGGACGCTTCACAAACCTCCGCTACCGCAAGCGCAATCTCGGTAAGGTGGGTAAAGTCAAATACAACACCTATGAATGGGTACAGAAGGAGGGCAAGAAAGAGAGGGAGAAAACAATCGTGGTCAAGGAAGGCGATTTCTCTAATGTCGACAACTGGGAATGCGTGGCGTATGCCGTGGAGAAATCCACAGGTGAAACCCTTGAAGGGGATGCAGTCTCCATCGCCATGGCTATTCAGGAGGGATGGTACACCAAAGATGGTTCCAAATGGATCACAATGCCGCAACTCATGCTCTCCTATCGCGCAGCAGCATTCTGGCAGCGCATCTACGCTCCGGAAATCTCTATGGGCTTCCGCACTGTTGAAGAGGAACGCGACGTGGAAGATGTGAATTATGAAGATGTCACCGACTCTTACAGCATTCCTCAACAGCATGGAGCTTCCGGTCAGGATACAAAAACTCAGTCCACAAATGTGGAGGATGCAAAAGACCGTCTCCGCAATCGTGATACCCGTCAGCAGGAAGCCGTCAAACCTAAAATCGAAATGCCATGAACACTGCTGTAAACAAATATTCCCTCCTTTCTCTCGATGAGCAGGAGGAGTTGTTCTCAAATTTCCTTATTGAGAATTGGAGCTATTCTGCGGTCGCAACTTTCGCACGCAATGAGAAAGACTTCGAGCGTAGCTACATCTATCGTGAGCAGTCCAGGAAGGGTCCGTCGGCTATAGCCGGATCAGCCTATCATTCCGCACTTCAGGCGTTTTTCGAACACTTGCGCGACACCGGATCTGAGCTCCCTATTGCCGACATGCAGGAAAAGGCTTATGCCCTGATCGATGCGGTTCAGGCTAACGAGTGGAAACTCGGCAAGCAGACACCCACGGTCGAAAAGATCATCGCCAAGACCACATCCATTGTAAATGCACTTATTGAAAATTTCTATAAGGAACGCCACATCTATACTGACGGAATTGCCCGCATTCTCGCCGTAGAACAAAAGGTTAGCACATGGCTTGTGATTAATGGTGTCGACATACCTCTACCCTTTCATGGCACTCTCGACCTCGTTGTAGAACTGCTTGATGGGCGCAGGATCATTATCGACCACAAGAGCAAGTCTGCTTTTACTGACGCTTCAGAACTCGGTTTCACAGGGGCGAAACAGGCAATAGGATATGTCGATTCTTGGGAAACCCTCAACCCCTCCATGCCCATTGACGAAGTCTGGTACATGGAAAACAAGTACAGCGCGAATAAAGACAAGTCTCCTCAGCTAAAGAAAATGGTCATCACCCTCGATGCCGATACGCGCCGTCTTTATGAAGCTATCCTCTATGAACCTTTGCGCCGGATGATCTCCGCGACTTCCGACCCGGATTATATCTACACGATCAACGACTCCGACACTCTTGTCGACAAGGCTGAACTTTACGATTTCTGGGCGCGCACGCTCATGGTAGATATTGATTCATTCAATATTCCTGAAAGCAAGAAACCGCTCATCCTTCGCCGACAGAAGAAAATGCGCGACGCCTCCACGGCTTCCATATCCCCAAAAGTTATTACCTCATTCCGCAAAAAAGCGGCAACATTCATCTCTTACGAACTCCGCAACGATATGACACCACAAGAAAAAATAGAACATACCCTCCGCTCCTTCAATATCTCCGCACGTGTGGCTCACACCCTCGGCTCTTTCTCATCTGTGTCTTACCTCCTTGAGATCGGCGCAGGTGTAATGATAAAAAACATCGCTTCCCATGCACTCGACATCGCCAACGCTATTGATGTGCCATCCGTCCGCGTGCTCCCGACTCTCGTCATGCACGAAAACAGGTCCTACCTCTGTGTCGAGGCTCCCCACCGCTCAAACGACATTCTTCTTTGGGATGCAAAATATCTCCAGGGATCGCGCATCCCCATCGGTCTTGACAATTTCGGCAAACCTGTTGTCTGGGATATCAATAACCAATCCACCCCCCACATGCTTATATGTGGTGCCACCGGATCCGGGAAATCAGTCTGCATCAAGTCTACAATCGAATATGCAAAACTCGCGGGTATAGACCGTATAATCATCCTCGACCCGAAATATGAGTTTGTAGGCAACATGCCCGGCTGCGAGATCATCACTGACATTGCCGACATCGAAGCCCGCATGAAGTCTTTGGTGGAAGAAATGCAGCAGCGCGCCAAGACGGGAGCATCCGGCAAGACCCTTATCGTATTCGATGAGTTTGCCGACGCCGTTTCATCCGCTCGCTCCGGACGTGAGCTCGACATCCGCGAAATGGTGCAGGTCGGATATGACCGCAACGGTATGCCGAAAGAGGAATTGAAAGTGGTGGGTCGTGAAAAGTCTCTCGAGGAAAACATGAAGATGCTCCTCCAGAAAGGTCGCTCCCTGGGATATCGCATCATAGCGGCGACCCAAAGGGCATCCACAAAGGTGATCACCGGTGATGCAAAGGTCAACTTCCCCGTTCAGGTATGTTTCCGTGTCCCCAAGGCACTTGATTCCAAAGTGGTTCTCGACGAAGAGGGAGCCGAAACTCTCGCCGGACGCGGCGACGGGCTTATAAAGTCTCCGGAATATTTCGGTACCGTTCGTTTCCAAGGATTCTACAAACCATAAAATCTCACAGCCATGCCACGATTAGGACAATTCGGATTTCACCTTAACAGAGGTTCTTGGAGAATTTATCAGGTGACAAGTGTATTCCCGGTTGCAGGAGGTCTATCCGGATATGGGATGACAGAACTTGAACACGAATCAATCTATCCAATTGAGGAGCGTGAAAAGGCAAGAGAACGGGTATACGAACTCAACGGATGGAACTACCGTCCTCCGAAATAGCGAAAGGAGGTGCATCATGCCTGAAATCTGCAAGACTGATCTCCTTTTCATAATTGATCAGCTGGAGCTGCGCCGTGACGATCTCGCGCAGCGTGGCTCCGGCTCCACAAGAATTATAAATAAAATCAGGATTATAAATCTTTTTGTCAATAAACTTAAAAAGAAACTATTATGATCAAACAAGACCTTATAGAGCATCTGCTCGACCTTGAAATCCCGCGTGCTCACGCCATTCTCTCATCCCTTAACGAATCACCTCATGAAAAAGACTGAAACCCGCCTCTCGGAAATCAGGTTCAAGACATCTGATCTCAAAAGGATGCTCAATAAATATATTGTGAGGACAGTGACTCACAAATGGCAAGAAGAATATTTCGACACCCAAACAGGTGAGAACACTGAAATAACCCGCACTGAGATATTGTTCGATAAAGGTACATTCATTGATGAAAAGGTTCTTTCTTCCATCCAGTTCTACAAGGATACCGGCAAACTCACAGACCCGGTTGAAGTCTCCAACCAGAAACGTCTGGCGTATACGGAACCTCGACATAGCCTTTACCCTTACAAAGTGGTGGCGGGTATAGCAGGAAAGCGGAAGACATTCCTTTTGTATGCTGTTTCTGTTTCTAACGCCATTGCCATTTGCTCCGACTTCATAGAGTTGAACTTTGAGGGATATTTTAATATCGTTTCCGTCTCCGCGATGGAATATTGCACAATCCTTGTAGACAATCTCAAGAACCCGGTTAAAAAATCTGATCTTGACATTGCATACCTCAAAAATGAAATGTCTCTTGAAGAGTTTGCGGAAGCCACGGTAAATGCCATAGAGAATGGCAATACAGATCTGGAAGAGGAATCAACTAAGGAGACTCGAAGGTTTTATCAGATAAGTGCCCGGATATTATTGAAGGACATCAATCAGGTTGAAGCTGACGAGGAAGAGAAAGGATTATTTATTGTCCATACATATTCAGCCGTCCGTGCCAACATGATTATTGAGAAATATCTTCATGATGAACAGCAACTGAGATATGAGGAATCCAAGAAACATCCCGACCGTACCTTTGTAATGCATGATATCTATTCCCTTATAGAGGAGTCGAAAATCATTGCTGCAAGTTCTTTTATCCCCAAAGAGTTTTCATTGGCATATTATGAAGCCGCGGACTCTGACAGTTGAACAGCTCCGTGCCCTTCAGGGGGTGACCGGATCCAAAAGAAACAAGTATGGAGCGAAAAAGACCGGCTCCCACGCCTCGGGAAAGGAGCATGACCGCGCAGGTCAGCTCAAGCTTTGGCAGCGAGCCGGTCTGATCTCCGACCTCCGCGAACAGGTCTCCTTCACTGTGATCCCCACCCAGCGAGACGCCGACGGCAAGCTGATCGAGAAGTGCACCCGATACATTGCCGACTTCGTCTACAAAGACAGGGAGGGGAACACGGTGGTGGAAGACACGAAGGGGTTCCGCACCCCGGAGTATATCATGAAAAGGAAACTCATGCTCAAAGAATATGGAATAAGAATCAAAGAAACATAACAACAGAAGTCACGACATGGCACGACCGCGAAAAGCCGGTCTCGACTACTTCCCTTTCGATGTCGACTTCTTCTCTGACGAGAAAGTGGTTTGCATCGCCGGCGAATTCGGGACCAAAGGCGAATTGACGATCATCAAGCTGCTCTGTGCGATATACCGCAACGGTTATTTCACCCTGTGGAATGATGCTCTCAAATACAAGCTCAAACGTGAGATAGACGGCGCGTCAGGCGATCTGCTCGACAAGATTGTGCACACCTTGGTTAGACGGGGATTCTTCGATGAATCGCTTTTTAACTCGGACTCGGTGCTCACCTCGGAAGGCATTCAACGCCGATACTTCGAAGCCACAAAGTTCCGGCAACGGGACCGGGATCTACCTTACCTTTTGCTTATCCCAAGAGTAAACTACCCTAAAACCGACATTTCCCAATGGGAAACCCCCGTTTCCCAACGAGAAAGTACACAAATAAAAAGAAATAATATAAAAATATCATCTGACGATGATACAAAAAGCGCGCCGCCGTCGCCGCCCTTTGTTGAAGAAAAATTTTTAAAAGAATTTTTTTGTGAGGGATCATCCGGCGAACAGGATGCAAAACGTCTCGCGGCTCTCGACTCTCTCCGGCGCTCGTTCGGGCTCCCGGATATGGAAAGTATGAAAGATCTCGCCCGGCAGGTGATGGCAGACTGGAAGATCCGTCGCCATACTCCGAAAGACTGGGAAGACGCCGCCAACCATCTGGTCAGCACAATCCGAAAGAAATGTGCGGCTAAAGAGAGCCAGAAAACGGAAAGCGTCCAACGGACAGCGGAAAACGGAAACCGGTCAACGGGAAACTACATTGCCGAACTTGACCGCCAGGTTGAGAAACAGAAGCAAGATTTTGAGGAACGACAGAAAGCCCGTATGGCTCCGGCTGATTACATCCGCTCCAAAGGCTACGACCCTGACAAGGTCACCATGGTACAGGTCATGAGCCCGGATTGGTGTAGCAACAATCCCCCGACAGTTCAATGAGCAATTGATTAATCACGATTAGTCATACTCAATCCAAAATCTCAATTCAAATCAGGTTCAGATCTTGAGCGTGGTGCGCACGAAGTAAGCACTCTCACAACTCAAATCTCACAACTCAAAACTAAATAATTATGAACGCACGACAATTTTTCGACAAGGTGGCATTGCTCCGCGTCCACCAGAAGGGATACTTCGCCACACGGAGCCGGGATGCACTTGAAGCGAGCAAGGCTCTCGAAAAGGAGATAGACGCGGAGATCGACCGCGTAACCCAGATAATCGCCATCCGCCAGTCTCCAAACCTCTTCAATCAATAACCGCAATGATCAATCTTCTATACATAGATCTCTTCTGTGGTGCAGGAGGCACTTCCACCGGTATCAATTCCTCCCGTGTTGACGATGAGGAATGTGCAAAGGTCATTGCATGTGTCAACCACGATGCCAACGCCATAGCCTCCCATGCATCCAACCATCCGGACGCACTCCACTTCACCGAAGACATCCGCACGCTTGAACTGTCACCGCTTGTTAGCCATCTCAGGAAATGCCGTGCCGAGAACCCAGAAGCACTTACCGTATTGTGGGCGTCTCTTGAATGTACTAATTTCAGCCGTGCCAAAGGCGGACAGCCACGGGATGCAGACAGCCGGACTCTTGCCGAGCACCTGTTCCGATACATCGAAGCAATCAATCCGGACTACATTCAGATTGAAAACGTGGAGGAATTCATGTCGTGGGGCGATGTAGACCAAAACGGCAAACCTGTATCGAAAGACAAGGGTCGCAGCTACATGCGGTGGGTCAGGAATGTGAAAAGATACGGTTATGAATTTGATCACCGGATAATGAATGCCGCCGATTACGGCGCCTACACGTCTCGGAAACGTTTCTTCGGGATATTCGCCCGAAAGGGTCTTCCGATTGTATTTCCGGAGCCGACTCACTGTAAGAACGGAAGCCACAACCTCTTCACAGAGCTGCTGCCATGGAAGCCTGTGCGTGAAGTCCTTGATTTTTCTAATGAGGGCAGAAGCATTTTCGGTCGAGAGAAACCATTGTCAGAAAAGACACTTGAGCGCATCCATGCCGGACTGATCAAGTTTGTTGCCGGAGGAAAAGACGCCTTCATGGTGAAATATAACTCGGTCAATCAGAAAACCGGGAAATATTGTCCTCCATCACTCGATGCTCCTTGCCCTACTGTAGCCACTCAGAACCGTCTGGCACTCGCACAGGTGTCGTTCCTCTCAAAACAATATGGAGGATCTCCGGAAGGAAAGAACATATCTGTTGAAAGCCCGGCTGGAACAATAACGACTGTAGACCATCACGCTTTCGTTTCAGTTCACTACGGAAACGGGTACAATCTTCCTATTGATCATCCTGCACCCACCATCACCACAAAAGATAAACTTTCGTTGGTAACGACTCGGTTCATTGCGAATGAATATTCAGGAGGCGGTCAGATTTCAAGTATAGACACGGTCAACCCTGCTGTTCTCACCAACCCCAAGCAGAAACTTGTGACGTGTAACAGGTTCTTGGTCAATCCTCAGTACAATTCGACAGGCTCATCAGTTGAAGATCCTTGTTTCACTCTTATAGCACGCATGGACAAGCGTCCGCCGTCGTTTGTGACAGTAAAACATGGCGCTATTCATGTGGAGATCTACGATACCGACTCTCCGATGACGGTAACGATTAAGAAATTTATGACTCTATACGGCATTGTCGATATAATGATGCGCATGCTCATGATTGACGAACTTAAACTTATCATGGGTTTCCCCGAAGATTACGTTCTCATCGGCACACAGGCAGAACAAAAGAAATACATAGGCAATGCCGTTGAGGTCACAATCGCCCGTAAATGGTGTGAGGCTCTATGTTCAACTCTCCGTTCCCTCCTGCTTCGCAAAACCCGAAAACCCTCAAAAATTAAAGCGGCATGAAATTCAGATTTATAATCTACTTCGAGATTCAATCTTGCAGTTGTGGACCCCATCCAACCTGCAAGAAGCGAATCAGATGGATACTTTTTAACCTCTTCGGGTTCCAACGACAATACTCATTACCCTGCAAAGGTTGTGATTTACCATTCTAATAAATAGTTTTTGCTATGGAAACAAAATATAACATCACGGAAGATAATATTCGTGACTTCATGAATAATCATGAAGACGATTTCCCTTTGATTATTGATGATCAGGCTGGGTTAGACTTCAAAGACGAAAAGACAAGGGCTATTCCTTCTAACGCCCATATCTACAAGAAAAAGAGCAAGACAAGAACCGTCAAGTTGGAAATAACTTCATTCCGGGGCATCAGCTGGGGAGCCATACACTACTACGGCAAATTAATTGCCGATGGTATAGACTTTCAACTGATTGATAATCCCAGCATCACTACCTCGAACTGGGATGCTAAAAAGATCAATCCCCTCTACCAATGGAGATATAGCTTTGACTTGAGAAGACCTGCCACCCAAGAGGAAATAGATCATGATCCGGATAGGTGGCATTATTATAATCCGGGAGACTTCACAACGAGTTTCGATACAAAAGAGGAAATCATAGCTCTTGCAAAGGAGTGCTTCAAAATGAGGTTTTCCGGTGAATGGGAACTTTGGGTTGATGACTGCACAATGGCAAGAACTAATATTTATCAGATCGAATTATGAAAGAGAGTATGAACCAATTACAAATAACCGCCCTCTCCCGCGTGTATGCGGAGTGGATGATAAAAGATGCAAAGTGTGAGGATCTGCCAAACTGCCTTAAAAAGACATTGCTGGCATCTAACACTGAGTATGCGGAAGAAGTTATTCGATGGTTGCTCAGCCGCTACAACCTCGTCGAGAAAAGCGCCTACGATCTCGGCAAGCAGAAAGAGACAATCACGCAGGAGGAGATAGAAAATGAAGCGGTAGATTATGCCTTCGGGGAAAATAAGAAACGTCCCGATGCACGTCCCGATACAGCACCTGAATATGCGTGCGAAGACTTGATAGACGCTTTCAAAGTTGGCGCCAACTTCGCCCTCGGCAAGCAGGAGAAGGACGCTGACACCGTGATTCAAGGATGGCTTGTTCGAGATAAGGACGGAACACTAAATCTATTTTATGGTAGTGACAAGCCAATCAAGAGAGGTCAAGATGAGTATTGGAGTGTTGTCGCAGGTGCTGTTTTTGAATACTTGCCAATAGAAATGTTTCCCGACCTCACATGGGATGATGATCCACAAGAAGTAAAAATCATAATCAAAAAGAAGAAAAAATGAATAAAAATACCTTAGCTCTATTATGAAAGAAACAGCAAAAGATTACAAGACTATTGTAGCCGAAATGGCAGAAGTCCTATCGCGTCACCACCTAAGCACCCGTGAAGCTTCCTTCGCTTCCGCTATGATGTTTATCGCTGCGGTTGAAACTGACCTCAAAGGATATCCCGATAGCCAAAGAGAAGCATTCTGCCACAGTATCATTCAAGGCTTTTATGCCAACAAGAACAAATCTATATCTCAAATGAATTGACTATGATGAAGATTAAACCAACAACCATTCTCCTCGCCCTGCTTGCCCTGACGCTGACGGGGTGCGAGGAGCTGACGCAAGAGGAGGCACAACAGATAATAGACAATTCAGCTTCATATCATCTAAGAACGGTCAACTATCACGGACATAGTTACATCATCTATAGGGGGTATAGAGAAGGCGGCATCACCCACGACCCGGACTGCCCGTGCCGGGAGAAAGGAGGTAACAATGCGACAGATTAAGTTTCGTGGCAAACGTCTCGACAATGGAGAATGGATTGTTGGTGACTTGCTTCAATCCAATGAAGGAAGTGTGTATATAGGCATACATGGTCAATATGTTGACGATGGTTATCATTTTAACGATATGTATGACAGAACTCTATACGTTGACGAAGAAACCATCGGTCAGTTCACCGATATACTCGACAAGAACGGCAAAGAGATATGGGAGGGTGATATTGTGCATTTTGTAAATCCGGGATTAGGATATGACCTAATATCACCTGTTATTTTTGAGCACGGTGATTTCTGTATGATGAAGAATAAAAATTATCTGATTCCAATGGGAAATTTCTCAGATGTAGTATTTGAGGTCATAGGCAACATCCACGACAACCCAGAAATGCTGAAAGGAGGTGAAGAAAAATGATAACCGAAACAATCTACACCCCAGCCGACCTGCACCACGGCATCTGCGAATGGTGCGGTGAAGAATCAGATGAAATAGTCACCACCGAAGACGGCGAGAAGTGCATCGACTGCATCGAAGAAGAAAAGTTTTACCAAGAAACAATGAAAGGAATATGAACCAATATCCTCCCCTTCCCGGATTCCCGGTCAAGGGGAGGGTTAAACACCAAACTCCGATGAATACATTAATATTAAAGAATTTTAATCCGTCAAACCACCGTATATTAGCATGTCCCAATGGCGAACGGCTCTTCACTGCTGATAATCTCCGTTCCGCAATGAAAGCCCTCAACTTCGATTCCGAACAGATCCAAAACGTAATAAAAAAGTTGAATGAATAATCTTCTTTCACAAAGTCGCGGAGCTGTCCGGTTCAAAAGCGCAGCTTTTGCCTCCTCTCATATCTCAAAACTCTAAACTCGAAACCATCCAACCATGTTTCTCCGTAGCATTCTCCGATCCACCCGCCGCCCCGACATTACATTCCACAATGACGGGCGCGTTGACATCTCATCCCGTATCGTCCGCGCCCTCGACATGCGTCCCGGCGACGTGATCGACATTCTCGCTGGCGCCGGCGAAATTTTTCTCTACGTCATGATTCCCTCCCACAAAGTCTGTGGAAGCCATGAGGCGCAATGTCAGCCAACAAAAGCCCGTTCACACAACTTCCGCGCATCCTCCGTTCGCCTCTGCCGCGAAATGCTCGCCATTTCCCGTGAATGCTCCCGTGCCCGATTCTCGTCTGGCGACCTCACAACTGTCAACGGTCACAAAGCGATTTGTTTAATCCCAAACAAAACAGAACTATGAACAAAGAAATAAAATATTCCGGCGTCTCGCTCCATACATCAGACTATGATGCCCCGGATGGTCAGCTCTCCCTTTCCATCAACCTTATCCCCGACAAATCAGGATCCCTTGTCCCTCTCCTTCCTCCTGCTACGATTCTCGAAAATTTAGCTTATCCTCCTGTCGCGGTTCATAAGGTGGCGAATCAGACTAATCTGCTGTGCTTCGACAAAGGAAGGAAGCTCCTTTTCTTTATCCCCGTGGAGAATCCCGATGCCGGTTACACTTCCGTCTCATCTTCCGTTTCCGTGCCGGAGATTGCAATCCTCGGCAACACCCTCTTCATTTCCGATGGTGCCACTTCCTCCTATGCCCTTTGGTCACCCGAACGCGGCTCGTATATTTCTCTTGGCTCATCGATCCCGGAGTTGGATATTGACTTCGCACTCGGTCATGCCACTCTCACGGATGAATCATTTTCATCCCTCATCAACATTCCGATCCCTGAAGGTCTATCCGGTGATATGGTCAATAAAATATTCTCATCCCTCTCAGGAGGTAGCCTCACCGTCCCGCCGCGCACTAATGCGGATGCTTTCATAGGAAATCTGTCTGACGCCGTCTTGGGCTTTATCAACAAATCTGTCGCCCAGACCCATGAGGAAGGCAAGTTCATTTTTCCGTTCATGCTCCGGTGGGCTCTAAGGCTTTTCGATGGCTCCTACATTCATCAGTCCGCACCGATCCTCATGATTCCCAATTCCAACACTCCCCCGGTGAGTTATAAAACCACTACAAAAGATGGAATGATCGAAATGAGCGCCACTTTCCCCGCACGTCGTTGCACTCTCATGTTCAATGCCAATTCTCTGTCTGCCCTATCTCTTTGGAAAGACGTGGTCAAGTCCATTGATATTTTTGTGTCCGCCCCGATCTATACCTACGATCAATCCGGATCCGTCAGCATCTTCCATAGAGACTTCCTGCGTTCATTCTCGTTTTCGGGAGAAAAATACACTGTCACTTCCGACGGCGGTTCATCTCTCCCGGATCCCAATGATGACGGTCACCGTCGCCCTGTGTCTCCTACCACAGATTCCAATACTTTCTATCATTTCCCGAATGGCAACGCCGAGGCATGGCTTAAACTCACTGTATCGTCTTCCGGGGAATCCATCCCCGGTCGTGTCGTGACCGGGCGACCGGAAGGCTACGACCCCGTACCAGCCGCTCCACTCTTGAATCCTGCGTCCCTCTCTCAAAAGGAAATCGAAGACAAGATATCCGCAGTTTCCTCTTTCTATCTTATTTCTTCCATCCAGCTCTCCGACATAAAGACCGGTCAGGATGGCATGTCCGGATTCATCCCGGTCGACATTCAGGACTCGGCACTCTCAAACATTGTCGTGCGTCCCCGTCTGTCCGACGATTGGAGATCCCATGACGGTATACTTTTTAAATCTGCCTACACCTACAATTCCCGTGTCATTCTTTCCGGAGTATCTTCTCTCCTTTTCAAAGGATTCTCCGTGTCCTCTATGTCTCAATATCGTCAGTCCCCGAATGGTAACGAGCCGTCACAATACACTGTCTGGGTCAAGACCGTTAGAAATTCCTTCACGGTATGGGTCAACATCCCCTCCACGCTTTCCGACGATTGGCTCCCCCGTTTTTTCTTCTATCCAGACCCCAACGCTGTGGAAATGCGTGTCGTTTGCAATGATGGCTCCGGAGGGTGGCAGCTTCCCCTGAAGTCTCATGACTTCCTCAATGGTGCTTTCTGGTTTGACGGTCTCGGTGCGGAACGTACCCAAAAGGATACGGAAGTTACAGCTCCCGATATCAGCGGTCAGAAAGAGAGTGCCTTGATAATTCCCGAACCTCAGAAAATCTTCGTCTCTGAGGTAAACAACCCCTTCCTTTTCCCCCTTCTCGGTCGTGTCACTGTCGGTTCAGGTGAAGTCCTCGCCACATGTGCCGCCGTTCGGGCTCTCTCTCAGGGTCAGTTCGGATCTCACCCCCTCTATGCTTTCACCTCCGAAGGCGTTTGGGCGCTTTCTGTTGCGTCCGACGGCACATTCTCAGCTGTCCAGCCCGTCACTCGCGACGTCTGCACATCCACCGCTTCAATTACCCAGATAGACGGCGGTGTATTGTTCGCTACATCCCGTGGAATTATGCTCCTCTCCGGAGCTTCCTCCCAATGCATTTCCACTCCCATTGACTCTCAACACCCCTTCCCCTTCTCAGATCTCCCCTCTTATGATTCAATTTTGGATGTCGCCGGCAAAACTCTTGAAGATGTCTCGATCCCCCCTTTCCTCTCGTTCATTGATAATGTCCGGATGGCTTTCGACTATACCAACCAGCGCATCCACCTGTTCAATCCCCTCTACCCTGTTGCTTACGTCTATTCGATGGAGTCTAAACAATGGGGAATGGAATGGTCAGATTTTGAGACGCCCCTCAACTCATATCCCGATTCCTGGGTGATCGACAAAGACCGCAACCTGTTGAATCTTGCGTCTTCAGATTCTGAAAACGTAAGTGCGATCCTCCTCACCCGCCCGTTTTCTCTCGGATCTCCGGATGTCTTGAAGACGATCCGCACAATTATCCAGCGTGGATTTTTCAAGAGCGGGGAGATAAAGTCAGCGCTGTTTGCCTCACGCGACCTCTTAAACTGGCACCTCGTCGGCTCATCTGTCAGCCATCGGCTCTCAAACTTCTCCGGAACCCCCTTCAAGACATTCCGGATTCTCCTCCTTGCAACCCTCTCACCCTCACGTTCCATATCAGGTGCTTCCGTAGCTTATTCTCCGCGCCTCACAAACCGCCTCCGCTAATATTATACAATAGAAAAGGGACGCGATATTTCGCGTCCACTGTGACATAATCAATGTGAAAGGGCGAATGAAATTTGATTGTTCATTCGCCCTTTCTTTAATTATGCATTATACATTATGACTTGCTTTAGCTTGAGCGCAGCTAATTATGCATTGTTAAAAAGGTTGCAACCTTATCCTCGTCCTTCTCGGTCCCCTCCTGTTGTTCACGCAGCTTCTCAATGCCGATTTCGCGTTGTCCCTCTTCTCAGCCCATATCTGCGCTTTCCTGGGGTTCGTTATCGAAAGCCAGTCCTGAACCACATCACACACCAGATACTCATGCACGAGTCGTTCCATAAGGTTCAATGTGGTCTGAGAGAAATCCTCAGGAAGTTCCAGCCTGATACCGAACACAGGTTTCTCTACGAGTTTGTCATCCAGAATATCAGTGTCGATAGTCCGTTTTGTGTAGGGATAAAGAAGCTCAGTTATGATTGCGTGATCTTTGTCAAGAACCCTTTCCACCCGGTCGCAGTTACCCTCCTGCACGATATCCTGGAGTGTGTGTCTGACCTCGTCATCCACATCTGTCATTATATGCCCCTCCACGAAAGCAAGATTGGCTATGTCATAATATAGCTCCTCATGCTTGAATAAAAGCACAGCGACAATAATATCCTTTCCCTTTACATTTCCACATTCAACCATACCGCTCTTGATAATAGATTATGGATAATTGAAAATTGATAATTGTTATTTTTTATTAGTAATTACTAATTGATAATCACTAATTACTAATTATCAACTGTATGTCGGTCTTGACGGTCTGCTTCTCTTATAGAGTGCTCGTTTCACATTCTCCAGACTAACACCTGCATGTGACACATAGCTGTCCGCGTCTGCCTTGTTCGTGATGGTAAACCAGTCGGCGAGCGACATGTCAACGATATAGGCGTGCATACCTTTCCCGAGACTGTCTGCCGATGCATTGTTATAGTTGCTTGGCAATCTGAACATCAATGTCAAGACTCCGTCATCATCGATCTCTTTATTGATAAGGTTATCCGAAGTCGTTTTGTCCTCGTTGAGATATTCCCCGAGCAGACTCTTCAGGCTTGTGAAATGATTCGCTATCGACCGCCTTAGTTGCGTCGACTCCTCCTCGTCTTCCGAAGCCTGCATGTTGGAGGCTGCCTCATAGTTCTTTGCCCCTTCGGCTTCTCTCGCACGCCCCGTCAGGTAAGCCTTGTTCCTTATGTCATACAATAGCTCCTTCACTTGAAGGGTGACTGTTAGCTCTTTCTTCTTCTCTGCCATATATTTATTTTTTTTATTAATTATCAATTATCAATTACTAATTATCAATTGTACACCGGTCGCGCCGGGCGCTTCTTATAGCACGCCTTCCGGTGCACCCCCTCCAGAAATGTACCAGCTGCTGTGGCATATTCCCCGGCTTCTTTCTTGTTCGTGAATACATACCATTTTGCCGTGATGTTCATCACGAAGAAACTCATCAGCTCTTTTTCCATGCTTTCCTTCAGGCTCTCGTCAAAACTCGAGCTTAAGGAAAGGGTGATCGTGAATCCTGTTTCGTCTGAGCTCTCCGATTCCAGAAACTTCTTCATCTTCTCGCAGGTCGCCACCCTGCTTTCCGTCCAGAACCGTTCAAGCTGGCTCCTGTCGGCATCCGTGGTGAAGATCCTGTCATATGCCTTCGAATCCTCATCCATCATTTTGGCGCCTGTGTAAGATGTGGTCTGCGCCACCTCCTCCATCACGGCTCCCTTATCTATTTTGATCACAATTGTCTTCATATTCTCTCAGTTTGTTGACCATCAAAATTACTTCTTCTACTCTTTCCATCTCCCATATCTGTTAAAACTAAATATAAACTAAAGACTAACGACTATCCGACTAACGGACTAATTATCCATTATCAATTATCAATTAAATTACCCTTCTCCCGCCAGTCTCGCAAGCTTCTCCTCAAGGCTCTCCGGAACGTCACTCACGGTCATGTCCATTTCCACCGCCTTCATCTCCGGCATGTGGAACTTCAAAAGTTTAAGCTCCGCGCTCACCCTGTCAGCCGGCGATAGCAGAGCCATGTCCATATCAAAATCCGAAGCCTCATATTCCTCCCCCGTTTCCGGGTCTTTACGCGGCTTCCTCTCGAAATAATCTTCCGAGTGCGTCCTGATCTTCCCCTTCAGGGGATTGTCCTTGTTGGGCGTTCCTTTCTTTCGCCCCCCTGTCTTCTTTCCAATAGCCATGATGCGGTTCATTAATAAATATGATGCTCCCGCAAAGATAACACCCTATCTTAGCCCCGATAAAATATCTATTAACACTCTTATCCCCACATCATAAAGAAATGTTAGGTGCAGCTATTGGAGCCGGGATTTCAGCAATTGGCGGAATCTTCGGGGGCATGTCTGCCTCAAAGGCAATGAGAAACGTAAAAAACAATCTTAATCAACAGCGTGCCGAAAACCGCAACTGGTTCGACCGTCGCTACAATGAAGACGCCACTCAGCGTGCCGATGCCGTGGCTGCTGTCACTCAGATGCAGGAGGCGATCCGGCAGCGCAACAAGGCTGCCGAAGGTGCTCAGGCGGTTGCCGGTGCCACTGAAGAAGCCGCGGCGGCTACAAAAGAAGCCAACGCTCAGGCTCATGCGGATGCAGTGTCCCGTATCGCTTCCGATGCCGCAAACCGTAAGGATTCAATTGAAAGCCAATACCTCTCTAAAGACGAGGCTCTGCAGTCCGAACTTAACGATCTCGAACGCACAAAGGCTCAGCAGGTTTCTCAGGCAACCGACAAGGTGACCCAGACTGCCGCTAATATTTCTCAACTTTTCTGACATGGCTGCATACGATGATATTTTGGGCACGAAACCCCGCCCTGCTCAACGGCAATCACCCCTTCCGGCTCTCAGTCCTGTCATCCCCGGAGCTAACCCCTCAACCCAATCCGGACAACAGACAACGGAAAACGGACAACCATCATCCTCCTCCGCCATCGAGACCATAATCAGAGAAAACCCTCGCCACTTAAACTACGCCCAGCTCTATGAGCTGCTCAACGCCGCTAATCGTCCCGAGACGCCCGAGCAGCAGGCGGCACGCGAGAAAAAAGAGAAACGTCAGGCTCTCTTCTCGGCTATCGGCGACGGTATATCGGCTCTATCAAATCTCTATTTCACCACCCGTTATGCACCCGATTCATTCACCCCGTCACGTGCCATGTCCCCGACCACGCGTGCCCGCTGGGATCGACTCCGTGCGGAACGTGATGCCAACCGCCGCCAATATGTCGACGGATACCTCCGTGCCCTCCAGCTCGACGATGCCGACTATCGCTACGAACGCTCTTGGCAACATCAGATGCAACGCGAAAAGTTAGCCGATGATCGCGCCGATGCCGCAGAAAAACGAGCTGCAGCCTTGGCTGAACTCAACCGGAAACTCAAAAACCATGAGATTGATGCCGCTGCAGCTGACGCCGCAAAGAAAGAGATTGAGGCTGCCTTTGCCCCGGAATACCAGAAGTCAAGAATCGAGCGCAACCGTGCAGCCGCCGGAGCTTCCAAAGCAGCCGGGGCTGCTTCTTATGCTCGGGCTAAGGCGGAAGGCAGAAAAGATGTTAAGGAATTCCGTGCATGGGATAAGGATGGCAAACAACACTGGTTCCACACAAAAGAGGCGGCTGAAGAATTTGCCCGTCAGGAAGACACATTCCGTGTCGAGCGTGCAACTGTCAATGAGTCCCTCACTAAAACCGAAAAGGATCCTTTCGGCAATCCTAAGACCACTACTACCAGCAAGACAACAGTAAAAGATGGTGCCGGCTATCCCGTTCCATTCCGCCCTCCCTACCGTGACCCGAATAATTCAGCCGACGATGAATTCTCGCAATACGAAGTCAAAGACGATGATCAAGACGATGATTTCTCACAATACGAAAGATAATTCACCATGCCAGTATATAAAGTAAAAGACATGACCTTCGATATACCCGAAGAAAAAGCTTCAAGATTTGAAAGCAAATACCCCGATGCTGTCGTCGATATCTACGACGCTGAGTCAGGCAAACAATACGGAATCCCGGTCTCGAAAGTTGCCGGATTCAAAAAGAAATTCCCCCGCTGGTCTTACTCCGCCCCCTCCTCCGAAAATAAATCAACGGACAACAGACAACGGAAAACGGACAACATACAACCCGCAACGGAAATCCAAATCGCGGAGCTGTCCGGTTCAAAAGCATCGCTTTTGCCTTCTTCCGCTGACCAAAGACCATCGACCAAAGACCAACCTTGGCAACCCTCCCCCGCTCAGAAAGCCGAAATGGCTAAGACCCTCGAAGAGGCAGACCGCACTATTGCCGGCATGCATGAGGCTGCTGAAAAGACCGGTCGCATCGCCGACTCCATGACCCAACAGGGACGAGACCGCTCAAAGGCTCTCCGCCAGACCGCCCGCCAGATGGGCATAGAGACCGATCCCGCCGGTCTCCTAAATCCTCAGACAACGGAAAACGGGAAACAGACAACTGAAAACGACCAAAATTCAAAATCCAAAATTCAAAATTCTACTCAGGGTGCTCAATTCTACGGTCTCACCCGCGACTCCGAAGGCAACATCATCCCCCAGTGGCAGATGCCCGACGGCTCCATCACAACTTCTTTCTCCGAAGCTGACCGCTCAGTCTCCGCCGCTCGTCAGGAACGACTGCAAAACCAATTCCTCAAAAGAATGGAGGAAAATGGACTCGATCCTGCTAAACCGCAAGACGTGGAGGAACAACGTAAGAAAGACCTCCTTGATGTTGCACAGAAAAAAGTTGATATCCGACTCTCTGAAAACGAAAAGAATATTCGCGAAATCCAAGATAGAAAGGCTCAGAGGTTCGACGAATCCAATTCCAATCAGTGGGATGATAACTTAGGTTTCTGGGATAATTTGGCGCGTATCATAGGTGGCAGCGTCAAACGCGGTGTTGAGAATAGTCACCCAGTCAACAGGTCTCAGAATTCTTTGACAGAGGATGAACGCGACATCCGCACTCTCACCGCCGAAAATCAAGTGCTCGATGATGCAAGGAAACTGCTTGAAACCCGTAGACTAAAAAAATCTAACGGTTTCATGGGTGGATTCTGGAATATCGCAAACAACACCCGCAACATGAAAATGGGTGCCACTCATTCTCTTTCCGACCCCGATCTCTATGCAGGTGGTGTTATGGCTCTTCAAAAAGCCACACAATTGCTCGACATAGAAGACAAGCTCAAAAGCGGCGCCGACCTTTCCGACAGTGAAGTCAGTCTTGTCTATTCTTCCATGCTCGGACAAGACATAATGCACAACATTGAGACTCCTCATGGTTATAGAGCCGCTCAGACCACCGTGGAAATGTTCCCCTTTATGGCGCAGATGGCTCTCAACCCTGCTTCCGGTCTGAGTCAGGCTCTTGTGAAAAACTATGGCAAAAATGGTCTCAAAAAAATAGCCCTCACAGTCGCCGGGGATGTTGCCGAATCCGCCGTGCTCGTCAATACCCTTCAGGCTCCTTCCACTGCCGCCGATGCAATAAGCCGTTATCAAGGAGAGGTCGTTGACAATAATGGTAAAATCTCTTTCGATGGCTCTCACAATTGGACTGAATCTGTAGCCAAGACTGAAGGTGCCGCAATCATTGAAAACTACACTGAAATGCTTGGCAACCATTTTGGGGTTATAGGTAATGCAATAGGGAAAGCGGGAAACAAGGCTCTGAGTAAAATCGGTGCTGGTAAGATTGTCGATAAAGTTTCAGACCTTGTTTCAAAGGTAAATACTACAGAATGGGCAAAGGCTATAGGAGATATTGAAAAACGAGCACAATGGAACGGAGTCGTGGGAGAGGTACTTGAAGAAGAATCCGGAATCGTTCTCAATTCTCTTTTTGTGGGCGATAACAAATTTAGCGACCTGGTCGATGTCGACCAGCAGATTGACATTGTGCTTGGCGTTGGTCTCTTTGGCGGTTTTGTTTCCGGAATAAAAAGTGTAGGCTATCCCGTTGCCAGAGCAAAGGCAAATAGTAATCTAAAAAAACAGGAAAACATAGCCGCACGGCGGTTCGGAGAAGAATGGGACGGTATTCGTTCCGAAATTGAATCAGCTGACGAACGTGACCTCTCCACATTGATTACAGGTCTTGTAAAGAAACACGCACATTCCGACGAACAGGCAAAGACAATCATACAATATGCCCATGCCCTGATGTCGGCTCGCGGCTACAACCTTGCATCAGCCTCCCGCGTTGCGGAAGGCAACATCTCCCCCGAACAGCAGGACGTAGAAGAAAGCTTCGATCATGGCGCAGATATTGCCGCGAACGGCTCTCCCGAGGAAAAGAACCAAACTAAGCTACTTATGGAGCAGGCGCGCGAACGTTTTGTGAATTCTTCAAGCGAGGATTTCGTGGCAGAACATTTCGATTCCCCAGATGCCGTCTCAAACCTCCTCAAATTGGGATACGATGATGATCTCCGTCAGACAGCCCTCGACTATATCAACGCCCGTGCCGCCTACGAAGGGATGCTTCAGCATGTCCGCGACGATATCGACGGTCAGATCTCGCAGAGCGACGCTCAGATACAATCCCGGGTCAACCGCTCCTCCGGCTCAATACACCCCGCAGTCATAAAAGATGCCGACGCGGACCGCCCCGTATTCATAATAGATGGCGAACTGCACGTCGCCGACGATGGAACCATAGACCACAAAAAATCCCAGGACTCTATAATCGTCCGTGATGCCGAAACCGGAAAACTTGAATTCAAGACCCCTGCAGATTTCCTCTCCGTTGCCGCCCCACTCGATCCGGAAGCGGAAATGGAAACCGCACGTCAGCAGATACGCCATCAGGTCGCGCGAAACGCCGCCGACGCCATCGACGGTGTCATAACCATGAACCCCGGCGACCGCTACACAATCCTCAACACCGATGGAATCCCCGAAGAAATTGAAATCCTCGGTCAGTCATCCCTAAACTCTCAACCCTCAACCCAACCCGGACAACAGACAACGGAAAACGGACAACCGTCATTAGATTCCGTCGATATCCTATATCCCGACGGATCCATAGTCTATGGAATTCAAGTCTCAGACCTCACCGACCAGATCAACGGCTACCGCCTCCAATCCGTCAAAGACTACATCAACGATCAGACAAACCCGCTCGAAGAGCCGGCAAACCCAGTCGAAGACCATACAATCCCGCTCGAAGAGCCGGCAATACAATCCTCTGCCGATCTTGAGCGTGGTGCGAACGAAGTGAGCGCAACCGAAACCGTTCCCAATTCTGCCGAAAATGACCAAATCCCCGTAGAAATGCCCCAAAATCTCATAGAAACCGTTCCCAACGATGAAATTTCCACGGATTCCCAGGTCGCGGAGCTGTCCGGTTCAAAAGCAGAGCTTTTGCCTCCCGCACCCATCGTCCCCCTCGATGAAAACGGTGACCCCGACTACGACCGGGCAGAACCCGACACAGCTTGGGATGCACTCCTCCGGCAGACCGATGGCGACGAAGACATAGCACGCAGTGTCATTGAGCAGACCGTCTCCGAAAAGGAAGCCTACCTTAAAAAGCTCCAGAAACAGAAACCCAAAGCCGGTCTCTCCATAAAAGAGAAGATTCAGGCTGAAAAGGATAAGAAAACGGCACTCGGCGCCATCCAGCGGTCAATCGATCATTGGAAAGCTATGGGCGAAACTACCCTCCGACGTCAGCAAGCCGCGGAAGCCGAACAGCAACGCATCGAAGCCGAACGCCTTCAGGAGGAAGCCCGCATCGAAGCCGAACGAATTGCCGAAGAGCAGCGTATCGAAGCCGAGCGCAAAGAGCGCGAGAAAGCCGAACGCGAGGAAGTCGCCGCTCTCAAAAAGATCGACCGCTCCTATGCCGATGTTCATGCCGAGGTCAAGGAATACCCCGAAGCCGTCGGGCGTCTACATCAGCAGCTCCCGGAAGACATCCTCGAGGCGGCGGCTCTCGTCCTCTCCACCAACAAACTCCTCTGGGGCGACAACGCCGGTTCCAAAGGAACTGCCGCTGAAACCGGTTTCAAGGAAGGTGAACGTAAAGGGCTATTCTCAATGTTCGCCTCCAGGGAGAAGGGAGGAAAGAGCATTGCCCGTCTCGCCGAAGACGAAATGAAACAGGTATGCGACACTCACGGAATCCCTTACGACAACTCTGCTGCACGCGATGCCCTCATTGAGATAATCTCCCAGGCACGCATTCCCTCCGACATCACCCGCTTCATCCGCCGTCGACGGATAGATCAGGCGCGCCAGATCGCCGAAGGTGAGCAGCGTCGCGAGCGCGAGGCGTTCGAGGAATGGGCATGGGAAAACTACCACATGTCCGCCGACGATTTCGAAGCCTATCAGGAAAATAGACTGCAGGAAATCGCTTTCCTTGACGAAAATTTTGATGCTAATGAATATTATGGTAATATTGCAGACGAATTAATCAACTATAATTTTAATCAGAATGAAACTATACACACCGGAGCAACTCAAAGCTATGACTCCCAAGGAGAGAGCGGCGATATTCGCGGAGGCGACCAGATTCTGTCTCCGCAACAACCTGATTCTTCCCAAGGAAGTCAAGAAAATGCAGGAGGATCCCGAATTCCGCAAAAAGATGGCTCTGACATCCTACATACGAGCGGAACTCTGGTTCAAGACCCATCCCGGACAGACTCCCCAATAACCTCAACCCAAATCCTACAACCGGAGACTGGAGACCCATCCGGTCTTGAGCGTGGTGGGAGCGAAGTAAGCACTCCCCCTCTCTCATCTAAAATAGCCGAAGCGGAAGCTCAGGTAAACACCGACCCTACCGACAGGCAGAAAGAAGCCGGAAACTATAAGAAAGGGCATGTGCAGGTCGGCGCTTTCGACGTGACTATTGAAAACCCGAAAGGCTCCGTCCGCCGTGGTGTCGATGCCGACGGCAAAAAGTGGGAGACAACAATGACCCACACCTACGGCTACATCCGCGGAACTACCGGCGTTGACGGTGATCATATCGACGTCTACATCTCCTCCGATGTAGACGATTGGAACGGGCGCAAGGCGTTTGTCGTAGACCAATACAACCCCGACGGCTCTTTCGACGAGCATAAGGTAATGCTCGGCTTTAACGACCGCGACGAAGCTTTCTCAGCCTACCTATCCAACTATGAGGAGGGCTGGCAGAACGGTCGCCGCCTTGATGTCTCGGCTGTAAATCTCGAAGACTTCGAAAAATGGATCGACAGCAGCAAGCGCAAGACCAAACCCTTTGCCGAATATAAATCCGTAAAAGCGAATGAAGACAACACCGCTGTCGGTCGTTCTCTCTCAGAGAAGGAAGCCGCCGATATGATCGCACTCATGGAGGCAAATGCCGAAGTTGCCCCCGAAATCGAACTTACCATTGAAAATTGGAATGCGGAGTTTGGCGAAAACGGTACTGTTGAAACTCCTATCGGCATTGTGAAGATGGGTGAAAACCAATATCTCAAAATGTCACAACAGGGGCGTAACGGTAAACTCGGCATGATTAAACCGACATTACAGTCCCCAAATGTAATTGTCGAAGATTTCAGACCTGCATCAAGCGTGGAATCAGAGAGGGATTCTTCCTATATCTTTGTAAAGACATTCACTAAGGATAATGGTGAACGATACTATCATTTCACTTCTGTCACAGTCCGGAAAGATGGCAGGGAAGTTGTCATTTCAAATCAAGAGCGTACTAAAAATAGAATATCCAAGCTATTGCAACAAGGCACAATAACTTGGATAAATGATGACAGCCTGCATCCGAAAGCACAGGTCGGGAAGTCGGTTTCCCTAAACGATTCGAACATCCCTACAAATTCCGACAATGGGGATGCCTTGCTCGGTGTCAATTCGTCTGTCGATATTTCTTCTGACAGCAAAGTTAATACTTTGCCGCCAGATAAACAAACCGATACCGAAGAAAGTTCTGACGGATACACCATTGAGCCTCGCAAAGACACCCGCGACAACTCCGACATCTTTGCCGTCAAGTTCAACGACCGCGTAAGCCGCGAAGTGTTCAAGGGTCAAAAAGACATAGCAAAGAAGCATGGCGGCTATTGGTCTAACTTCGGTAAAAAAGGTTTCCTCTTTAAGTCTCCAGAAGATGCCCAGGCTTTTGCCAACGAAGTCTCAGGCAAGACTGACACCCAACTTTCAGAAGAAGCTCCCCTTGCCCTGAGCGATCTGCAACTTCCTTCCAATACCACAAGCGAAGCAACCGCAGCCGATTCTACCAAAAAAGAAAAAAGCTCCTCCAATCTTGAGCGTGGTGCGAGCGAAGTGAGTACTCCCGCAGGGCAATCCCGGGTCGCGGAGCCGTCCGGTTCAAAAGCGCAGCCTTTGCCTCCCTCCGAAGCCCCTAAGCCGAAAAGCAGATGGGTCGATGATGAAGACGCCGAGGAATTCGCACGTCTCCGCTCCATCCTCCGCAACGGTCTCGGGCAGCTCAACTCGGGCTTCCCTCCTGAACTGCTATATGCCGGAGGCAAGATGTCATATCTCATCATGAAACACGGTGTCCGGAAGTTCGCCGACTATGCCTCCGCTATGATCGAAGAACTCGGCGATGCTATCCGTCCTCACCTCAAATCCCTTTACAACTTCACACGTTCCACCGAAGATGTTCTCTCTTCCGATTGGGCGGATCAGCTCACTCCGTTCGACGAAGTCCTACGCTTCGACACAGCTAACTTCCTTAAAGACCATGTCGACGCAATGGCAACCGCAGCTCACGTTGTCGCTGAAGAAGATTCGAAGACCCATATCCTGGAGGCTGAACAGGAACTGAAAAAGAAACGTAGTCAAAATGCATCCCACGCCAATCCTGAGCGTGGTGGGAACAAAGTGACCACACACACCTCTTCCGTCAACAAAGGCAAGAAATGGGATGCCACCGGCGAACCGGAAAAATACAAGTCCGGATCCAAAAAGAAAAAAAGCGACTCCCACGACGTGATTTGGTACAACCTCGGTAACAACCGTCGTCAGCAGATCGGTTCCACCGTCGCCGAACGTGACTCTATTGAAACCCTCATTGAGGAATTCGGATCTGTTGAATCCGTCTGGAACGCCTTCGAAGACGGGAATGTATTCCTGAATCCCAATGAAGCTGCAATCGTAAAAAGGATCATCGAAAAATCAGAAGAGCCTAAAAATAGAAAATCTCAGAAAAAAGCAGTATCTTCGCGGGATGAACAGCCGGGATTTTTCGGCGGTTTATTCAGTGACAATGTAACACCTACAGACAATGACATACGAAGAAATGATGCAGGCAGCACCGAAAGACTGCCGTCCGACAATCGTGGACAATCAGAAGGAGATAGAGGAAATCAGGGAGCGCAGAGCCAAGGAGCTCGGCAAGAAAGTGAACGAACTGACCGAGCAAGAGAAGAAAGTGGAACTGAGCGAACTCGGACTCTGTCCCCTCGACTTTCTCGACTGACCGATAAAGAACGTAAAAACACAAGGAATAATCGTGCCGAGCGAGGCACGGACTATGCGCCAAAGGGTGAAGACGCACGTATCAAAGCCAACATAGCCGCCATTGAACTTGCACAACGTCTGACCGAAAGTGGAGAGCAAGCCACTACGGAGCAGATGGAAATATTAAGAAAGTTCAGTGGTTGGGGTGGTCTTGGCAAGGCTTTCTCAAATGATGCCTATGCAGACCGCATCCGCAAACTACTCGGTGATTCTTACCAAGATGCCGTTGACAGCCGTAAGAGTGCATACTACACTCCTGCCGCCATTATTGATTCTCTTTGGGACATTGCAAAGGCAATGGGATTCCAAGGGGGGAACATACTTGAAGGGAGCGCAGGTATAGGCAATATTCTCGGTCTGATGCCGGAAGATATAAGTGAGCGCAGTAATGTCAGGGCTGTCGAAGTTGACAGCACGACTGGTTCAATACTATCTCTCCTTTACCCGGACGCACAAGTAGATATTCAAGGTTTTGAGGAAACTCAGATTGAAAACGGAAGCGTTGATCTCGCCATAACTAATGTTCCTTTCATTACAGGATGGAATGTCATTGACAAAACAGGTGACAAAGATCTATCAAAGAAATTCAAGGACATCCACGATTTTTGCATCGCAAAAAATATCCGTAAACTCCGTGAGGGAGGTATCGGTATTTTCATTACTTCAAGCGGAACACTTGATAATAGTGCCAAACTCAGGGCATGGGTGACCAATGAAGGCAATTCGGATGTTGTCGGTGCTTTCCGTCTGCACAATGAGACATTTGGAGGAACGGGAGCCACCTCAGATATTATTGTCGTGCGCAAGCGTGTGAACGGAAAAAAATCCGCACATGCCATTGATGTAAGCGAGGTAAGTGGAGTACGCACTGCTGAATATGACACTGGAGAGACCAAGAAAGTAACGATTGATGGTCACAAACAGGAAGTCCCTGTTGTCGATGTTGTCACAATGGACTACAACCGATATTTTATTGAGCATCCGGAGCAAATGGCAGGAGAAATGCACTTTGGTTTTGAAAAGGGTGACACTTACCGTGCCAAATCAAAAGCGTTATATCCTGTCAAGGGAATGAACCAAGAAGCCATGTTGTCAGCATGGGCGCAATCATTCTCAGACATGGACTTTGATGCAGCTCCCACAACTAAACAGGAATATGAAACGACCTATGACACCGTCGGGAATGAGGTCAAAGTGGGAAGCATGGTAATTGATAATCATGGGCGGCTCTGCGTGAATAGTGGAGGAGTTGCCCGTCCTCTCATGTCAGCACGTAAAAACAAGCAGGACGCGAGAACTGATGATGAGTTGATTTCTATGTTCAACTCAAAAAAAATTAAAGGGCGCACACGTCAGCAATGCTTGAAAGACTACAATGGCATCAAAAAAGCGTTGGCAGATGTATTGGAGTATCAGACTACCCATGAAGATAACGAAGGTCTTGAACCATTACTGTCAAGGCTTAACGCGACCTTTGACTCCTTTGTCTCCCGCTACGGAAACCTGCACAAAAACAATCAGCTTGCTTGGCTGAAAAATGATGTTGACTATCCAGGCATACTCGCTCTTGAGACATACAAGGAGCGAGGCGATGAAAGAGGAAACCGCATTAAAGAATTTGGGAAAACTGACATATTTTCTCGCCGTGTGGTAGAGAAAGAAACAATTCCTCAGCCAAAAAATATAAAAGACGGTATCATAACAAGTCTTTATATCTCAGGACGTGTCGATGTTGGTTATATTTCAGAGCAACTCGGAATAAGTGAGAAACAAGTACGAGAAGAAATCGTATCTTCCGGTCTTGGCTTTGAAAATCCTGTCAGCCGAGAAATGGAAGTATCATACGAATATCTCAGCGGCAATGTGCGTGAGAAACTTCGTCAAGCAACAGTCAATAACACAGATGGGAGATATGATACAAACATCAAGGCTCTTGAGAAAGTTGTTCCCATGAATATCCCAGCACACCTCATAGAATTTACACTCGGATCATCTTGGATTGAACCACAATTATATGAGGATTATGTGAAAGATCGCACCGGAGTGAATGTTAAACTGACAAATGTTGGCGGAACATGGTTTATGAAAACATCCGGTTCCGAATTGAATACCGACCAAAACCGCAGCCAAGGAGTTTATAGCGAGGAACTGAAAAAGACTATATTCGGTCATGAGATATTGGAAGCAGCCATTACCAACCGCTCCATATCGGTTTCACGTACATACAAGCACAGTGACGGAACATACGAAACCATTACGGACCGTGATGCCACTCAAGCAGTAGCAGCTAAAGTTGATGAGTTCCGTATGGATTTCAAGGATTGGGCAAGAGCCAAGATGCAGGGGGATATGGAAATGTCAGCCCGAATGGAAACAGTTTACAATGACCGTTTCAACAACAGCGTTCCCCGTTCTATTCCGGATGAGTTTATCCCTAAGCACTTCGGAGGACAGGTAACCGAATTGGGCGGCAAACCTTTCAGTCTTCGTCCTCATCAGGCAAAGGCTGTAATACGTGGTACCACTCAATCACAGTTACTTGCCCATGAAGTAGGAACAGGTAAAACTTTTACCCTCATCAGTACGGCTATGGAGATGCGCAGACTCGGCACTGCACGAAAGCCTATGATTGTGGTTCAAAACGCAACGGTAGGTCAATTCGTGGAGAGCGCAAAGGCTCTATATCCAAACGCCAAAGTTCTAACTCTTGAAGATGCTGACCGTAACGCACAGGGACGAAAGGATTTCTATGCCAAGATACGCTATAACGATTGGGATATGATTGTCATACCTCAGTCGGTACTTGACATGATACCCGACAGTGAAGAACGGCAAATTCGCTTTATCCAAGACAAGATAGCGGAGAAAATGCTGGTGCTTCAGCAGATGGCAGAGCAAGACCCGGACGGTAGCAGCTGGATAACTAAACAAGCTGAAAAAGAAATTTCCGATTTGGAAATTGACCTTGCAAAGATAACCGAATCGCTTGAATCCAAACGCAAGGAGAAAGGCGAAAAAGATATGAAGAAAGAGGCTCAGACTCGACATAATGCCGAAGTACGGGCAATGGAAATGCTTGACCGAGCAACCGATGATGTTGAGAACTTCGACCAAATGGGCATTGATGCCCTTCTTGTGGACGAGGCTCACGAATACAAGCATCTTGGCTTTGCTACCGCAATGCAGAGAGGTGTGAAAGGTGTTGACCCATCATATAGTAAAAAGGCGCAAGGATTATACCTCAAAACCCAAGCCGTCATGGAGCGCAACAAAGGTCGCAATGTTATCTTCGCTACCGGTACCCCTATCTCTAATACCGCAGCAGAGATATGGACGTTCATGCGCTATCTCATGCCCGAAGATGAAATGCGTGAGTACGGTATTTACTACTTCGATGATTTTGTTCGCAACTTTGGAAATCTTCAGCAGATGCTTGAATTTGCCACAAACGGCAAGTTCAAGGAAAACAACCGTTTTGCAGGATATGTCAATCTTCCGGAACTTGTGCGTATATGGTCCACTGTCACCGATACTGTCCTGACTCGTGAGGCTGAGGATGTCAGTGACAAAATACCTGACATGGAAGGTGGAAAGGCACAAGACATATATCTACCTCAGACTAAAGCTCTCCGAAGCGTCATGCTATACGTCAAGAGCGAGCTTGACCGATACGACAACATGACAGGTAAAGAGAAAAAGGCGAACAGCCATATCCCTCTTACTATGTATGGTATCGCTAAAGCAGCTGCCGTCGATGCCCGTCTTGTGTATTCAGATGCCGCTGACGAACCTCAGAGCAAAACTAACGAGGCGGTTAGGCAGACACTCCGCAGTCTTGAAGAGACGAGCCATTATAAAGGGACTGTCGCTATCTTTGCCGACAACTATCAGAACAAACAAAGTGGCTTCAACCTTTATGAGGACATCCGCCGCAAACTTATTGAGCAGGGTGTCCCGGCTGAGCAGATTGTGGTTATGAAATCCGGCATGACAGTAAAGAAGAAACTTGAAATCTTCGACAAGGTCAATGCCGGAGAAGTCCGTGTCATTCTCGGTAGCACTTATACCCTCGGCACAGGTGTAAACATACAGGAACGATTACACACTCTTATTCATCTTGATGCTCCTAACCGACCGATGGATTATACTCAGCGCAACGGACGTATTCTAAGGCAGGGCAACCTGCACAAAGATATGGGTATTCCTGTCCGTGTACTCCGCTTCGGTGTTGAGGATAGCCTTGACGTGACCGCATATCAGCGATTGAAAACCAAAGGGGCGATAGCGGACTCAATTATGAATGGCTCCAAAATGATGGAGAACTCCATGGAGACCCGCTCTCTTGAAGAAGACGAAGATGTTTTCGGCGACATAACCGCTCAGCTCTCCGGCTCTGAATATGCTATGCTCAAAAATCAGGCGGAGAAAGAAGTCCGCAAGCTCAACTCCAAATTGAAACAGTGGGAAGCCGATCAAACATACATTCATAATCAGATACCACGCCTTAAAGGTCAAATACGGGAAAGCGAGAATCATCAAAAAGTAGCACAGGAAAATCTTGATGTAGTGCGCCGTATCTTCCCCAATGGGACATTTAAGACCATAACGATAGGTAAGCAGACATTCTCTGACCTTGAAAGCATGAATAAGTTGTTCACCGTCCATAACAAGAGTGTTATGGACATTAGCGACCAAATCCGTGACAACAAGATTACCGGACCGCAAACACGCAAACTGACTATTGACATAGACGGTTTGAAGTTCGAGGTGACTACTGTCATTGATAAGGAGATGGGGAATAATGGCGCCAATCTGTTCTCAAAGGCAAGCAGGAAGGTAACGTACTCATGTCCCGAATTACAAGGTGTTGAGGACGTTCCTGTAAGCGGCGCACGTCTGAAAGGAGCGGTTGAGGATATTGTTTCCAACCTCATCACCGGAAAGGATTATGCCGAAAGGATCAATGCAATGCAGACTTCCATAGACCGAAATCAGACCGAGCTGCAGCAGATTGAACAGCGCAATGGCAAGGAGTTTGAATATTACGATGAGCTTGAAGAAGCCAAGGGACGTCTTGAAGAATATACTGAAAAGATGAAAGCCGAACTTGCGGAAAAAGAGGCTAAATATGCCGACTTGGACGCAAATGTTGAGGTTGCATCCGATATTACTTTGTCTGAAGAAGATTCTGAAGAAACCGAAGAAGTGGATAAAGACAAAAACATCCGTTTCCGCTCCGACGAAGATGTTGAATCTTTAAACGATCAGTTTAATAATGAGCTGCAGATGCAAATCAACGGCGATTTGCCGTCTGACCATATTTACTCTTTAGGCAATCCCGGAGATATCCTGCTTTCAACGGGTGTCCCCGATTATCCTATACAGATGTCTGCTTCAAGACTCAAAGCCAAATCTTCCGAATACGGTCATGACTTTGACATTGAAGAAGTGAAAAATCTTGTAAAGGAATTGCACCACCCCATCGCCGTTTTCGCCTATGGCAATAAAAACAAGGCTCAGAATATTATTATCGGGGTTGAATCCAATGGCAAGCAGTTCATTGTCGGATTGTCCCTCTCTCCTACTGTAGGTGGCAAAAAACTTGAAATAAACAGCATAAGAAATGTCTTCCCGAAAAACAATGCGGAATGGCTCAATTGGATTTCTCAAGATAAGTTGCTTTGGGTAGACAAAGAAAAAATCCAAGACTTGATAGACAAACAGCGAACGATTCTCGCTGACGTTGAATATCTCGACTTGGATAATATTGCAAAGATAGTAAAATCCTTTGATAATCCAACAAATAATTCTTCCGAAAGTTTCTCCCGTCCCGGTCGCGGTCCCTGGGAACTCGACTTCGGCGAGGCTGCACGTATCTCCAAAAAGAACCGGCAATTCATAGAGCGCAGCCGTAAGCACATGCGCAATACCGCCAACCGCCTCTCCAAATCGCTCGGCATCCGTGTCAACATCATCGATGATACCTCCACCCTTTCCGGTAGAAAACGCTCCGCCAAAGGTTGGTTCGATACCGCCACCGGTGAAATCTCTCTCGTAATCCCCAACCACCGATCATCTCTCGATGTCGAGAAGACAATCCTACATGAGGCTGTGGCTCACTATGGTCTCCGCCGTCTCTTCGCCGACAGGTTCGACGAATTCCTCGATCGTGTCTATGAACAGGCTGAACCCCGCATTAAGGAGCAGATTGCCCTCCTTGCATCCCGTAACGGTTGGAACCGCCGTGTCGCTACTGAAGAATACCTCGCTTCACTTGCCGAAGAAACAAACTTCGAAGACCGGATGGCTTCCTGGTGGGGAAAGATCAAGCAGTTCTTCCTCGAATTCCTACAAGGGTGTGGATTCGATGTCAACATTGAACTTACCGACAACGAGCTCCGTTATGTCCTTTGGATGTCCTACAAAAACCTAAAACAACCCGGATCATTCCGTTCATTCCTCGGTCTCGCCGAAAAAATCTCCATGCAACACCGCCTCGGGCTCCTCGATTCTTCTCCAAATCTTGACCGTGGTGCGCACGAAGTAAGCACTCACCTGTCTAATAACCAAGTCGCGGAGCCGTCCGGTTCAAAAGCGAAGCTTTTGCCTCCTGATGCCGACGCCAACACCCTGTTCCGTTCCCCCGACTATGTCGCACACGACAGAAAAATTGTAGCTGATCATTACGAAAAGATGGTGGCATCCTCCTCTTTCCAGTTCCGTGAGGCTGTGCAGGATTCCATGCTCGGTCTCCGCGCACTCTATAAGGCTGTTCTCGGTGATGACATTAATATGGAGGATATCCCCGCTTTCCAGAATGCCTATATCTACGAAAACCGCATGTCCTCTGCCAACAAGGGGGAGCAGGAGGAATACTTCACCCGTTTCATGCGCCCTCTCCTCAACGAGATCCACTCCATCTGTGGGACTGACGGGTTGAATCGCCGTATCCTCTCTGACTATCTCATCGCTAAGCATGGTCTCGAACGAAACGAAAAAATGCGCAAGGATGCTGAAGCTGCCGGTGAAAATCCCGACCGCGATTTCGCCGGTCTATGTGGTCTCACAGGTAAAGACGATTGGCAGGAGGCGGAAATGGAGGCTCAGGCAATAGTGGATGCTTTCGAATCCCTTTATCCCGTAGATAATCTCTGGGATAAAATCAACGCCGCTACTAAGGCGTCCCTTGAAAAACTGTTCCTCTCTGGTGTTATCTCAGAAGACACCTATCTCAAGGTGCGCGACATGTACGAATACTATGTCCCTCTCCGTGGCTTCGATGAGACCACATCCGATGAAGTCTATGGCTACCTCTCTTCCGATTCCTCACGTCGTGGCTCTGTTATGAAAAGTGCCGAAGGTCGTTCAAGCAAGGCGGAAGACCCTCTCGCGTTCATTGCCCAGATGGCTGACTCTTCTATTCAGGAAGGAAACCGCAACATCATGAAGCAGCGTTTCCTCAATTTTGTCCTCAACAATCCCTCAGATCTCGTCTCCGTCAGCAACCTCTGGCTCGAATATGACCCTGCCAAAGATGAATGGAAACCTCTCTTCGCCCCTATCACCCCCGACATGTCGCCGGCTCAGGTCAAGTCTGAGGTCGATAAGTTTGAGGCGAAGATGCAATCCCTTGCCGCTGCCGAACCCGACCGCTATAAAAACGGACATGATGATATCTCCGTCCCTTACCGTGTAATTAACGGCAATCTTGGCGAACATCAGATTCTCGTTAAGCGAAATGGCAAACCTTACGTTCTCACTGTCAACGGCAATCCCCGTGCCGCCCAGGCTCTCAACGGGCTCACCAACCCCAACGTCGAAATGGGTGGCGCTGTCGGGAATATGCTCCGTGCTGGTGAATTTGTCAATCGTCAACTCTCCGCGTTCTACACCACTCGAAACCCGGATTTCGTCGTCTCTAACTTCCTTCGCGATGCCGTCTATTCCAATTGCATGACGTGGGTGCGCGAGTCCCCTCGCTATGCCCTCCGGTTCCACCGCAATTTCGGCAGGTTCAATCCTGTCATGATGCGACGTCTCCTCGGTAAATGGCAGTCGGGAGCTCTCGATGAGTCAGACCCTGTCGAACGCATGTTCCGTCAGTTCATGCGTTCTGGTGGCGAGACCGGCTACACTGATGTCCGCGACATCGAAGGTCACAAGAAGGCGATTGCCCGCGAGATGAAAAATCTTGACAGGCGTAATGTGGGGCGCAAGGCGTGGAATGCTCTAACCATGCAGCTTGATCTTCTCAACCGTAGTGTCGAAAACTGTGCCCGCTTCGCTGCTTTCGTCACTTCCTGGGAGATGGGGCGTTCCCTCGACCGTAGCATATATGATGCAAAGGAGATTTCTGTCAACTTCAATAAGAAAGGTTCCGGTGGTAAAATGGTCAATGCCGTGGGGCAGACTCTTCTCGGTAAAACAGGTGCATATATAGGTGGTTCCGGTCGCCTCCTATTTGTCTTCTGGAATGCTGGTCTGCAGGGTCTCACAAACTTCGGGCGCGCTGCACGTCGCCACCCCGGAAAGTTTGCGGCTGTCGCTTCCTCTCTCTTCTCCCTCGGTATCGTTATCCCTCTCCTCGCCCAGTTGATGGGAGGTGGGGATGATGACGATAGCAACTCTTATTATAATCTTCCTGAATACGTCCGTCGCTCAAACGTCTGTTTCCGTGCAGGTGGTCAATGGGTCGTGATCCCTCTACCTATTGAATACCGCTCCATTTATGGTCTCGGCGAACTTGCAACTGGGGTCATCTCCGGCAATGAGCGATACTCCGATTCTGAACTCGCTTTCCAGATGGCTTCCCAGGTCAGTCAGGTTCTCCCGCTCGACCTTCTCGAAGGAGGTGGCGGAGTCTCCCCATTTATCCCCTCCGCTGTCAAGCCCTTCACCGAAGCCTACATCATGAACAAAGGGTGGACCGGTCTCCCTGTGGCTAATCAATCACCTTTCAATGAGCTCGACCCGGAATGGAAGCGCGTTTACCAGTCGGCTGATCAACACATCGTGCAGTTCTCCAGGTGGCTCAATGAAGTTTCCGGCGGTAGCGACTATAGGAAAGGAAAGATCGACCTAAACCCCGCTAAGATTGAATATATGATTTCCGGAACTTTCGGAGGTATGGTCTCTTTCCCGATGAAGGTTAAGAAAGGATTGATTGAAACTCCCTTCGGCGATCGTGAGTTTGAATGGAAAAATATCCCATTGGCAAACCGCGTGGTCAAGTCCGGTGACGAACGGACGGCAAACCGTAAGCTCATTGCCGAATACTATAAGTTCAAAGACGAAGCCGAGACCACGGAACATGAGTTCAACGGCTATCAGAAAGACGCGGCGAAAGGTGTCTTGGAGGCGGCACGGCGTGCAAACTTCATCTACAACTCTCCCGAATTCCTCCGCTATCAGATCTTCGAGGCGCTTGATTCCGACCTCGATGCTATGCGCAAGGCTATTAAGCAGGAACCCGACGCGCAGAAAAAGAAAGAGATGTCCGATACTTACTATCTCTACATGCGTCGTCTCGTCAACGCCCTCAACAATCCCGAACAATACCTTAAGGAAGTAGCACTCCAAAACTGACAACTCAAAAATGACCTTGAGTGTGGTGCGCACGCAGTAAGCACTCTCACAACTCATAACTCAAAACTGACAACTCTTCATTAATAGTTAAGCCTGACAATGCGCCCATCCTCAATATCTTCGCGCATTGTCAGGCTTTCTATTTCCGGATCCCTCTCAAAACTCGCAACTCAAAACTCACAACTCTAAAGTATGTCCGAAAAAATCCATCGTCTCTCCCGTGTCGGAGGCAAGAAAAATAAACCATCAACCCCCAATCCCAAACCCTCTTCCCTCATCGACTCAATTGCCGGTCCCGATGCACGATCTTCTCTTGAGCGTGGTCTCCGTGTCCTCATGGAGGCAAACAACTATTGGAACGCCATGGAGCGCTTCCGTTCAGACCGTGAGCGCAACAAAAACTACACCTATGGTCGCCAGTGGGATGACATCGTCTGTGTCGACGGTGTCCGTATGCGCGAGGAAGACTACATAACGTCACAAGGCAACATCGCTCTAAAAAACAACCTCATCCGGCGCATGGTGCGCTCCATCCTGGGATTGTTCCGCTCTCAGGCGCTTACCCCCATTTGTGTGGCACGTGACCGCGACGAGCAGAAACTTGGCGAGACTATGACCACCACTCTTGAATGCGTCATGGAGATGAACTGCATGAAGGAAGTCAACGCCCGTTCTTTCGAGGAGTTCCTGATCTCCGGATTTGTGGTTCATCGCAAGTGGTATGGATGGCGCCGCGAACGAAAGGAATGTTGGACTGACTATGTGCAGCCAAACAATTTCTTTATCGACAATAATATGCGTGACTTCCGCGGTTGGGACTGTTCCTGCGTCGGTGAGATCCACGACATCTCTTTCGATCAGCTCTGTCAGGCTTTCGCCAATTCCCCTGCAGATTACGACCGTCTCCGTGAAATATATTCCGCAGCTGCCGACCCCTCTCTCATTGCCGGGGCTTTCGATCAGTTCGGATATAATCTCAATAATAAGACTGATTTTCTCGTTCCACGTGATTCCACACGTTGCCGTGTCATTGAGGTCTGGCGTAAGGAGACTAAGGAGCGCTATCGTTGCCATGACTACAACAATGGAGACTGGTTCAAATGCGATGTCGGGGATTATCCGGTTCTTGTTGAGGCTGTCAACCGCGACCGTCTTTCCCGGGGGCGCCAGGCTGGAATCCCTGAAGATGAGATCCCTCTCATTGAGGCTGAATGGTTCATCGACTCTTATTGGTATTGTTATTATATTACTCCTTTCGGTCAGATCCTCAACGAAGGTGAGACACCCTACGAACACAAGGAGCACCCATACGTCTGGAAGGCTTACCCCTTTATCGATGGAGAGATCCATTCTTATGTTGCCGATGTCCTCGACCAGCAGCGCTACGTCAACCGTCTCATCATTATGTACGACTGGATCATGCGTGCCTCTGCCAAGGGTGTACTCCTGTTTCCGGAGGAATGTCTCCCCGAAGGAATGAGCATGGACGATATCGCAGATGAATGGGCGCGGTTCAACGGGGTCATTATGATTCGTCAGCCTAAGACCGGCACGGCTCTTCCTCAACAGATAGCCAACAATTGCACAAACATCGGCATCCATGAATTGCTGTCAATTCAGCTTAAATTCTTCGAAGACATTTCCGGTGTCAATGGGGCTCTTCAAGGTAAGGAGGGGTTTGCCGGAATGTCTGCTTCTCTTTATCATCAGCAGACTCAGAACGCAACGGTCTCCCTGCAGGATGTTCTCGACACCTACCAGAGCTTTCAGGAAGAAGGCGCACGAAAGGATGTTAAAAATATTCAGCAGTACTACGACGAACCCCGGATCGTCAAAATTTCCGGTCGCGGGGCATACGTCCGCTACGACCCGAAATTGATCCGCGATGTAGAATATGACCTCAAGATCGGGCAGTCTCAGGCTTCCCCTGTATATCGAGCCGCCGCCAACGACTTCCTTATGGAGCTTTGGAAAGCACACGGCATAACCACCAAGCAACTCCTTGAACACGGAATGTTCCCCTACGCCGATGGTCTCCTTCAGTCAATTCAGGCAGACGAACAGCGGGTGGCGGAAGGGCAGCAGCCGCAGGGTGTCCCTCCCGAAATTGCCGGGCAGGTACAGGCTCAGGCAAATCCCGCCGCCGTCGCCCAAGCCCAAACCTTCCTCAACTGATTAATGATTAGTCCCGATTATTCCCGCTTAATCCAATATCTTTTTTTGTCGAGTGTTCAGCCCATCGGGCTGAATCCAAAGACCACCGTCCAAAGACCAAAATTAGTAATTGCTAATTGACTCAAATGCTCGCTTCCGAGACAGGCTTTCTCCTCTTCGTAACCCTTTTCGCATTTCGCTTCACTATCCTTGGCTGTGCCATCTCTGTGAAGCAGATGTGGAGACCTATCGCCCGGGTCATCAACAGGTCGTCATGGCACCCTGTGATTGCGCCGTAACTCCCGTTCTGCTTCCGCTCATATTGTAGGTATTCCGATAGCACATCCTCGTCCCTCTCTATATAAAGCCGTTCTCTCACCGCCCTCACAAGCGATGATATGATGAGCGGCTTTGTTTTTGTGTTCGTATGGAAGCCGTATCTTCGTGGAATCCTGTCCCGGATCTCCTCCTCTGTCTGGCTCCTCGCATATAGGTTGTCATACACATCCTTGATCTCGTTCAGCACGTATCCCGATTGGTCTCCCTCAACAAGTCTCTCTCTGTCATGGGTCTCAAGTGTGTTGCTCTCGATCACAAGTAGCGAATTGTTATAGAATTTAGCTATCTGTGCCGCTTTCCAGGCTATCTGGTCTATGTCCAGATGCCCCCTCCATTGTGCCGCCACGATCGGCTTTCCGTTCGGCTCTATCATGTCCAGTCGGTCAAACACCGCTATCACGCTCCAGTCAGCCTTTGCACTCCGCCCCCCGATGTCCACTACTGTCAGGAAGCGGTCGGTGATGATTTCTTCCCCGGTCTCAGGCTCTGGAAGACTCCATACTTTCAGGTTCCCTTGGCTGTCTTCTGAAAAATGCACATTTTTCAATGCTTCCTCTCCATATTCCCCGTTTCCGCTCACCTCCCCGATTTGCCGGGGGGCTCTGCAAGATTTCCTCAATGGCTCCACCCTGTATTTGTCAAACACCATCCCGCCGCTGTGCACGAATGCCTCTATGTCATCCGTCGGGAATTCTGCTGCCATAACTGCATGGGAATCCTTCCCCTTCCTCTCCTCGATATACCATTTTATCCCTTCCAATGCCGCTCCCTTTTCCCATAGCCACCATAGATATCTCCCCGGCTCTTCCCTCTTGCTGTCGCTGTTCTCTTTCTTCCTGTTGTCAAGAAGATATTGCGCAAACTTCTTCTCTTCTTCTTTCGTGCTGAACGGGATCCTGTAAATGTCTATGTCAAACCATGAGATAAACAATGAAGAAAATTGCGATTCCCCTTTCTTTGCCGAATTATATTCCCGGTGAAAGAAATTCCCGGTGCCGTTGGCGGTCGATTCATACACTATCATCGTGTAGGGACGCAACAACACTCCGGAGCATGCCGACCTCACAACCGAGTCCGGCGTCTTCTTGTCTGTGGGTGACCATAACCCCACCTCGGAACAATGCACAAGTGAATAGGCATCTCCGCGCAATGCGTCAGGTGCCTCGTATGATGCTATCGTTATCGTGCAGTCTCTCTGTGGCACTTTCTTATAGTCTCCAGTCATTCCCACGTTGACCATCTTCGCCTCCTTTGGGTCGTAACTCTCCCCCGCCTTGTGAAGCAGTTCCACAGGATAGCGGTTCAATGCGCGGTCATACATCCCTTTTATCGCGAATGATGTCTTTTTCGTCTGGGAGACTATGGCTGAATTAAGCCCCACTTTGTGCACAAGTTGAAGCCATGCCATGTAAAGTTGGCTTGTGGTTGAGCCGCCCCATTGGCGTGCCTTTAATAGAACGAGCCTTATGGGTTTGTTGCTTGTCCTCATCTCCTCAAGAAGTTCTACAAATTTTCGTTGAGGTCTGCTGAGCTTGAATAGTATTTCCCCCTCCCCGGGCTCTTTACTCATTATATATACATGCACCCCTGCCCAGAATGGAAAGTCATGCCGGTTGCGTAGCCTTACGAATCTGTCGATCACAACCTCTCTCGTCTCTTCTGTCACTTCCGCCTCAAGCGTGCTCTCTATAAAGTTGTCAAGACTCCCCGCTCCTCGCAGCTCTTTTATAAGCGGAATGTTCCGCATTGTTTCGGGTAGCCACTGTTCTTTGATAGGGAAATCCGGAAGTGCAAACCGAAACCGCTTCCCGGGGGAGCCCAGTCCTGTCACAGGATTGAATGGTGTATGGATAATCGCGTTTCTCCGCGCATTCTCCTTAAGCATACTTTCGGCTGTTATTTCTCTCTCCTTCACCGTAATTATTAATTATGCATTATCAATTCGTAAAGTCAACCTTGCGCTCTCTTCTTTGCAGTTTGCAATGAAGATGATAGAATATCCCCACGCTCCCTGTTGTCAGATAGAAACGTGGAGCTCTCTGGTGGATGATCTCTCCTACTATCTCTGATATTTTCCTCCGTGGGTTAAGACCTTGCTCTATCTTGAAACGTCTGAATATCTCCCCGAACATAGCCTCTCGGTTCTCATGCATCCTCGGTAGCGGTCTCCCTGAATTCATTGCCGATATGACGTAGGTGGCTCTCTCCTCGCTCACCCAGAATCTTGATGCCGGAGAGTTCGCTACTCTTCGGCACACTTCTGTCCTGCTCAATCCACCTTCCGAATGTATTTTTCTGAAAAGTATAAAGATCTCCCGGTTTCTTTCCTGTGCATATTCCACTCTCGATCCTTTTCGTTTCATAGCTGTCTTGCGCGTTAATTGTTTTTCGTTCAGATGTTTTTATATCCTCAAATTTAATATTCACGCGCTTTAATACTTATGGTTCCTATCCCTCTTTATCTCCTTATCTTCGCGTCATAATCTTTACTCAATTTTCATTTTTCTGCAACATGGCTGATAGCAAAGAGAATAAGTCCAGACGCGATGCTCAAGTCGAGCGTCTTCGCAATAAATACCCCGATAAGTCTTTCGAAGACGATGAAGAGATTTTTGCCCAGATTTCCGATGATTACGATGATTACGACAGGCGTCTCTCTGAATACGACGAGCGCGAGCGTAAGTTGTCCGACTTCTATTTCTCCGATCCGCGTGCCGCCCGGCTCATGACGGAATGGAGCAACGGCGACGATCCTGCCATATCTCTTCTTCGCATCCTGGGCAAAGATGATCTTCTCGCTGCCCTCGACGATCCCGAAAAACAGGAGGAGATTCGTAAGGCGAATAAGGAGTTTGCCGAAAAGGTCAAGAAGGAGGCGGAATATGAAGACACCTACAATAATAATCTTCAGCAGTCTCTTGCTGATCTCGAAGCTTTGGCATCTTCCGAAGGATTGTCTGACGATGATATAGATTCCGCTATGGAGTCCCTCATTGAAATCTGTCGTGACTTTATCCTTGGCAAATTCACTCCCGATACTGTCCGGATGATCTTAAAGGCTAAAAATCATGATGAAGATGTGCGTAATGCCCGTGAGGAAGGTGAGATTGCCGGGAAAAACCAGAAGGTCTCCGAAAAGTTGCGTAAGGCTAAAGATGGCGATGGCACTATCCCGCTCCAAGGTAAACCCGGCGCTTCCCCGGCTCCCAAAAAAGGAATGTCCGTATTTGACCTCGCCCGTATGGCTTGATTACCCCAATCAATTGCTGATTCCCAATTGCTAATTGATTAATCCCCTTAAATCTCAAAGTCGCGGAGCTGTCCGGTTCAAAAGCGCAGCTTTTGCCTCCAACTTCAATCCCTTCCCCGATGAAATCTGTAAAAGTTGTCTCCTCCCGTATCTGCCCGTCCAAAGGTTCTGCAGGTCTCGCTTCGCAACTCTATGGATGTGCCGCAACGGTCTCCTCTTTGGCTGATGCCACTGGTGGAATCTCCCCGGGATCTCTGATTGAACCCTCTTAAATAGCATATCGAAGTTCAATAATCAATCCCGATTAGTCAAGCTCAATCAAGATTAATCCGGATAAATCCCAAAATCTTTTTTGTCAAGTGTTCAGTCCGCCGGGCTGAATCCCCAAATCTCACAACTCAAATCTCACAACTCAAAACTAAATAATTATGGCAGACGAACTAACTGGCGGTCCTGTTAACGTAGGTGGAGAACCTGCTCAGCCCGCTCCCGGATCAACCGGTCTCAACACTCAGGTAAATGGCGAAGCTGCTACCGTCTCCGCGGCTGCAGGTGCCACAGGCGGCATTGCCCCTGGTAATTTCATTGACACTGCTATCGATGAAGAGCTCTTCAAGTTTAATTCAGACGACACTCCCCTCATGCAGCTCATGCTTTATGCCAAGAGGGTGAAGGTTACATCTCCTGTTATCCAGCACTACGCTATCGATGAGCCACGCAGTTCTGTTGTCCTCCAGAAAGCGGTAGGTGGTAAAGATGCCGACTCTGTTGTCCTTGACCTTGCTAAGGAAGACAAACGACTCCTTCAGCCGTTCACTACTGTCCTTGTCAAAGGTGTCGACGGCTACGACCAATCAGGTGCTAACACCACCCCGGGTCAGCCCCTCATGCTCTTTATCACAAGTAAGGATGCTAATACAGGAAATCCGGTCGCTATGGCTGTCAATGGACCCAAGACTAATACTACCGACGACACATCTACTGTCCCCGCTATTGCCGCTGGAACAACTCTCATTATTCTTTCTGTGGCTATGTTCGAGACTCAGAAAGAGGTCGCTCCAAACTTGATTGTCCCCACTCCTACTGAGATCTACGCTCAGAAACGTGGTTTCAACTCCATCGTCAGCGACTATTTCGAGGCGCAGAAGAAACGAATCCCGTTCTCCAAGGCTCTCATTGCCGAGGCTCAGATCAAGGATTTCAAGACTAAAGGTAATCGTACCCTCTGGGCTGGTCGTAAATCTAAATTCACCGTCGAGACTGATCTCGGTCTTCAGACAATCTACACAACCGAAGGTGTCCGATATCAGATAAAACGTCACCTTGACCATCAGGGCAAGTGGACGTTCGAGGAGCTTATATCGCTTATGAAGATGATCTTCACGGGTGAGGATGTCCCCAAGGCGGTTATTGCTCTGTGTGGCAAAAACTTCCTTGAAAACATCCAGACAATCGATTTCTCCAAGCATCCGGAGGTGCAGATCATTGCAAAGACTAACCCTATCGGATGGTCTGTGACATCTATTCATACTGTCTTTGGTGACCTTGAATTGAAACTCGAGCCTACCCTCGACCGTCTCGGTTGGAGTAACTCTGCTGGTATAATTGCGTACGACCGTATCGTCCACTATGTTTATTCTGCTGAACATAAGGATAGTGAAAAAATCGAAGGTCATGAGGCTACCCGCGAATCCACTGTTGTCTGGGATGCCCTCGGTCTCAAAGGCTCTTGCCATATCTGGATTGATGGTGAGGCTGGTTGTGTTGCCGCAGGTGTCACCACTTTCGCGCTCTGGGGTTCCGCTGAGGCTCCCGCCTCTCCCGTGGAGGGTAAGGTATACATCCTCACTGTCGACTGTCCCGGAATCAACGCCAAGGCTACTTTCGGTCAGGCTTGGCAATACAAGGATTCTAAATGGTCTGAATATTCTGGCGAAATCTACGCCGGCTGATAATTTTGTGTTTTTCATAATTTCGTTTGATTTTGGAGGCGGTCTGAGCCGCGAGGCTTGTCCGCCTCCTCCTAATCAATCCCGATTAATCCAGATCAATCCAGCTTAATCAAGATAATTCAAAATTACCAGATTATTCTTAAACCATAAACCCTCAACCATAAACTCTCAACCCCATCCAATGAAAAAACTGAAAATAACATACGGTGTAATCGGAATCAATGAGTGGCATACCAATATCCCTCTTGGCAAGGCATCTGTCCGTGTCTCTTTCACAGGGGGAGCCACGACACTTAATGGTGTTATCCCTGCTTCCTACACCACCGACAACCCGATTGTACAGATGGCTATTGAGCGTTCCCAAGCTTTCCTGTCAGGAAAAATCAAAAAAATACGCTCTTACACCACTGATGAAGAAATCCAGATTGAAGTAAATCCTCCCAAACCGTCCTGGGATGCATCGCAAACCACCCCATCGGAATCAACTGCAACGACAATACCAACGTCCGAATCCAAAGAATCCGATCCCTCAGTAGGGACGCGATACATCGCGTCCGCCACGTCCATCGCGTCCACAGGTGCAACCCCCGCATCCGAATCCACAGAATCCGATGCGAAGCCCGAAGAAGCACATCCGGAATCTGTTAAATCCGAATCAGAACAAGAGTCTGGAAAATCAGAATCCGATGGCATAGTTCCGTGTCCGGACTTAAGCTCGGCTCCCGATCTTCCCGAATCTTCTCAAAATCCCGATTGTGATGCAATTGAAGAGAGCATTCTCAAGACTCAAGACTCACAACTCAAATCTGATCAAGCAAGCGCTCCAACCTCCGAAGAAGAAATAGAGGTCTCTTGTCTCGCGGATGCTCGTGCCGTCCTCTCTGAGCGTTTCGACTATCCCGAATCCAAAATCCGTACCACATTACAGATAGTCGCTGCCGGCAAAGCTCACAACATCACCTTCATTGGCATCTGACATGATCTATCGCGTCGATGAAATCCAGCGTCTCGCCCGCATAGCTCTCGATATGAACGAGCGCAGCGAATCTCTCGTCAGTCAGAATGATCCCGCTACTCTCACCGTAGATGAGATTATTCTTTCCAAGATCGAACAGGCTGCACGTGTTGTCGAAAGTAACGCTCCCGTTTGGTTACTTGATTCCGGGAAACCACTTAGCGGCAGTATAACTTTCGCGAAACAGATTGGAATCGGACGTGGGCGCATGCAGCTCCCTGATGATTTCATGCGCTTGATCACTTTCAAGATGTCTGATTGGGAAAGGGCGGTCACGCAACCTATACTCGAATCTGATCCGGATTATCTCTTGCAGTCTTCCCGCTTCTCAGGGCTACGTGGAAACCCTCAGAAACCGGTCGTGGCGATCATTAGCGAACCGACCGGACTTGTGCTCGAATTCTGGAGTTGTAATGGCGGCGCATCGGTTGTATTGCAACGTGGACGCTACCTCCCGATTCCAAGGATTAGAAATGAAGGTATTGAGATCTGCGAGAAACTGAAGGAGGCTGTCATAATCCAGACTGCTTATCTCTCCGCCCTAACCCTCGATGCCAACGAAGCTGCTCAAGTACTCCTCTCACAATGTAAAGACCTAATGAAATAATCCCTGGTCGCGGAGCTGTCCGGTTCAAAAGCATAGCTTTTGCCTCCTCCCGATTCTCAAAATCCCTCATTGGCTCTTAAACCATAAACTCTCAACCCTAAACCCAATCCCCATCGAAATGGAAGAAGTATCAATCAAAATATCGGAATCCCCTGTCGAAGATTCGGCTTCACTCTCTGTCTCCGAGCCATCGGTCGAAGACTCTGTCTCTGTTGCCGTTTCATCTGATTCAGAATCTCCCGATTCATCTTCCGTAATTGTTGATGCCGACACGGGTGAATCCGGATTTGAAACGGAAATCCTTGGCGATGGAATGCCTCCGGAAGATCTCCGCGAACCACGCGACAATTATTCCCATTATGCCGACCACACGTTTGAAAATAATGTCACGATTGCCGGCACGCTCCGCACTAAGCGTTGGGTTCATCCTCACGGCTGCATATTCCAGACTTATGCAAAGCTGGTTGAGGAGTATCCGAATCCGGTCAAAGGTATGTGGGCGTTCGTGGGAACAGGATTTCCGGGTAAGGTGTGGATTTGTGAAGAGGATGGTGAATGGCGCGAAGCCGATACCAACACTTTTGGTCGTGAGGAAATTGAGGCACTACTTCAGGATTATGCCACTGAAGACTGGGTAAAGAAGGAAATCCGGAGATATCTGTCCGGTGATGGTGATGCATCGGTGGGCAGCTCTAAAGAAGCGGACCATGCCAAGGAGGCAGACCATGCTGATTTGGCTCATGACCTTGATCCCGATTCTCCTGTTCGCAAACAGTTCCTTTCCAGAAAGGACGATGACACTGCCGAAGGACGCATCAAGCTGATGAAGGGTGCCCACTTCGGTCAATTTATAGCCGGGCTTTATGGTGGCATCGGCGGAGCCGTAGACTCTCGGGGTAACGCCGAATTCGAGTCAGCCATAATCCGCACAGCCCTCACGGTCATGGAGCTGGTGATCAATCAGCAGTCCATACAGCAGGGCGATTCAATGTTTACCGAGGGCGACACGATTGAATCCGTAGAGCCGGACGGGCTTAACGAGGACGGAACACGCCGCTGGTGGGTCACAATCCGCCCACGCTACGACGGCTATGTCACAGCGATCGTCCCAGGTATGGTCATCCGCGGTGTCGTCAACAATCTCTTCGACGCCGCCCTCCCGGGTGTCCCCGGATCATACTATACCTCCTTCATGCGCGTCAACGGCGCCGAGCTCGGCACATCCGGCAACCGTCTCAACGTCACCCAATACGCCGACGACGAAGTCCCGGCAGGTATAAACTATCCCCCCTGCACACTCATGACCCTGGCACGCTGGGGTCATCAGACGATCGACACACTCCAGCGACTATTCCGGATATCCTCACACGAAGGGTCTCTTGTCCGCTACGAAGGCATAACCAAACCGATCATTGACCTTTCCAACGTGGCTACCTTCATCGGTCGATGCCCCTCCGACTGGTTCTCCGACATCCCCGGCGTCAATCCCGGCGACGAGATAGCATATTTCAAGACGGTTATCGGCAACTTCATCCAGTTCACCCACCAGGGCAAACCCGTCCCCACGATAATCTACACAGGAGAATACGACCCGGAAAGGGAATACCGCTTCGAATGCTGGGATTACAACGAGCAGACCGGCATCCGAACTTTCGTAACAGAAACATGCCTCTACGCAGGTTGTATCTGGATGTGCCAGAAAAACGGCATCAAGGGTGTCAAGCCATCCTACGGTGTCACATCATGGGCTTTTTACCAAGGCAATCCCGCTTTCGTCATCGACTTCGAGGAAAAGGTCATCGTCTACAACGAGCACACCCTCGACCTCTTCGGAGCCACGCTCACCCTCACGGCAACACTCTACAATCAGGACGTGCTCGACCAGATATCCCCGACAAATATCTCATGGTTCCGCGAAAGCTACGACAAGGACGGTGTCCTCCGTGCCGCCTCCGACGCCCAGTGGGTACCCAACACCGACCGCGACAACAAGCGTCTCCTGCTCTCCAAGGCTGATTTCAGTTACGATGGCACCCCGATCTCAAAGATAACATTCATCTGCCGCGCCGCCATCGATGACACGAAGGTCTCCGAAGTCTCCACCGAATTCCGCCTCTGACCATCAATTATCAATTATCAATTATCAATTGAATCATGATCCGCCACACATCAGTACTCCACAAGGATCTATCCGGTCTCGGGGTCACAATATCCCCGGCTGACAACGTCCCCCTCCATCAGATCTTTGACGAGGAGACGCAGTCATACATACCCGACCACTCGCTCATCCCCCTCATACTCGTGCCGGAACTGCAGTACGAGGGTGCCGACGTGTCCGCTGAGTACGAGGAGCGCGGATGGTGGAGAATCAACGCATCCGGAGCAGAGGAGCAGATCACAGCATCAACAGCCGGACACACTCTCTATCCCACAGGATACCCCCTCGGTCTCAAGATAACGGCAAACCTCCCGTCCTCCCAATCCTGGAAATACGTTTTCCGCGTCAAGGCGAAAGGTGTGCGTGGAAGCGACACTGTCACACTCCGGACAAACATGGCGGCGTCCGCCGTCCCGTCTGTCGAGCTCGACTGCCCATCCGCTCTCAACTGGGATCCATTCGCCACCGATCATGACACACTTGTGATCACACCTGTCGTACACCGGCGCGGAAAGACATGCACAGTCCGTTGGCGCAAGATCGATAATGGCGTTAAGCGTACAATCGTCTACACCGACTACGAAGACCTCGAGCTATCCCTGCCGGCTTACACCCCTCCGTCAGGAAGCTCACAACTCACAACATACAACTCACAACCCATCGCCATTAACCGCCGGTGGATGGGGGACTCTGTCTCGCTCGTCTGCGAGCTCCTTGTCGGGTCAACCATAATGGATGAGAAATATGTCACCATCAACCGCCGCGTACCCCCGCACCGCGACGAGATCCTTGCCAACACATTCTTTGGCGGCAGTGACACCATCCACCACGCAAAGATCCAGGTATTCAAGGAGCCGGGAGGATTGATTTCTGATCCATCCCAGGAACTGAAAATAGACTGGTACGATTGCGACTCGTCATCACCTGTATTTGTCGGCTCCGGAAACACACACGACTACCCACTCTCATCCTCCGCAGCCAAAAAAAATATAGGCGTAGAAGTCTCCGACCGCGGTCCCTGGTGCTGCCTGAAGGACTCATCCGGCAACTACATCACCGACTCCTCCGGCGCCGTCCTCCTCGCCCGATAATCCCTCTCAAAACTCACAACTCAAAACTCACAACTCAAATCTCACAACTCAAATGCAATACATCAAAGCCCCTAAAGCCTTAGCCGCCTACCTCGGTCTCCTCGACTCCAGATCAACATTCGCCGACGGCTCATACCTCCTCTGGGACCGCGACCTTATGCGACTCTGCGGCTCCGGATCAATCGAGGAGCTTATCACGCAGGTAGGCTCCATAATCCTCACGGCACCTGAAGTCCGTGCCGAACAAAACGAGGAATGCGAGCCGCACCCACTTCCCCCCGTCACGCTCCCCGTCCTCCTCGAATACATGCAATCCCACGGCTACCCCCTCCCCGAATCCGATCCGCAAGAAGAGCAGCCCGAATCAGTCCAGCCCGAATCAGATACCGGCTCCAATCCCGAATCCGGTCCCGACACCAATCAGGAAGAAGAGCAAAAATAGTTTCCGGTCTTGAGCGTGGTGCGCACGAAGTAAGCACATATCATCGACCAACGACCAACAACCAAAGACCAAAGACCACCAACCAAAATGTCCACCGCCAGTCAATCACTAACCCTAATCCGCGAGCTCGGGGGCGACATATACGCCCCCCTGATCACATGCACCATGGGCGACCTATTCCAGCGTTACGACGCCGACGGCGTCTATCCCGACTGGGAGGCTGACCCCACCAAATGCCCCGTACTCACATACCACCTCGCATCATCCCTGATGCCAAATGGAGGTGAGACTGTCCCCGACAACATCCTCCTCTATTACGACGGCGTGCTCGTGCCCTTCAACGCCGGACAGACATTAAATGCCGCCACCGGAAACATCCCCGCCGGAATGTTCCGGATCAGCGGCGGCGGCACCACACCATACCAGGTCAAGATCCTCAAAAACTTCTGCTCCAAGGGCACCGCGGCGCAGGCGGGTCACAACATAAAGATGTACGGCATTGTCGGTCTCAACCGTTACCCCGCAAACATCCCCGTCGACATCCAGCCCCGCACCGAATCAGGCGAGGAAGTCCATATAATCGGCGAAGGCAACAATCCCTTCGTCGTCGACCAGAACAAAGGAACATCCACCACACTCATTGCACAGGTATACTCCGGAGCAGTCCCACTCTCTGCACCCGGCAACCGCACGTTTAAGTGGGAAAAGCTGACAGCCACCGGATGGGTAGTTGTCTCCGCGGCGGCGGTCAACAACACACGTCTCGTCGTAAAGGCATCCGACGTCGAGGCATACGCCGTCTACCGCGTGACTGTTGTCCACGGCTCAGACACATACATGGACACGCAGTCGGTCATGGACTCCGGCGACCCCTTTTATGTCGGCATATCAGTCACCGACGGCACGGCGACAGCGGAACCGACATTCCCGGTCTCCGCACCGGCTTCGGCAAAGCGCGTATTCACCGCTTCCCTCCTTGCACGCCGCTCCGGAGCCACGATACCGGCATACACCACCACCTGGCAGCTACAGCGCACCGACGGCACTATCCTAAACAACTCCGCGCTCCCCGCATACGGAATAATCGGCAAGTCCGACAAATCCAACTCCATCTCCGTCCCTCTAAAATTCATGGACGACAACGGCGTCAAATCCCTCCAGGTCACAGCATTCGTCGAATTCACTTTGTGAAATGGATAATTACCAATTACCAATTACCAATTACCAATTATCAATTACCAATTATCAATTATCAATTACCAATTATCAATTATGCAGATCTCCGCATCCATCACCCTCTCCCGCCTTGAAAAAGGCGATAAAGGCGATAAAGGCGACACCGGCGAACCGGGAGTCCCCGGCAAGACATACAAGCCCGTACGCATACGCCTGTGGTCAAACATAGCCACCA
>CAJTZQ010000003.1 GCA_910583795.1 uncultured Muribaculaceae bacterium
GACCAAAAAGACTTCTAAAGATTTCTTAATGTTAAAAGTAAACATACTCTTAAACTTTAGTTTGGAAGGTTAAATCACATAAAAATGTCGGGTATTAAAGTAGATATTTCTTATTCAAAAGGAATAATTGCAGTCTCTCCAATTATTGTTTTTCTTCTTGTTTATCTTGCCACATCAATAATTTGCGGTGATTTTTACAAAATGCCAATCAGTGTCGCATTGCTTGTCGCTTCTGTATGGTCGGCTTTCACCATGCGCGGCAAACCGCTGTCTGAAAGAATCGAAATTTTCTCTAAAGAGGCGGGATCTTCAAATGTCCTTTATATGGTGTGGATATTCATTCTTGCAGGCGCATTTGCCGCAATCGCAAGAAAAACCGGAGCAGTAGAGGCAACCGTAGATTTTACTCTATCTCTTCTCCCCACCTACATGATTGTGCCTGGACTTTTTATAGCCACGTGTTTCATTTCAATGGCTATAGGGACCTCCGTCGGGACTGTTGTCGCACTCACACCCCTTGCATCTCAGATGGCAGACGGGGCAAATGCACCTATGCCATTTTTCATAGCAATTGTGCTTGGAGGAGCTTTCTTCGGCGACAATCTTTCGTTTATTTCCGACACTACAATAGCCGCTACGCGTACACAGGGTTGCAACATGAAAGACAAATTTAAGGCAAACATCGCCATTGTTCTCCCTGCAGCAATAATTGCTTTGGTTTTATATTGCACTCTCGCACCGACTCTCGACATTAATCCTGAACCATCTGGGAAGAGCCAATGGCTCATCATCCCTTATCTTGTAGTAATAATCTGCGCGTTGTGTGGAATCAACGTGACAATTGTTCTATTGTTAGGCATTCTCTCCGCAATCATAGCGGGATTCATTGAAGGATTATCTTTGCTTGACATATTTTATGTAGCGGGAGAAGGGATAGATTCTGTCGGAGCTCTTATAATTGTAACTCTCCTTGCTGCAGGGATGTTGGGAATGATAAAAAGTGCCGGAGGTATCGACTTCATCTTAAAAGTTCTCGGAAGAAACATTGGCACATCAAGAGGAGCTCAATTGAGCATATCTCTACTGGTAGGGATAGTTAACCTTTGTACAGCAAACAACACTGTGGCTATCATTACGGTTGGTTCGCTTGCCAAAAGAATAGCTGACCATTACGGTATTCCTGCAAAGAAGAGCGCATCCTTGCTCGATACAGGATCATGTATCGTGCAGGCACTTATTCCTTACGGAGCACAAACTTTAATGGCAGCTTCACTGGCAGGGATCTCTCCCGTGGCTCCTTGGCCTTATCTTTTCTATCCACAAATTCTCATTATATGCCTGGGGATTTCCATAATGATCACTAAAAAGCACCGTCCTGAGGATAATTCATAAATACACTTATAATTTTGTCATCATATACTTGTTTTTTGCTATCTTTGCAGCAATTAGTTACTAATCATATCTCTTTGAAATGAATGCCCGTGAGAAAAAAATATATAGGGTGACTCTTATAGGCTCGGCAGTAAATGCTTTGCTCATCGTTCTCAAATTTATTGCAGGAATATTCGGGAAGAGTTCCGCAATGATTGCTGACGCAGTTCATTCCTTATCAGATTTTATAACCGACTTAATCGTATTGGTATTTGTAAAAATAGCAGGCAAACCTCGAGACAAAGGTCATGATTACGGTCATGGAAAATTTGAAACCTTCGCCACTATGATAATCGGCATTATTCTTGCCGTGGCAGGCATAGGACTGATGATCAATGGTATTGAACTTGTCTTAAAAAGTATAAAGGGGCAAACTCTTGACCAGCCTACGATGCTTGCATTGATCATAGCATTGATATCAATTATATCTAAGGAATGGCTTTACCGTTTTACCATCAAAACCGGTAAAGATGTCAACTCCCAAGCTGTTGAGGCAAATGCCTGGCATCACCGGAGCGATGCGCTCTCATCAGGCGGCACTTTATTTGGAGTTGCCGGTGCAATGTTTTTAGGACCCCATTGGAGAATTCTCGATCCACTTGCCGCAATTGTAGTGAGCTTATTTATTATCAAAAGTGGATACGACATCTTTAAACCTGCCGTAAACGAACTCCTGGAAAGTTCATTACCTGAAGACCAGGAAAAAGAGATACGCAAGATTGTAGAATGTGTTCCCGGGATCGAAAATGTTCATAACCTCCGCACGCGACGTATTGGAAATGGCATAGCAGTTGATATGCACGTAAACATGGACGGCGAAATTTCTCTTAACGAAGCTCATTCAAAAGCCACGGTTGCAGAAACGACTATAAAACAAAAATTCGGAAAGAATGCAATAGTGACGATTCACATGGAGCCTGTCACTAAAAAATAATAGAGGGATATATACTTAAACAGCTCGCAAGTGATTGTTCACAAGCGAGCTGTTTTTTAATTTATCCGATGATTGCTATTTATTATCAATTTTTTGCATCCATTCTGACAGTGATGGAATAAGTTCCGATTTCAGGAGCATCCGTAGGAAGTCCATCAGCATTTTCAACGATAGTAATCGGGACATTGAGCGCTGCACTTGTTATCGATTTGTCCACCTGTAATACAGTTGCTGTGATAGCAAGATTGTGTTTGCCTGTCTCCATTCCCTCTGTTGAGAATGCAAAATTGAATTGTCCTTCTTCCACACTTGCCCAGATCGGGAAGCCATCGAGGAAATACCTAACACCTGTAACAGTTGCTGCTTTGTCAGTCAGAGATTTTACAGCTACACCGTCGATATTCACAACATCTCCGGAAATTGCATAATAATTATTATTGACCAAGGTGACATTGCTTAGAGTCACTTCAAAATCAACTTGAGCGAGATCATCGTCGTCGTTGCACGAAGCAAAAAATGCTAATGGCAACAGGAATAACAGATAAAATAGTTTTTTCATTTCTAATTATGTTTTTCTTGTTTTTGTGTTGATTAAAAATTATAGAGTTAAAGATTTTATTTATTTTCCACTGGCGCGGAATAAACATCATATTCAAAACCTGACAGACCGGCGCGTTCTATAACGACGATATCGGATTCTTTCTTTTGGAAGAGAATTGTAGGCAACTACACTTGAAACGCAAATGATTCCAATCCCCAATCCAATCACCCATTCAATCAAAATACACAAACCCACAATTGAGCAGACGCCGCCTATAATTATAAGCACGACTGCAAGGGAATAGCCAAGAGACATTTGTTGATTTTGATTGTTTGACATAGCTTTAATTTTTAGCGGCATTGTTCTCACAAATAATTATATATTTGCAAGGCTTTATTTAATAACGTTAAAAACAAAATAAGGTTGAATGAATGATTCAACTTTCAAGTGTTAATTATGTTCCACATATTTTTTAGGCAATTTATAAGGCTTGATGATAAAAAAGACAGCCAATTCGTTCGAACGGATTGGCTGTCTTAATTTTTAATAAAAATACACGTATCTATATATGAGCTATATATCAGTCAAGTTTATGAATTATGAGACCTGAACGGAGTTTTGGTTCAAACCAGGTAGTCTTTGGAGGCATGATGTTGCCGCTGTCAGCTATATTCATAAGCTGATCCATAGTTACAGGATAAAGAGCAAGTGCCATTTTCATTTCTCCGTTGTCTACTCTCCTCTTAAGTTCGCCAAGTCCCCTGATACCACCTACGAAATCAATACGCTTGTCGCTACGCAGGTCAGTAATGCCAAGGATATCGCGTAGGATAAGATTGGACGATACTGTGACATCCAGAACACCAATAGGGTCATTGTCATCATATGTTCCCGGCTTGGCTGTTAAAGAATACCATTTTCCGCCAAGATAGAGTGCGAAATTATGAAGTCCTGAAGGAGAGTATATATCTGCGCCCTTATCTTCAACCTCAAAATTCTCTTTCAATTTATTGAGGAATTCATCTTCAGTAAGACCATTCAGATCTTTTACTACACGGTTGTAGTCTATGATACGAAGATGAGAGGCAGGGAATGCAACGGCAAGGAAATAATTATATTCCTCATCACCCTTATGATTCGGATTATTCTTTGCCTTCTCTGCTCCGACAAGAGCTGCGGCTGCCGAGCGGTGGTGACCGTCTGCAATATATAGATTAGGTATCTTTTCAAATTCTTCTGTCACCTTTGCAATTGTAGCGTCATCATCAATCACCCATAGGGTATGACCGAATCCATCGGGAGCTACAAAATCATATTCGGGAGTTTTTGCCGTGACTTCACGAATAATCTGCTCGAGTGCTTCATTGTCGGGGAATGCAAAGAACACCGGTTCTATATTGGCATTGTTGACACGAACATGCTTCATACGGTCTTCCTCTTTGTCACGGCGGGTAAGCTCATGTTTTTTAATTCTGCCCTCCATGTAATCATTAACCCATGCACCTACAACAAAACCATATTGAGTCCTACCCTCCATTGTTTGGGCATAGATGTAATAATTCTCTTTGCTGTCTTGAACAAGCCAGCCCTCTTTTTGGAATTTTTTGAAGTTCTCTACTGCCTTGTCATATACTTTGGGATCATGCTCATCTGTTCCGGGTTCAAAATCAATCTCGGGTTTTATGATATGATAGAGTGATTTTTCATTCCCTTCTGCCTCTTTGCGTGCTTCTTCACTGTTAAGCACATCATACGGGCGTGACACTACTTCCTCTACAAGCTCGCGGGGCGGACGCACACCGCGGAAAGGTTTTACTTTTGCCATGGTTAAATTTAAGATTAATTTAAGATGTTATTGTGTGTTTGGTGTTTTATATAGAACGATTATAATCGTCTTCTATTTTATAAAATCATCCATTCTCCACCTTTTTTCTACATTTGTCACATATTCCATAAATACATGTGGAAACATAGACCGGAGTAAATGATGAAATCTTTATATTTGCGAGTGCCTTATCAACTTCCTCAAGATTGATTTCCCTGATTTCTCCACATTCAGTACATATCAGATGACTATGCGTCAGACTTGCGCGTTCATATCGTGCCTGATGTGTGTCGAAAAGCAATCTTCTGATAATGCCGGAAGAACAAAGAAGTTCTATGGTATTATAAATAGTTGCCTTGCTCACATGGTAACCCTTCTCTTCCATTGAATGGTAAAGGCAATCCGCATCAAAATGTCCATTATAATCAAGTGCACAACGTAGTATTTCAAAACGCTCAGGGGTTTTCCTAAGACGCTTCAAAGCTAAAAAGTTAGTAAAAGTTTCAACTTCTTCGTTATGCGAATGCAAATATTGCATATCTTATATTTACGGATTTGAACACAAAATTAAAAATATAGGGGCAGAAATGCAAATTTCCGCCCCAAAATACCCAAACATCTATAAAAACTTCGAAAAATTATATTCCTTTCGTTTAAAAACTCAACATAACCATAGCCGTCAAACGGTTTGCACATCCGTGAGTGCCATTAAAATTCATTCTTTTTCCTGCAAGATATTCCATGCCCACCTCAAATCTTGGGGTTATGTCCCAGAAAAGATTGAATGCGCCATATAATCCATATTTGTATTGCCCGTCACCAGGATTGTCTTTAGGATAATACCGCTGTTCGGAAAGTGCCACGTCGGCAAAAACATTATTAGTGAAATAGTATTGGGCTCCGAACACATATCCAACAGCTGTTGGAGCATAAAGTTTCCCTTTTTCATCAGGATCTTCCACAAGGTCGAAACTGTCGCTTGCAAGATCAGTAGTATAAGATTCATGGCCTTTACCTAATGTAGCAGTTCCATATAAATTAAACTGAGGAAGAACTTTTATCGTTGTCGACAACTGCGCGCCCCAACCAAAAATATTATAATTTTTACCTACTACAAGATCCCTATAAGTCAAAATCCTGCCAAGTCCTGAAAAACGTATATGGCTTGCGCCACCTCCCCATTGATATTGCACGAATGCAGCCAGATCAGGCACATAATCACTGCATCCTTTAGTATATACACCATCAGATTTTATTGAACTTGAAGGAAATTCAAAGGATCCTGCAACCGTCCATTTTTCTTTAAATGTATGAGAATATCTTACGAGAACATTTGTACGGGAATTGCCCCCATTCGGACCTGAACCATCGATTGTGGCAGGTTCAGCTTTAGTGTCTTCAAATGTGCTCGTTGCATAACCGACAGTCCAATCTCCTGCAGTGAAATAAGCTTTCTTTAATTTAAAATCCCTATTGTTATATCCGGAAAAATCTGCCTGAATAAAACCCATGAAATTACCGAGAAAGGAATTTTTCCCTAAAAGAGTCAGAAACATTCCTGTTCCAGCCGGTGTGGCAGAAAGCCTTCTCATTGAAGTGGGATCTTTGGGGATAGGTATAAAATATGGAGAAAAACCGTTGATAGGTATTGAGCCGTTCCAATCGAAATATCCTCTCATCCTTATTAATCCTCCTACTCCCAAAGCAAGATTGCCGTTCTTACTTAAAAACATAAAATAAGGCGCGCGGGGATCCTGAAAATGCCGGAACTGGTCAACATAAAACATATTGAGCAAATGACTTATAGAATCTTTTGCCACCCCTTCATTTCCCATTGTAATTACATGTGTAGCATCTATTGCAGATTTAATTTTTGCTGCTTCAGGAGTCGCTTCATATGAAGATTCTACAGTTGTCTGAGCGTGCGAAAGCAAGGCGCCTCCGGCAAGGATTCCTGCCGTCAGCCACCTTGCAATGTTACGTTCAAAAGCATAAGCACAGGATACTGTTTTCATAGTGGAATGTCTAAAGTGGAATTTTGAATAGTTTTACTTTATTAACATTCCATCATTATCTACGGTTCAAAAAATCATTATGCTTTCAAACTTTTTTGCAAAAAGAAAAACTCTATTCGAAAAGATAACGCAACATCTCCTCTACTTTCGCCACTTCCACTATCTTAAGCTTAAATTTATCTTTAATCCCTTTCAGATTACCTTTTGGAATCACAACTGCATCAAATCCGAGTTTTTCCACTTCCGCTACCCTTTGCTCTATTCTTGTGACGGTTCTTATTTCACCCGAAAGGCCTACTTCTCCTATAAAAGCAGTCTTTCTTGAGACAGAGACATCAAAATTAGAAGACATTATAGACGCCACTACAGCCATATCGATTGCAGGATCTGCCACTTTCAATCCACCCGCCATGTTAAGGAACACATCTTTCTGCCCCAGTTTAAACCTTGCCCTTTTTTCAAGCACGGCGAGAAGCATGTTCAATCTTCTCTGGTCAAAACCCGTTACAGATCTTTGCGGTGTGCCATATGCTGCACTTGAAACCAAAGCCTGCACCTCCACCATGAATGGCCTAACTCCTTCTACGGTGACACCAATGGCAATACCACTCATTTCCTCTTCCCTATTCTCTGAAAGAAGCATCTCTGATGGATTTTTCACTTCTCTCAATCCCTTCTGAACCATTTCATAAATTCCGATTTCAGAAGTTGAACCGAAGCGGTTTTTAATTGAACGCAATATTCTGTAAAGATACTGGCGGTCTCCCTCAAACTGAAGCACTGTATCAACGATATGCTCAAGAACTTTAGGACCCGCTATGGCACCGTCCTTATTGATATGTCCCACCAATATGACCGGGACCCCGGATTCTTTGGCATATCTCAATAATGCTGCAGCACATTCTCTGACCTGACTTACACTTCCGGCTGCCGACTCAATCTGTTCCGACGCAATTGTCTGAATGGAATCCACAACAATAATCTGAGGGGAAACATTTTCAATTTGAGTGAAGATATTGTCAAGACTTGTCTCACACAAAATCAACGTATTGTCTGACACTTTTCCAAGCCTGTCTGCTCGGAGTTTCAACTGGCTTGCACTTTCTTCTCCCGATATGTACAGTATCTTTTTATTTCTGATCGATAGTATATTTTGAAGGAGCAGGGTTGATTTACCTATTCCGGGTTCCCCCCCGATCAATGTCAGACTTCCGGCAACAAGCCCTCCACCTAAAACCCTGTTCAACTCTTCAGATGGCATATGTATTCTGGGTTCATCGAGGGCCTCTATTTCAGAAAGTTTCACTGGTTTCTGAGTTTTTGTTTTTCCGGGTTTACTATCCGATTTTTTTTGCACAGTTATTTTTTCTTCTGCAAAAGTATTCCATTCCCCACATGCGGGGCATTTCCCCAGCCATTTGGGTGATTCGTAGCCACAAGACTGACAGAAATATACGCTTTTGGTTTTTGCCATGATAAATAGGTTAACGATTTCTGAATGTTGCTAATGTTATTGCTGTAGCTATCGCCACATTCAATGATTCACCATGCGAATTTTCTTTATACGGCGGTATCAACAATGGATGATCAATCAGCTCACGCATTTCTTTGGAAATGCCATTTCCTTCATTGCCCATCACGATAATTCCGCAATTGGAAAGCTCCGTTTTAAACATGTCCTCACCATTAAGCAATGTCCCATAGACAGGCAATACACTGTTTTTCCTGATCACATCGGGAAGTGAAGTATAATAAACTTTCACTCTTCTGAGAGAACCCATTGTAGACTGGATTGTTTTTGGATTATATACGTCAACTGTATCATCAGATGCCAGAATGATGTCAACGCCAAACCAATCGGCAGTACGTATGATTGTACCGAGATTTCCGGGATCCTGGATTCCGTCAAGTGCGAGTACAAGCCTACCGGAAATGTCAGGCAATGTGGTGTCTTCAGGAATTCTGAAAACGGCAATTACCTCCGGAGGCGTTGAGAGGGATGATATCTTCTTTAATACCGAAGGCGTCGCCTCAAGAAACAATGCTGAATATTCGGTCACGATTTCTCTATGAGTTTCAGCCCATTTATTTGTGGCAATAAGATTTATGAGCTCAAACGCCCCAATGGTATCAGTGACGCATTTTTCACCTTCTACAATAAACATACCATGTTTATTTCTAATCTTTTTTGATGACAATGTTGAATAGAAAGCTGCCTTTGTTTTTGATATCTCCATTGTTTGTTGATTTAGACAGCAAAGTTACATCTATTTTTTTGGAAATATGGGGTATTTTCGTTAATTTTGTTCCGTTAACTTGAAATAAATTCTTCACATGAAATATATTGGTGCTCACGTAAGTGTCGCAGGGGGTGTGGCAAACGCTCCCGTGAGAGCTCATGCAATTGGGGCAAAGGCTTTTGCCTTGTTCACTGGCAGCAGCAACAGATGGGTCTCTAAAGAAATATCTGATGATGAGGTGGAAAAATTCAAAGACAATTGTAATCTGTATGGTTACACCCCTGCCGTAATTCTTCCACACGATAATTTTTTAATCAATTTAGGATCTCCCGACGAAAAAAAGCTTGCCATGTCAAGAAAATCATTCCTTGACGAGGTGAATCGCTGTAGCCGTCTGGGTTTAACCATGTTAAATTTTCATCCGGGCAGCCATCTCAATGAGCTTGAGGAATCTGATTGTCTTGATCGCATCGCCGAATCCATCAATATAACCTTGAATAAAACTCATGGTGTTACCGCAGTATTGGAGAATGTAGCTGGTCAAGGATCTAATATCGGACATACATTCGAACAACTGGCTCATATAATAGACAAAGTGGAAGACAAGACCAGAGTCGGTGTTTGTATCGATACATGTCATGCCTATTCTGCAGGTTACGATCTCGGCACTGAAGAGGGTTATGAAAACACTTGGAATCAATTTGACAGCATCATCGGAAGGAATTATCTAAAGGGGATGCATCTCAACGACGACAAAAGGGAGCTCGGCTCAAGAATAGACCGGCATGCAAGTATCGGACAAGGCACCCTCGGTAACCAATTCTTCACTCGATTAGTGAATGATCCACAGCTGAACGGGATTCCCATGATTCTTGAAACGCCCGATGAAGATATATGGGCGCAGGAAATTGCTTGGCTTTACGGGCAAATCAAAACTGAATAACAAACAAATAAATAGTACCTAAATGAAAACTAAACCGGATTTAAGCTTCTGGAAACTTTGGAACCTCAGTTTTGGGTTCTTTGGAGTTCAGATTGCTTATGCACTGCAAAGTGCTAATGTGTCCCGAATATTCACGACCATCGGGGCTGACCCTCACGATTTGAGTTATTTCTGGATTCTTCCTCCGTTGATGGGCTTACTCGTGCAACCGATTGTCGGCATGATGAGCGACCGCACATGGAACCGTTTCGGCAGGCGTCTCCCCTATCTGATTTTCGGCGCAACAATCGCAGTTATTGTTATGTGCCTTCTTCCTAACGCCGGCAGCTTCCAGTTCACGGTGGCAAGCGCGATACTTTTCGGACTGATAGCTTTGATGTTGCTCGATACATCTATAAACATGGCTATGCAACCCTTCAAGATGCTTGTGGGAGATATGGTCAACGAGAAACAGAAAGGGCTCGCTTACTCAATCCAGAGCTTTCTTTGCAATGCCGGTTCAGTTGTGGGCTACATATTCCCGATCTGTCTTGGCTGGATAGGAATGCGTAATACGGCTCCATCCGGGGTTGTGCCTCCTACTGTTATCTGGTCATTCTATATCGGTGCTGCGATATTATTGATATGCGTCATTTATTCTCTTGTTAAAATTAAGGAATGGCCTCCTCATGTCTACAATGAATATAATGGTGGCGACGAAGCCCCTGCCAAAGGTTCAAACCCCGGTGTAGTCAAACTTCTCAAGAATGCACCTGCAACATTCTGGACGGTTGGTCTTGTACAATTCTTCTGTTGGTTCGCATTTCTATTCTTATGGACCTACGCAACAAACACTGTGGCATTCAAAGCGTTTGACACCCCTACTACGGAGAGTGTCGTAGGTATAAAGGATGGTGACAAACTCTATGAAGCTAAAAATCTTCTTATCGGTGATTCTGTGCTTATAGTAAGCCATGGACATGCACTTGCAGAGGGAGTCAAGGCGGGAGGAATCTTCTATCCCGCATCTCAGATTGTCATTAATGGAAACGACACGATTGTGAACGGACATCAAATTTTAAATAATGAAAACGGCGAGGCAAAAGCTGCCTACGGAAGAGTTATCAGCGATGTCAATTCTCTTTCCGTAGACGGACAGTCTGTAGCTGACTTCAGCAACGTAGAACTTGTTGATTATCTTTCCAGACTTCAGGGTCCGGTAAAACTTACTGAAGCTGCAATCGTGGCACATGGCTCCGACGGATCTCTTTCAATTGAAGATGCTTCTTCTCATGATATTTCAAATGCCGCCAACTGCAGCTATGAGACAAAGACTGTCTTGAATTCCGCCACCCCGCAATATAACGATGCAGGCAACTGGGTTGGTCTGCTTTATGCAATTCAGGCTTTGGGGTCTGTTGTCTGGGCTGTTATCCTTCCCAAATTCAAGAGTCGTAAATTCTCTTACTCTCTAAGCCTTGTTCTTGCAGGAATAGGCTTTATCATGATGTCATTCCTGACAAACCAATACCTTCTCTTTATTGCATTCATATTGATTGGATGTGGTTGGGCAGCGATGCTTGCTTGGCCATTCACCATCCTTACCAACTCTCTCAAGAGTGGAAACATCGGTGCTTATCTCGGTCTCTTCAACTGCACAATCTGCATTCCTCAGATTGTTGCAGCCCTTGCCGGTGGATGGATTCTCACATTGCTCAGCAAACCGGGAGAACTTGCTCCGGAATACATGATGATGATGATTGCCGGTATTTCAATTATCATCGGTTCGGTTTGTGTATTCTTCATCAAGGAAAACAAATCATCAGAAACTGCTCCGGTTGAAACACCTCTTGAAAGCGAGAATATCTGATAAACACCTATCTCAAATCATACATAAACACAAGAGATGCATCCTGCTCCAGATGCATCTCTTGTGTTTATAATAATCTTAAAAATTTGGATAAAGAATGGAGTGTGGCGAACGAAGTGAGCACATCCATCGTCCATCAAACATCAATCAAAATAATTATCGCAGCAGGGGCGATACAAAAGCATCTTCGAATACCTCTACGGAATAGTCATCAAAATCTCCCGTCAATGCAAAGATGTCATATCTATATTCAAAATCCCCTTGTAAAGACTTCAGATAAGCGTCGGCACCTCGTGCCATACTTTTCATTTTATCCAACGTCACAGCATCTGCCGCCGACATGTCTCTTCCACTGCGCGCCTTCACCTCTACAAACACGATAATATTACCGGTCTGGGCTATGATATCGATCTCTATGCGATGATGCCTCCAGTTCCTCTCCTTGATAGCGTAACCTTTTGAAATATAAAACTCCGCAGCCTTGTCCTCAGCAAATTTGCCGAATGCAAGGTCGCGGAGTTTGTTTTCTTTTTTCATTGAGGAGCGTTTTGATAAGTACCTACGAAAAATAAATGTGCATATGATTGGCTTATAGTGTGAGCGAGATATGAAGCCGTGAAGATGGAATTATGGGGTTCCATAACGACTGATGAACGGCTTTATAGGTTGCCGCGATATATGGCTGGCATGTGTTCATTTATTTCCGTAGGTACTTAAAAATTAAAATGCCTTAAACGACATGTCAAGACCTTTTACACTGTGGGTAAGCGCACCTACAGAAATAAAATCTACACCGGCTTCTCCATATTGACGCAGATTCTTGATGGTTATACCGCCAGACGATTCTGTTTCCATCGTTCCATTGACAAGCGCTACCGCCTCTTTGGTAAGTTCAGGAGTGAAGTTGTCAAACATGATTCTGTCTACACCACCTATTGCCATAACCCTGCGGATATCGTCAAGGGAACGCACCTCAACCTCAATTTTGAGATCTTTGCCATGCTCTTTGCAATATTCTCTTGCCCGTTCGATAGCTTTCTCTATGCCTCCGGCGAAATCGATATGATTGTCTTTTATAAGAATCATATCAAAAAGACCGATACGATGATTGGTACCTCCACCGATCTTCACAGCCTCTTTCTCCATGATTCGCATTCCCGGAGTGGTCTTGCGGGTATCAAGCACCTTAGTGTGCAGACCTTCCAATTCATCCTGATACTTGCGTGTCATTGTTGCCACACTGCTCATGCGCTGCATGATATTAAGCATCGTCCTTTCAGCAATAAGAAGAGAACGCACGGGTCCTTCGGCAGTGAAAGCGATGTCTCCAGGTTTCACTCTCGCTCCGTCTTCAATCATGACATTCATCTTGATAGAAGGATCCACTTTATGAAGCACCTTTTCAGCCTCCTTGACTCCGGCAAGCACACCTTCCTCTTTAATGATCAGGCGTGAACGCCCCATGGCGTCGGCAGGTATGGTTGACAAAGTTGTATGATCACCGTCGCCGATATCCTCTGCAAATGCGAGGTCGAGCAATTGATTGATAAGTTCCTCTTTTGTTTCCATTGTTGTTTTTTGTAATTTTGCACAAAGTTAAGAAAATTTATGGAAATAGTACTTTTGACAGTGGGGAAAACCACACAATCATACGTGCAAGCAGGTATTGATGAGTTCACCAAACGACTCAAACGCTATATACCCTATAAAATCGAATGTCTGCCCGACATAAAAGGCACTAAATCCATGACTCCGGAAATGCAAAAAGAGAAGGAAGGGGAAATGATATTAAACAGCCTTACTTCAGCCGACCAATGTATTCTTCTGGATGAGCATGGAACACAGTTCACATCCGTGGAATTTGCCGGACAAATGCAGAAGCTAATGGCTTCCGGAAGAAAGCGCGGGGTATTCGTTGTGGGCGGACCCTACGGATTTTCAAAAGATGTATACAAAAGAGCTGACTCTAAAATATCTCTCTCAAAAATGACATTTACCCACGAGATGATACGGCTTTTCTTCACTGAACAAGTCTATCGGGCAATGACCATATTAAAAGGGGAGCCTTACCATCATGAGTAAAACTCCCCCTCTAATCCTCAACGTTCGCTTCCTGAACGTTGAATTAATCATTTATGTCTTCATTGATCCTCTTTTTCCTCTTTTTAGGTGTATAGATATGGTGAAGTCTCGGTGTAAACGACAATACTATAAGGACTCCCATAACAATCAGGTATATATATATGCAATTACGGAGAATGCGACCATTGTCTACTGAGAAATTACGTGCGTCATAGGTTGTATTCGGTTGTAGGAAGTCGTCGATATTTATAGCATACAGAGTGCTTTTCCACACCACATTCCCGTTTTCAAGATATACAACACCTGGATTACCCCTTACCACCTCTTTTATCTGGGTATCGTCGGCGGTATAGATAGGATAACTTGCCATTGAAAGATCTTCCCAATTAGCTATTTCCTCAGGAGAACCTGAAACCACGGCAATCATGGTGATATTGTTTTTCAACGACCATTCATAAAGTGAATTCAATTTCCATGTAGTGGCAGGAGAAACGGCTTTCAGGTCGGGCATCATTATAATCAACTCTTTCCCTTCTCTGACAATGGCATCTTCTGTATCATCGTCTTCGCTGTCTTTACTCCAGATTCTAAGATTTTTGGATTCGCCCGCTTTTTCCACAGAAGATTTGGCACCATCGGAGGTTATTTCCTTGCGATCAACAAACGTCCATCCTTCAGATTCATCGGGCAACACGTCATTTTCTCCGAATTCCGCTCTCTCCCCGTCTTTTTCATAAATAAAAAGATATTGCGGTACATCACTCGCTACCGAATTATAATCAACAAGTTGTTCACCAACTTTATAAGACCGGAAATCAATTAAAGGTTGAGAAAGGTATCCCAAAAGCTCTATTGTCAGAATAAACAGTCCCGACACAACGAATGCTATCCACTGCAGAGCGGGGGTTATCAGGCATAGACTAAGTTTGTTGTACTTCAATAGCCATACAATCCCTGCGGTCAATGCAACATTTTTCCAAAAGGTAGCCCAATTTGAAATCACAAGTGCATCCCCGAAGCATCCACAATCGGCAACAGGGTCGCTTATAGCAATCCAGAATGTCAGGGGCAACATGAATGCCATTATAATGGATGCTAAAATTGTACCCGAACGCCTGAAACATCCAAACAACAGGAAGATACCTGTCATAAATTCAAGAGCACACAGACCAAACACCCCCACCAAAACCAAATTCGGCCATAGTGAGAGCGACATGACTCCCAAATAGTCATTCACTTTATAGAGTGTGCCCCACGGATCTATCGCTTTTGCAAATCCGGAAAAAATAAAGACACCACCTATTATAATGCGAAAAAGCCATGTCACCAGTGAAATCCATTTCGCCGATTCAGTCTTCATAATGCAACTTTATAAGTGCGAAAAGCGCATAGTTGATCATATCCATATAGTTGGCATCAACTCCCTCGCTGATGAGGGTCTTCCCGTTATGATCTTCTATCTCCCTGGTTCGTAGAAGTTTCTGAAGGATGATATCTGTAAAACTTGATATACGCATATGCCTCCAAGCTTCATCATAATCATGATTCTTATTGAGCATCAAGGCAGTAGAATCTGCAATTGCCTTATCATAAAGGGCTGTCGCCTTTTCATGGCTTATATATTCCCCCGGACCCAATGCAAGCTGGATCAAGGCAATTGCACAATAATTCACGATCCCTATAAATTCCGGCTCAATTCCTTCATTTACTTTCGCAGCTCCTTCACCTTTCTCTTCAATCGAACGGATACGACGTGCTTTAATATATATCTGATCTGTCAGACTTGACGGACGCATCACTCTCCATGATGTGCCATAATCAGACATTTTTTTCACAAATATATCTTTACAGAGTGCAGTCATTGCCGCGAACTCCTTGACTGTATCATGTTTTTGGGTTACTGATTCCATTTTGTTTAATTTTTACACCGAAGGTTAAACAACTTCACTGCAAAATTACTAAATTCTTTGAAAAATATCCTCATACATTATGCTTGTGACACAATAATTATTTAAATTTGCATATTGAAGTGTTTAAGAAATTGGTTAAATTTATTTGTCGAAGGAATTGAGAGGATTTGTCGAGTAGATTTTTGATATTTATGATGGAGTTATGGGGTTCCATAATGACTGAATAAATATCATAAAGATGCCGACAAAGACCTCAATGACAAGACAAAATAAATTTTAAACAATTTCTAAAACTTCATAGAAGTTGTTTAAACTTTTTCTTTTTCAAGATTTCATGAGAACTTTTCTTCCGGAATGGGCTCCCCAAGAGTCTATCCTAATGGCTCTCCCTACAGCAAATACCGATTGGTGTTATATTCTCGACGAGGCACGAAGTCAATATGAGCGTATGATTCATGCGTTTACAGACGAAGGCGTACACGTGGTTCTTTTATGTCATGATGCCGATGAAGCAAAAGACGTCCTTAAAAATTGTCGTCAGGAATTAATAACATACGTCACATGTGAATATAACGACACCTGGACGCGAGACTATGGTCCACTGTCAGTCGTAAAGAATGACCGACTCAGGGCTTTGGATTTCGGGTTTAACGGCTGGGGATTGAAATTCGCTTCTGACAAAGATAATCTTGTAAATCTCCAATTGTCTGAAAAATATGTAGTTTCGCCGGAAATTTATCGCAACGAGCGCGATTTCGTTCTGGAAGGGGGATCTGTAGAAACAGATGGTCATGGCACTTTACTTACGACTACCAGATGTCTCTGCTCTCCAAACAGGAACGGCGGTCTTTCTAAAAAGGATGTGGAAAATCAATTACAGCATCGCCTTGGTGTTAACCATGTCCTTTTTCTTGATTATGGCGCCCTTGAAGGGGATGACACCGACTCCCATATCGACACACTCGCCCGCATTGCTCCTGAAAACATTATTATTTTCACAGGATGCAGGAATGTCGATGATTCTCAATTCGAAGAACTCTTGAAGATGCGGGCGCAGCTGACGATGTTTCGGAATGCGGAAGGTGGACCGTTTAATCTTGTGGAACTTCCTCTTCCGGATGCAATTTATGATGAAAACGGTAACCGACTTCCTGCAACATACGCAAATTATCTGATAACTGACAAAGTTATCTTCATGCCGACTTATCGCCAGCCGGCAAACGATACTTTGGCAATGCAGACAATTAAAATAGCATTCCCCGACCACAAAATTGTCGGCATAGACTGTACTACCCTCATAAAACAACATGGTTCCTTGCATTGCGCAACCATGCAAATTCCTCAAAATCTCTTTAACTCCGCTATTTATGATAGATAATTATAATCTCTCTTCAGAAGAGGAGAATCTTAATCAAAACCGTGATTCCCAGCCTTCTGACAACAATATTATCAGAATCGGTGTCGTTCAACATTCCTTTACTTCCGATGTGAATGCCAACCGCCGACGCAACCTTGCAGCGATCGAAAGTCTGGCAGCGGATGGAGCACAATTGATTGTGCTCTCCGAGCTCCATGATTCATTGTATTTCTGTCAATGCGAAAATGTGGAAAACTTCCGTTTCGCCACTCGCCTTGAAGATTTTGCAAATTTCTATTCTGATGCGGCTGCAGAAAATAATGTGGTGCTCGTCACAAGTGCATTTGAACGTCGTGCTCCAGGACTTTATCATAACACAGCCGTGGTGTTTGACACCGACGGTTCTATCGCCGGGAAATATCGCAAAATGCATATCCCAGATGATCCGGGGTTCTATGAGAAATTTTATTTCACTCCCGGAGATATAGGGTTTGAACCTATCAACACTTCTCTCGGACGCCTCGGTGTACTCGTTTGCTGGGATCAATGGTATCCTGAGGCAGCCAGGATTATGGCGATGAAAGGTGCTGAAATGCTGTTCTATCCTACTGCTATCGGCTGGAATCCCGACGATCCTCAAGACGAGAAAAATCGTCAACGTGAGGCTTGGATCACCATACAACGCAGTCATGCCGTTGCTAACGGACTCCCCGTCATCAGCGTAAACCGTTGTGGTTTTGAAGAGGATCCTTCCGGTCAGACTTCCGGCATCGATTTCTGGGGCTCAAGTTTTGTTGCCGGTCCTCAGGGTGAGATTCTCGATATGGCTCCCGACAATGCACCGGAAGAATTTATTGTGGAAATAGACAAAACACGCACAGAAAATGTGCGTCACTGGTGGCCGTTCCTCCGTGACCGCCGTATAGATTTCTATAACGGAATCACATCCCGATTCCTTGATTAATAAGTCATCCTCTCCATTAAAATCGCAATATAAAGAATGTGTCCGCATAAACCATCTGCGGACACATTCTTTGTTTTAATCATAGCAATAAACCGGCTAAATTGAATATTTCCTTCATCCTTAAATCAATCTTTCTGTGCAAAGTCAAAAGAATCTCTAACGGATGTGTCCAATTATCAATTTTCTATTATCAATTATCACTCTTCACCCTTCACTCTTGATTCTTCACTCTTAACCCTCTCAGGATTAGCAGGGAACCATCCCTTCCTTACTCTCTCAACCTGCTCTGAAACTTCTTTAATGCTCCAAAAAGAACTAAACGAAGCAACTCCCAAAAGTGCCGATGCTACAACTCCTTCAACGGCAAGCGAACCGGCAAGGAAAATGATGCCTGCCACTAAAAACCACCATTTAATCTTTTCTCCGAAATAATACTCACCTTTAATTACAAGTGGATGATATATCCCTATAATCAAAAAAGTGCATAACCCAACGAAAAGACCTTCCAACCTATATTCCGATAAAAATTCCAACATACAATTTTAATTATAATTTAAGATAAGTTTCGCAAACTCACTTATAACCCTCACCTTTCGCAAGCGAAAGGTAAATTAAATCATTCAAGTCGCAAATTTCGTAAAAATACTTCAAATCTCATGATCCTAAAGTGTTAATAAATCTTGATTCAATGCTTTCTATCTTACCTTGTTGTGATCCTCGCACGCTATACTTTTTCAGTCAAAAGCAATCTTTAAAAAATTGAAAAAGAGGATAAATATCTCAGATTTGTAAATCTGAAAGATTTATCCTCACTGATAAAGCGGGATTTAGATTAGTGCCGCAAAATCAAGAACTATAACAATATCAAAAACCCGGATTTCCTGTCAAAAACAAGAACAGCCTCCGAACAGTCAAGTCATCATAGGCATGGAGAGAGTAAGCAGAATCGGAATCCGGTCAAGATCACCACACTTGAAGCGTGATGAGTTTCAATGTTATTATATGCCACTTTCTGCAGCTAAAATCCTGAATGATGATGGCGCCAATCATTATCCCTTGAGACTTTAGTTCCTTAATGGGGAAACCGTTGCCATACCTTATCAGTTTTTATAAGTTATTACGAGATGATACCCAATTAAGTAATCGACCTCCATAAAACGTTTAACTACTTTTTACCGAGACTCGACACCTCTTCATATATCTTTTGAAGGGAGTCAGGAATACTTATACGCAATCCTGAAATGTCTTTTACCTTACGCTGGATATGTTCTGAATGCCGTGCCTCCAGAAGTTTCCTGTCGTTTGTCCAATCAGCAATCGCTTTGGAATATTCCGCTTTTGCCGCCACAGTCGATTCCTCTATAGCTTTCAAACACTCATGTTTCATCGCGTTAAGACCTGCCTGTGCTTCACGATACTGTTTTTGCAAACGGAAGTACACATCCTCCACTGTGTCATTATCCACAGTCGGGGTATACGTATAAATCAAAGTATCGCGTCCTTGACCTTCCACATCATGTGGCTTTTTAGCCTTTGATTGTAAATCTTTTCTGATATCTGCAAATTCTCCGCCAGGATGTATAGCCTTCCCAAGTGTCGCAGCAAGCGTCTCAAGAGAATAATACTTGCATCTTTCATCCTTAGACTTTGATGCAAAATATTCGTCTTCTGTCAATATGTCGCCGAGGTGTGGCTGTTCTTTCAAATCAATGCCATTCGCTTTGGCGTAGTCAGCAAGAGTCATTCCGGTTGCCTCAGCTATCAAGCGTTCCTTCGCCTTGATAGCTTCCCTAAGCCACGCAATCAATGATTTCGCTTCCGCTAATCTATGTAATTTCGTTACAACACCTTCCACCTCCTCGACATTTGCACCCTTATTCAAAATATTGGGATCCTTTCCCCCAATCAATGTGACTGTAGTGGAATATAATGTCATCTCCTCAAGAGAGGTTTCTATGTCGCTGATCATCTCTTTAGCGAGATTAGCTATATGGTTGGCGGAAGTGGAAGTAAGACCTTTTCCATCCACTGAAAAAAATATCATATCCTTTTTCATAATCGTGTGTTTTTATTTTCAGATGCAAAGTTCAGACATGTCTACGCAATGATTTTGCGTAGATAAAAATATTTTTATAATTTCGTGAAAAATATTCTCTATGGCACAAAATAAAAACGCTCTTTTACGATACCGAACTATCGACCGCTGCCTGCGCAACACAGGTAGACGATGGACTCTGCAAGACCTGGTTGATGCCTGTAGCGACGCTCTTTATGAATATGAAGGGAAACAAGAATTGGTGAGCACCCGTACGGTTCAACTTGACATTCAAATGATGCGGTCCGACAGATTGGGATATGAAGCACCGATTGAGGTGTATGACCGCAAATACTACCGTTATTCAGATCCCAATTATTCCATCAGCAACCGCCCCCTTTCCGAACATGACATAACTGTGCTTAACAGAACAATAGACTTGCTTCGCCAATTTGACGAATTTGATCCGTTCCACGATATGGCGGATGTTGTAGGAAGGCTCCAGGATAAGGTTGCAAATGCCAACAATAAAAGACCTATCGTGGATTTTGAACGCAATCCAAATCTCAAAGGACTTGAGCATCTAAATCCCTTATATGATATCATCTCGGCACGGCAAACTGTTTATATAAATTATCGTTCGTTCAATTCTCGCGAACCGCGTCCCTTCATTCTCTTCCCATATTTATTAAAAGAATACCGCAATCGCTGGTTTTTGTTCGGCTCTCGAGCCGAAGACATGAAACTCTTCAATCTCGCACTCGACCGCATAATTAATTTTCATTCATGTCCTGACATACCTTATAAAGAAAATCCGGATTTTGATGAAAATTATTTCAATGACATTGTGGGAGTGACAAAACTTCCGAGATTGAATAAGGAGAGAATAATCATACTTGCTGATAATTCACAGGCAAGTTATATTCTTACAAAACCCATTCATTCTTCACAAAAGCTTTTGGAAAAGAACCATTCAGACGGATCAATGACATTTGAATTGAATGTAGTGGCAAACCAGGAACTGATAACACAACTGTTAGGATTCGGCTCAGGAATCCGAATCCTCTCCCCCACATCGCTGGTCACCAAAATGCGCGACATCCTCCTCAAAGCGTCCGCCCAATACAAATAATATTAAAGCCAATTTCTTAGAAACTGTTTAAATTTATTTGTCGAAGGAATTGAGAGGATTTGTCGAGCATATTTTTGATATTTATGAAGGAGTTATGGGGTTCCATAATGACTGAATAAATATCATAAAGATGCCGACAAAGACCTCAATAACAATACAAAATAAATTTTAAACAGTTTCTTAAAGTTTCGATTTGCGTTTGTATCCGAACTCTCTCCATATCTCTTCCTTACAATCTGCCTGCTGGAGTTCGTAGCGCGACATTATAAAAAACAGATCCGACAAACGGTTAAGATAGATTAGAATTATCTCAGGAACAGGATCCTCCTCATGGAGACGCCACAACCACCTCTCTGCTTTTCTTGCCAAGACTCTTGCCTGATGCAAAGATGATGCCAATGGAGTACCTCCGGGCAAAATGAAACTGTCGGCAGGAGAACATTGCCTGTTGATTTCATCAATGCAATGTTCCAACGCATCCACCAAATCTTTAGGAAGACTATTAGGATTTTTTTCACTCATATCGCTCCGGGTAGCAACGAGACTCATAGCCGTCATCAGATTTAACTGTACACCCCTCAAAAGTGGCTGCCACTCATGATCTGACAGCAAAGACGTACGGACCGAACCGACCGCCACATTCAATTCATCGATACAGCCGTTGGCTTCGATTCGTATATCTGTTTTAGCAACCCTGAGACCTCCATGAATTGCTGTTGTCCCTGAGTCGCCTGTTCTTGTGTAAATTCTGTTCATTACCTCCAAAGGTTTAAAATATCGGTCTCTCCCCAATATAAATGAGAATAACCGGCAATTACATTCTTGAATCTATAGACAGGTGTCGACACCTCTTTTCCACGGATATTATACTGCCGTGCAATCGATGGAAGTCCTATATTATCCTTGACATCAGAATAGTGAAATTCATGTCCTGAAATTTCAAATCCGTCAAACACTATTTTCCGGTAACCAAGTTTCAGGTGAGCATTTTCCATCGAAGTTTTTACCGGGAAAATTCCACACATTTTCTTTCCATCAATTTCTTCAGTAATATAAATCATCCCTCCACATTCCGCCAGTACTTTTCCGCCTGCTTCAGCATATTCTTTAATAGCCTGTCGCATTTCCCAATTTTCTTCCAATTCCGACGCGAACAGTTCAGGGTATCCGCCCGGGAGATAAATCAAATCTGCCTTAGGAAGCATACGGTCATGCAATGGAGAAAAATAGACAATATCGGCATGAAATGCATCCAGGTTTACAGGATAGATAAAATTAAATGCTTCGTCCCGGGCAACTGCAACCGTCAGATCCCTCTTATGAATCTCCTCTAATTCAATTTTTCGGACAGAAACCATTGTGGCATCTAATAACCGGTCTAAATCCACAGTATTCTCTGTTTCAAAAGCCGCTGTCTCTACAAATTTTTCTATCTCCGCCTGCGATTCAAGCGACAATCCAAGATGACGTGAAGGCGTCCGCAATCCCTCATTTTTGCCTATGTACCCGAAACATGCTGTCCCCGTCGCCTTGCAAGCATCCTCCAGAAATGCAAAATGATTGCGGGAAGCCACCCGGTTAAAAATTACTCCGGCAACTTTCACATCAGGACAAAAACGAGTGAATCCATATATTATAGCTGCAACAGAAAAAGAGGTAGACGCTGCATTTATAAGCAAAATCACCGGCACATTGAGTTTCCGGGCTATGTCTGCGGCACTCCCTGTCATACCGTCAAAGCCATCAAACATACCCATCGCTCCCTCGATTATACTCACCCGTGAAGATGAAGAATATGTATCAAACAGTTTCCTTACATGTGCCTCGGAAGCCATAAACAGATCCAGATTAATAGAATCCTTCCCTGTTGCAATCCTATGATATTGCGTGTCGATATAGTCCGGACCACACTTGAATGGCTGTACTGTCATATTTCTGCGACTTAAGGCACGCATAAGTCCAAGGGATAAGGTTGTCTTACCACTCCCTGACGAGGCAGCTGCTATTACGAATGCATTTTTCATGACTCAATTCTACTTAATATTTTTCCATCATCCGACAGCAACACTGCATCAAGAATATTTGGAAATATTTTTGCACAATGCTTATGACACTGTTTCAGAAGTGCCGGGAAGAAACAGGAAGCGTCTGCTTCATTTAGCAATGACGGGAGCTCCCGCGCGAGATTAAAACCATCTATAACTTTGAGAGCTTCGTCAGAACAACCTGCATCTTTTGCCAATCTTTTCAAAAATTCCTTGTTTACGGTGATCTTATGGCTATGGGTATCCATATTTCCTTCCGCAAGTTTCACTGCTTTGCCAAGCATTATCCCTATAGTCATTCTCGCCACATTTTTCTCCTTGCCTATTTCCATAGTCTCGCCAACGGCATTACCGTAATGAATAAATGCATGTGGAGGCAGAGAAGGGAATAATGTTTTCATGAAACGTTCGCTTTTTCCTCCGGAATTAACCACTACCCTTTCACAATTCATAGCGATTGCAACATCCATTTCCCTTCGGATACAATCAATAAACGCATCATGAGAGAATGGTCTGATAATTCCTGTTGTCCCGATAATCGACACCCCATCCACCACACCAACGCGAGGATTAAAGGTCTTTTCAGCCAACTCTTTCCCGTTCTCAAGGGAAAGAGTCACATCAAGTCCTCCTGAATATAATGGAGAAAGCTCATTAATGATGTTTCTTCGTGGAGCGGGGTTTATCGCCGGCTCTCCTATCTCCAATCCAAGTCCGGGTAAAGTAACAGTGCCAATCCCATCACCTCCATAAAATTTTATACCGGCATGGGAAGCATAAGCCACCGTTGCCGATATCCTGCAACCATGCGTGACATCAGGATCATCCCCAGAGTCTTTTATCACGCTTGCTTTAGCAGAATTAGTAAATATTTCTACGGAATCTACCGGCATTTTCATCATTTCTCCCTCAGCGATCCTAAATAGTATTTCCTCCATCTTCTTACCCGACAAGAGAGCAATCAGCGCAGCTTTGGCAGCGGCTGTGGCACATGAACCGGTAGTAAAACCGGTATGCAACGTGTAAAATTCCGGTAATAATTTCTCTATTTCTCTGCGTAAGCCATGCTTCCCCTCAACAACGATAAAATTTTTCGGCAACTCAGGTCTACGCACGACAAAGACTTTGACACCACAAGACAGAGCGGCTTCAACCTTTTCTTTAAATCCTCCCGAGTCTCCGCTTTCTTTTGTAAGGATAGCATCAGGATGAATAACTTCTATAAGTCCTGAAGTACCATTTTCTTCATAAAACACAAGATTAGATTGAGGGAAGCCTGATTGCACAGCCATATCCATTGACTCTGCACGGTTAAGGATTCGGAACCATGTGTCATGATTTTCCCAAAAAGTCTTCAATTTGGAGATAGTCTGCACTCCTGTAAGAGCCAAGAGACGACGTATTCCGCGATCCTTCATTTTTATTGTCGCATCCTCATAATCGTCACACCACGTTATTTCCGGACTATTGATGTCTGTATATTTCCGTTCAAGCCGAATGACGGGTATTGATAAAAGATCTGCCACTTTTGAAATTGTAGTATGAAGATGTTGAGCAAACGGATGGGCGGCATCAACGATTATCCTTACACTATTCTCTCTACAAAATACAATCATTTCGGATTCGGTCATTGCCCCACAGATATGTTTTCCATGGGCACAATCCACATCTTGTAGGGAGCTTCGTGTTGAATACACGTATCTACCTTCACCCTCATCAAGAGTCTTTACTGCAATCCGACCTTCCGTGGTACCTCCGAAAACGAGTATCATTTCCTGAACAAGTGTTTGAAGCCGTCATCATATAATCTTGACAATCCCTCACGATTATCAATGGCGTCTCCGACTACCAAGAGTGTTGTCAGCGTGAGATTATTCTCATGGACTATTCTTGCAAGGTCTTTAAGGACACCTCGATAAATTTTCTCCTCTTTCCACGTTAGCTTATAGCATGCCGCTACAGGAGTTTCAGGAGGATAGGCAATCAACAACTCTTTCTGAACTTCATCCACTATACCCGCGCTGAGATAGATACACATTGTGCTTTGTGAAGCTGCAAGCTTATGAAGTTGTTCTTTTTCAGGCATTGGAGTGCGACCTTCCCCACGAGTAAGAATAATTGTCTGCACTTTTTCAGGAATCGTAAACTGCGACCTAAGAGCAGCTGCGGCAGCTTGAAATGACGATATCCCCGGAGTGATGTGATACGACATGCCGTACCTGTCAAAAAAAGCCATTTGCTCTTGAATCGCACCATATATGCAAGGATCGCCTGTATGAAGTCTCACCACAAGTTTATCTCGGTCATAAAACACTTTCATCAGTTCAAACTGCTCCTCAAGATTCATGGAAGCAGAACTTTTCACTGTGCATCCTGGTTTTGCACAAAACGTTAGCTCTTTCGGTACCAGACTCCCGGCATAGAGAATGAGGTCTGCTCGTTCGAGAAACTTTCTACCACGCACCGACACAAGATCCGGATCACCCGGACCAGCTCCAACGATCTCGATGTGGCCGCCTCGTAAAGATCCCCGGTCAATCGAAACAGCAAAAGTAAAATCTGCCCCTTCCGATAATTTTGCCTTCTGCTTTTCAAGAATAAGCTTACCCCCATCAGAAGCCTTTAATGCACAGCCTTCTGCTACTCCGGCAACCCCGGTTACCTCCAGTACCTTTTCTGAAGGATTTGGGACAGGAATATCCTTCAGTTCATACTGAGTATAGATATTACAAAACTGCACATTTTTCCATTTGGCAAGAGCTGCGACAACAGCTTCATCCTTTTTGATGTCTATCGTTGCAACCGTCTTGATTGCTGACAGAGCAATGTCATTGTCTTTTAAAGTCTGCTCGATATAATCGACAATTCCATCCGGAGGGCAATCGCGTCTGCAACCCACGCCCAGACTTAGAACCCTCGGGCGGAAATATAATATAAAACGGTCAGAATGGTAAATATACGGAGTAACTGCAATTATCATTTTGCAACCCTCGGCTTCCTCAATACTTTTTATCAACTTCACATTTTTAGGAAGTGACCCTTCCATCATATCAGTGCCATTATCACGTATGTCAAGCAACAAGGCAACCGGTTCTCCATTAACCAATGTTGAGATGGCACGATTCATTGCCTCATGATCAGCATCACAAATCCAGCCAAATCGTTTTGAAAGAGTGTCGAGTGCCCAATAACCGGTGTTGTCGCTCTGTGTGGTTATTATGGGATTGGCTCCTAAGATATGAGCTACTTCGCTACAGATCTCATTAGCACCTCCGATGTGACCTGAAAGGACGGCAATGACATTACGTCCGATACTGTCTGCACATACCACAGCTGGGTTCGTATGTTTGTCTTTAATAAACGGAGCGATCATTCTTATACATACTCCAAGAGCTCCGACAAAAATCAAAGCCTGACTATTGAAGAACATGTCTTCATCGAAGTCTTTTATCAGAGTTGTTTTATAGTCTTTAAGTTCCGTTGCTATCTTTTCTGCAACATTACGGCCGGCAGCATTCAGATATATTATATGTTTCATATTGCTTTCATTATCATTATGGGGTTATATGAATCAAGATGAAGGCGATGTGATTCAACAATACGTCTACCACATTTTTCAATTGCCGTCATAAATGTCTTGCAACTTTCATCACTTACCGAATTAAACACCACACAACCTCCGGGACGGAGAAATTTCGAAATCCGCTCTACCATTTCGTCCAATCTTCCACCATGTCCCCCAATAAATACAGCATCCGGAGCGAGATATTGACTCAAATCACACTCCATAAAATCTGCTATAACACTCTCTATCCCTGGCGTCCCGAACCGGCGGCTGTTTTCTTCAATAAGTTTGCGGGATTCTTCCCGACGCTCAAAAGCCACTATATCCAATTCGGGGAACTGTAATTTTGCTTCTATGGAGACGGAACCTGTGCAGAATCCGACATCCCACATGGTAGATTTTCCGAATAAATCCAACATGGCAAGCGACAACAGACGGACAGGCATCTTGGTTATCATATTGTTTCTCCCTTCAAGATGAGAAAACATTTTTTCCGGGATACCGAAAAATCTTTTTCTATTCCCTGTCATCTGAAGAATCACACAGTTTGGATTTCTGAACTCTGTATTGACAGCCTGTTTTAACGGAAGAGTCCTGACAGTTTCCGAAGAATTACCAAGACATTCCCCAACCGTAATACGATAGTTGTCATAACCATAATTAAGCATCCTTTCGGCTATCTCCGCAGGTCCTTTCTTCCTGTCTGTGAGAATACCGATCTTAGGTTGATTCCTCATCAATGCAACATCAAGACTTTTCCACGGACGTCCGGTTAGCGACACACAGATCATATCTGAATAAGGGAGCTTAATTTTATGTGCAAGAAGTTGCAAAGAATTGAACGCAGGGAAGACTTCTATCTGTGCGTCCGGAAATTCCCGTTGAAGCGTAACTGCATATCCGAAAAACAATGGGTCACCTGAAGCAAATACCACAATATCCGTGTAATGGATGTATTCTTTGAATACATTTTCCAAGGGTACCGTTATATTGATCCAGGTAGCATCTGAAGGAAGCAGGTGTGCCACAATCTCATGATGCCTTTTTCCTCCGGAAAACACCTTTCCGCTCTTAATAATCGAAGTGACTTCGGGAGGAAACCATTGTTGCCGGCTATCAGAAATACCTATTACCTTGAAATTTCTTTCAAACATCTCTTCCCGGTTTTAACTGCTCGGCATCCGGCCAGCATAGTATAGAATTGACTAAGGTGGCTGCAAGATTACTTCCACCTTTGCGTCCTTCCACTATTATTTTCGGAATGTTCGTGAAGGGTTTTACCATGTGTTTGCTTTCGCAGACATGCACAAATCCGACTGGCGCGGCTATTATTCCGCAAGGTCTTGCCTTATCATGACGTATAAGTGAACAAAGTTCCATGAGGGCTGTAGGTGCATTTCCAAACACAAACAATGCGTCAGGATGCTCTTCGACGGCAAGTCTTATTCCTGCCTGGGTTCTTGTGATTCCCTTTTCCTGCGCAAGTATGGCAGTCTCAGGATTATTTAGATAACATTTCACTTCGATGCCGAGACGCGCAAGAGCTCCTTTCCGTATACCCGAAGCCGCCATTGTTACATCAGTGACGATAGTTCTAACCCCACATTCTGTCAATGACGAGTATATCTGTTCCACCGCATCTTTATCAACTATTAGAATCTTTTCCATGTCGAAATCCGCAGTGGTATGAATAGCATGAAGGAGGAGCCATTTGATACCGAGTGGGATATCCGGATTTTCAAGTTCCTTCTCGATTGTCCTGAAGCTTTCGATCATAATTGACTGCCCTACGCCATTCTCTTCATCATTAGTCTGTGAATAATATCCACGTGGGGTGATGAAATAATCCTGCCACTGATATGACTGGGAGTTCCCTATTATCACGACTGTAAACATATCCACATCTTCAGGATCGAAATCTACTAAGGTAGTGATTTTTATCTCTTCACCGTTCCGACCAGCCTGTCGAACATATCCAACGGGAGTCTTTGGGTCACGCTCCTGAAGAAACAATTCTTTTAAACGATAAAGTTCCCAATAACGCCCCATACTTTTCGGATTATACACCGCCGTGACGAAATCTGCCGCCGCAGCCGCCTTGATTCGTTTCTCGATTACGCTCCATGGAGTCATCAGATCACTCAAGGAGATGACGCAGAAATCGTGACCTACGGGAGCGCCAAGCAGCGAGGCGGCTTTTTGGAACGCACTGATACCCGGAATGACTTCCACATCAGCATCTATTCCTCTCTCTCTAAGCATTTCGTAGACCAACGGAGCCATCCCGTATATTCCGGAATCACCGGAACTGATTACGCATACGTCACGCCCGCTCTCAACTATTTCCAAAGCCTTTTCTATGCGTTTACGTTCCTGCTTCATCCCGTTTTTCACTATCTCCGCATTTCCTTTAAGGAGGTGAGATATGAAGGGTATGTAGCACGTGTACCCCACCACTGTGTCGGCGGTCTTCAATGCCTGTATTGCACGTGAAGTCATATCTCCTTCATGTCCCGGTCCGATCCCTATTACCGTTATTTTATTTCTCATTGTTTCCTCATTTGCAACATAAGTTAAGCATATCGAGTAGCATCTCAATAGTAGGAGCCTCCTGCCCGTTGAGCAGATAACCATTTTCCGTAGTTTCGATTACCACATCGCAATCGTCTGCATCCACAATACCGATACCTTGTCGGGCAAGAGCCTTTTTCACCATATTATACCTTACTCCTTCACCGATAAGCTTCACCGCCCGGTCAAGCTTATGACTGATTTTGAAAAGACCGCTCTCTCGGTCGAACACCACCCCCTCACGATAGAAATATTTGCTCATGTCATCATTGAGAGCCAAATCTTCAGGAGTGCCGATTGTAACCCCATGAGGTTTGTCAAGTAGCCATACCTTGTCTGCTATCTGGAGGGCAAGCTCAAGATCGTGGGTTGATAGAAATACCGTTTTACCTTTTTCCCTTGCAAGACGCTGAAGCAATTGCATGATTTCCACCTTACTCGGATAATCAAGGAAAGCTGTCGGTTCATCCAAAAATATGATAGGGGTTTCCTGGGCAAGAGCCTTGGCTATCATCACCTTCTGACGCTCGCCGTCACTCAGAGTCTGGATCATCCTCCCTTTAAGATTGTCTATTCCAACAAGAATGATAGATTCATCCACAATCTTCCGGTCATTATCATTCATGCGTCCCCAAAAACCGGTGTAAGGACTTCTTCCCATCCCGACAAGTTCTTCAACCGTCATGTTGTTGAGACTAAGCTTCTCGGTCAGAACCACACCAATAACTTTAGAAAGTTCAGCATCTGAATATTCCTCCAATGGTTTTTGCTCTATAAATATTTCACCTTTAATAGGAGGGAGAAACGCCGTAAGAGTCTTCAATAAGGTCGATTTCCCTGCACCGTTCGGTCCAAGAAGACACGTCAGTTCGCCGGAATATAACGATGCGTTGATCCCTCGCGTAATTACTGTTGTTCTCTTTTTTGAAAAATATCCGGTTTCAAGACTCACTACCCGGATAGTCTCTTCTTTATGATTCATATCTCATTCTTTCGTTTGTTAAACAATACCCACATAACCACAGGCGCTCCGACAAGTGCCGTCACTGAATTCACTGGAAGTGCTCCCTCAAAGCCCGGCAGACGGGCTATTAGATTACACAAGAGTGCAAGGGAGGCTCCTCCGAGCAATGAAGCGGGAAGTATAGTGGCATGGTTTGATGTATGGAATAGTCCTCTGCAAATATGAGGGACTGCCAATCCTAAGAAAACTATCGGTCCGCAATATGCTGTGACAACAGCTACCAACACTCCCGAACAGCCGATGACAAGCAATCTTGCGTGTTTAATATTCAATCCCAGATTCCTTGCGTATGAATCTCCCAACAAGAGAAGATTAAGTGTCTTTATCAGAAAGAATGTCGTGGGCAGCAGTATCAGCATCAACACAATGAACACTGTTGTCTGCCCTCCTGACACACGCGAGAAACTACCCAATCCCCAGATTACGTAAGCACGGATATCTTCTTCGGCACTAAAAAACTTCAATACCCCGATGATTGCATTCGCAATATAGCCTATCATCACTCCCATTATCAGTAGAGTAACATTCCCTCTCACTTTTTGGGCTACAAAAGCTATCAGTGCCATAATAAGCAGTGAACCTATGATTGCCGACAAGGTAATCGTGACTTCTCCGATTACACCAAGTTTACTCAATGCCACGCCCCCGATGCTTCCTGACAGAAGGACAACGCATGCCACACCTAAGCTCGCTCCTGAACTTATACCAAGCACAGAAGGACCTGCAAGCGGATTACGGAATACTGTCTGCATCAGAAGTCCACTCACCGCAAGACCAGCTCCAGCCATTGCTGCGGTTAATGATTGAGGCAGACGCGACTTCATCACAATATTGGTCCATATTCTATTGTCGACATCATTTCCAAGGAGAATGTCGATCACATCTTCCACCGGGATCTTGACAGTTCCCAGTAAAAGATTCAGGATTAGAAAAGCTATTATTGATAGACCCAACAACAGCATCAGCAACATTGTGGTTTTCCGGTTCATTTCAGTAAATGATAATAACTCGGTTGATGATCTGGAAAAATATCAGGATGAAAGACATGTATAAAGTCTGCCAATACAACTTCAGGCTCTACCGGCATCTTCTCATAGAACGGCACATCTTTCATGTTGCAATAGATCACCCCATGATTTTTCCATGCGTCAAAATCAGTATAACGGTTGTCTTGATCTTTAAGGACATCGTAACTGAATTCTCCTTCGAAACTGTTTACAATCCTCCAATAATCAGCATTGGCTGCGTTGGTATAGACTGTTTCATAATCGAGTGTTACGCCCCCTGATTCTTCGTTGTCTTTGAGAAAATAATCACCGCCCGCATCTCTGAATAGCTGGGCAAGAAAACTTTTACCACCTACCGCATACCAGTTGCCGCCACGCATCTCTCCACTGAAAACAGTTGGACGCGTTGAAACGGTATCCACTTTAGCTTTCAAATCATTATAACGATGTTCAATAGCCCGGAACTCTTCATTGGCTTTCTCTGTATTGCCTGTCAGCAAGCCAATCACTTTTATCCATTCTGACTGGCCGAGTGGTGTCAGCTCCTTATATCCCAAATGTGGAATCATAGGGATGTTTACGTTGCGTATGGCGTCATAACCGCCCCTTTTGAACGGGGATATGAAAATCACATCCGGATTGAGCGCCATAATGACTTCATTATCAAAATTACCCTCAATCCCGATTTTATGTGTTGTACCTTCTTTGAGCTGACGATTCATCTGTTCGTTGTGAAGATGACGCGTACTCGTAATGCCGACAACTTTTTCTGGAATCCCAAGTTTAAGGAAATTCGACAGCTGAAGCGAAGTCATACAAATTGCCGATTCTACAGGGATGTTAAGACGGCTGTAACCTTCGGGGATTTCTCCGGAAAAATCTTTATCAGTCAGCGCGAAATGAAATCGTTCAGCCTCCCTATTTTCAGGATCATTGATATCAAGAAGAACCATATCGTCAAGATACTTCACCTTAAAACCTTGAGCATATTTTGGAGATACCATTGATGTCGAATCTATAGCGACAACCTCGTTGTCGGCATGCTGCCCGGCTGTGTGTCTACCTCCGCATGAAGACAGCAGCACAGCACTGGTGAATGTTAAAATAAATCTTGATAGTTTCATATTATCATTTTATTTTATTCAGGAATATAAATTATCTCCCCATTTTCAAGTTGATAGGCACTCCCTACACGACGACCTTTGCTGCAGGCAGAATGACTGTCATTCTCAGAGGGGGTGTATTTATTTATCTTGTTGCCTTCCTTTGTTATTATCTCCATTTGGTCTGTGCCCGGATTTTTTACCATAGTGAAATCTTCTTTGGAAAAAATTTCACTCATATTGAAATGCACCACAATCGCCACCATCAATGCAACGGCAAAAACCATTGCCACGTCAAAAAGATTGGTCAACATTGCAAGCGGATTGTCTTCGTCCGACTCATCATGCAGTAATCTGTTTCGTTTCATTTCCTGATTTTTATTAGGGTCTGACAAATAAATTCAAGGTCATTCAACTGTCGGGCATAATAGCGTTTCCGAAATTGAAGAATCGCTACTCCTACTGCAGCAATAAACATCCCTACCACTGTCGTGGCGAACGCCATTTGCATATTGTAAGCCATAGACCCAATATCTCCGGAAGCGAGTCCCACCAATGCTGGACCCATAGGGATCAATGTTCCCATCAAACCAAGCATCGGTCCGAATTTTATCAAAGTTCTACTTTTCCCGAGAATCTTCTCGACATCAACCTCATAATTGGCAACGAGCCGCTGACAATATTCCGGATCGCAGGAATGATTTATGAGTTCACTCACTAACCCGCAGAATTCTGAACGACTAAGTTTTGAGATGTCTTGAATGGTCGCTTCTTCATTGATATGATCAATACCGTTCAGAATATCTGTCGTTTTACGTTGAACGTAAAGTTGCTGAGAATATTCTCCGAAAAATCCTATAATATCTATCAATGCCTTCAACAGGAAAAGCAATAATAGAATAATGACAGGAATCATTAATCCATTTGAGATTACAAATAAGATTTGCGAAATTGTATTCATGATTATTGAATTCCGTAGATGATTATAATTATTGTGATTATGGATATATTTAAAAGATACAAGCAGTTGAGACGTTCATTGCCATCATTCAGTATTTTTTTGATCAGGAGCAATATAACATCCATCGACACCATTATGACTGCAGCTGTCAAAATGCCTGTAATATCAAAACTGATGCCGGGATACGCCTTTAATTGATAACCGGAAAATGCCATAATAGGAAAGACTATTGAAAATCCGGGGTAATAAAAACATATCTTCTCTTTCCAGCTCAATTGTTTTTCCTGTCGTGTCAATATAAAACATACCGACACCATGATAAATGATTCGAGCATGCATAGCAAAAGAGCCGTATTGATCGAAACTCCTCCTATCCCAATAAATGAATTTCCACTTTGCCATAGTGTGAAACAAAAGGAGAAAATACCCCAGCTTAAGATTACAGGGGCTGACACTTTCCATGGGAATATCGATAATTTGACACTCACACTCAGTGCCGCAAGAGCCATCAATATTAAGAATAAGATATCTCCCATAATTTATTTTTTTGTTTTATGGCTTCTAATGATAACCCCCATAACAATAATCATCACCGCTATAATAATAGCCGGGATTACCCATCCGATATATCTGTTTTGGGCGTCAAGCATTGTCGTCAACGAATCCTTCTTCATCACTATTCCATCTCCTCCGGCAGACAACGCCTCGGAAATATCTTTTTTATACGATGAAGCTTTATCTTCAGGCAATGCATTTGCCACATATTCCTGAAGCTTTTGATTCCCGCATACAAATTCAGTACATGGCGCACCAAATTTTTCAGTTGTTTCCGCATGAAGTTTCGCAACATTTTTCAGCTGTGCGTCTGAGGCTTTCCAATAACCTTTCCGCGCACTCTCAAGCATTGTGGCGGTCATCTCCTGAAATGCTGCCGGATTGGTCTTGTCAAAATATTCCTTTATCCCAAGGTCATGACAATCCTCAATATATACGTCGTATAAATCATCATAAATATTTTCATTCAAAACCGATTGCCTCATCACATTCCAACCGAATATATTACGGAACATCTCCCCAAACATCTGGGCTGTCGTGGCGTCCCCTTTCATTCTCTCTGAAATAAAAACAGGATTCAGCAATGATGATCTCACTTCTACCGCCACCGCCTGGTTGGCGTCTTGTAGTTTGGGAAGATATGGATTCCTGTAATCAGCCATCACAGCATCCGGTTCTTTGCCATTGATCGAACTTGCGACCAAAGAAAGTCCTCCGGTAAACTCATATACATGATCAAGACTGATCGGCCCCCATGTGTTGCTTTGACGTGGCTGCACAATCACGTCCGTATTGGTGACGGCTGCTTTGAATACTGAAGGGTCTGCCTTTCCCCAATGAAGGGTATCTCCGTAAAGGGCACACATGTTGTTGACAAAACCTTCCACTATTTCATTCCGGTCATCCCACGAACCTGAATTTTCAGTATAGGCAAGCATACCTGTGCTATATCCAGAGTTTACAGGACCGAAAACACGCATTGCCGATAATTCTCTTGCATCCTTAGGGGAAACTCCGTTATCAACAAGTATCTTTTCTTGATCAACGCTCCCTTCCCTTACATAATTGGGATAAATATCGTCAGTAGATTCCGACGCAAGTTTAACAGCGTCTGTTATCATTTGCAATCTGGAGGCCGCTATATCTCTAAGTTGACCCGACACTTGCACCATAACATTGATTCTCGGTCTCCCCAATTCTTTCGAAGGAGTCAGTTTAAGATCCATCACCCTTCCTTGGTCATCACGCACAGGCTCAACGCCAAGCATTCTGAACGCCTGGGCAAGCGTGGCACCCTGGGAAGATATAAATTCTCCCGCCCAGAAAGTGTAGCTCACTTTCTTTGGGTATTCTCCATGCCTTTTCAAATAATCCGAAAGGGTCTGCTCCGCAAGTGAGACTCCGTCGTTCCATGCCTTAACTCCAGGGGTTGCCTCTGCGTTTATACTGAACATATTTCTTCCGGTGGGTAAGACATTTGGATTTAACACGGGGTCGCCACCTGGAGCCGGTCTTACAGGCTCCCCTGATAATACACTCAACATAGCTTCAATTTCACTATCTGGAGAAGACATCAGCAATCGGCAGAATTCATTTATCATCTCACTTTCTGCATCGTTATTTGTTTTCGAAGAACAGACATCCCTCACTTTCTGACGCGCTCCTGAAAGATATTTATGGCGGATAAAATTAGGGTCATGAAGTGATACTTCAGAGATTTTTCTCGTCTCATAATCTTTCTTGGCTCTCTGATATGCTATCTTATCAGCTACAATTGCTTCTACGGTCGTAGTTACATTTTCTTTCGAATACGGCGTGCCCAGCACATAATAAGCTCCGGTTATTTTCTCGTTTGCAAGTTCTTCTACAAAATTGTCTACCAATTCAAGCTCTTCCATAGAATATGTGCCAGAAGTGGTGGAATCGAGTTTAAGATCCGAATGCAACCCCAAGGATACAATCTCATTTTTAAGGCTGACCGTATTGTTTGACGAATCAGCGATTGCCCTATGAATATTTTCCAAAAGAGAGGAATATTTCTGGCGCATTCCCGACTCGACGTATGGAGGAGTCAGATATGTCACCAACACGGCATGGGTTCTTCGCTTAGCGATTATCCCTTCCCCTACATTCCCTGTTGTATAAAAATAGAAATGCGGTCGATTCCCGATTAATACGTCTGCCCAGTCTGCTTGCGACAACCCAACATTTTTCCCGGGAGTAAACTCCAGATTACCATGCGTGCCGAAATGTATCAGGGCATCGGCATTGAAACCTTTTTGCATATAAATGTACGGGGCGAGATAACTGTGAGGAGGTGCCACCTGTGCGCCATGGACAAGCTTAAACTCATCATCTCCCAAGGCAGGACGTGGCTGGGGAAACAATAGTATATTTCCATATTGAATGGCGGAGACGGCGATACTGTCGTTTCTGGAAAGAAGGGAACCGGGAGCCGCCCCGTATCTGTCAGTCACTTCCTTGTATTTTTCAGGTAATAATATCTCTTTTGCCCATTTTTCGTATGTGGACTTATCCAACCATACAGGGGAGGCTTCATCCATAAATTTTTTTTGAGCCCCCTCAGCGTATGATCCCATAACTGAGCCTTTGAGCATGAGTTCCTTCTTAAACTCTTCAAGTGTTGAAGGAAGACCATCGACATTATAACCTTCTCTCTGGAGACGTTTCAGAAAATTATATAAAGACGGCACAACCTCCATCCCGGATGCAAGCAACGCATCTTTGCCGGGGGATTTAAAATATCCTATCGCTACCTTTTTATCAATGTTTCTCATTTTCTTGAGATTCATGAATCTGGTGAACTGCTCCATGAATGCATTGATCCTTTCCGGATCCGGATTATAGACCATATATCCGTCTTTTCCTGCATCTTGTGTAGATATACAAAGTGGAGTCATGGCTCCGTCAATTTCCGGCACGACTATACGCGCATTGAGAGTCCCGGCTGCTACGGGTAATGTTGGATCAAGCCATTTCTCTCGAGGTTGAATCAAAGGGAAAGGCATAAATAGGGGGATTTTATTGTCATAACACCAATTTATAAGAGTGTCATTACCTAATCTGCCCATCGGTAGATATACAATTGCAGCCGGAGAAATCTCTTTTATCATTTTTGCGCGCGCCTTTCCAGATGCAGAAAGGGGGTAAACATTATATCCCTCTCTTGTAAGCCGTGAAATCAATGTGTCGACATGCGCACGGTTGCCCTCCACAGGGAAAGTTATTCCGGAGATAAATGCCACATTCCTGTTTGAATCTGCATACAATCCCCTCTCCTTTAAGTATTCAGTTAGTTGACTCGATTTTTCGAAATATTTCCCGCTTTCAAGATGATAAAACATGTTGTTGGGAAGAAGCGTGGGAGGTAAATATGATTTATCTCCCCATTTGTCTGGAGTAGCTATGGCTCTGGCATATCTCAGGAGATTTGAGTAGTTTGATCTGCAAGGATTTCTGAAATATGATTGTAATGTGTCTTTTTGAGCATCAGTTACGTTATAATTCACATCGACACTGAAATTCCTGAGGGTGGAAGTAAAAAATTTAACTCCGGCATCGGCAGCCTCCCTTATGTCTGCCATTTGAATTGAGTCGAGAAACAGTCCTCTTCCAAACATCAGCACGGCATCATAATTCTTGAAACCGTGTGCCTCTGACATGGGAAGACAAGTGACGTCTATATGTTTGTTTGTATTATTGAGCCGGATTTCCGCCTCTTGCGCAGGAAGAGAATTGACGACAAGGATTTTGGTGGATGAAAACCATCTATTATAAACGTATGTACCGATACCTGCCACAATCAGGCAGGCACCGGCAATTAACAACAACTGTTTTCTCGACATATACTGTAACTTTGGATGAATTAAAGATTCTCCTTTAGAAATGCAGCTTTACGCTCAACTGGGGTTAAAGGACGCTCCTTAAGGCCATCCTTGATATGCTGAATGTAGATATCCTGTATCGCAGGAATATGTCCGAGACCTTCAATAATGACTGAGACTTTAAAACCTTCCTTTTCCAGATTTTCTTTCCAATCTCCGGCGATATCATTTCTTGCATGATCTCCGGCAACAAACATAAAGGGAATCAATGTCACATTCTTGACTTTTGAAGATTTCAATTTAGCAAGAGTTGTTTCAAATGTTGGATATCCCTCAACTGTTGCGACATGAAAATCGGGATTCCCTTCAGCTCCAAACATATAATCCATTTGTGAATAAATTGCGTTAGCGGGGGTCTCTGTTCCATGTCCGATCAACACCACGGCTGAATTCTTCCCTTTTGGTGATGAATAACGCTCAGCCAATATTTTTTCTACATTCAGACAGTCTTCGATAGAATAAAGCAGCGGGCGGCCGATTCTTAGATCCTTGAAGAAAGGAACCATATAGTCGGCTTCATTACGCAGTGCCTCAGCCTCTATGCCGTCGATTACATTAGTGCTCTGTATAAATACATGGGTATAGCCTTCGGCAGCCAATTTGAGAAGTGCCTCTCGAGGTGTAGGCTTTACGATTCCCCGTTTGGCAAGACGTGAAATTATTATCCTGGAGGTATATGCCTCTACAACTTTCATCTCAGGAAATTCATTCTTGGCTTTTTCATTTATCGCATCAATAGTGGCAGCCCTGGTATCATCAAAAGTCGTGCCGAAATGCACCATCAGCAAAGCAGACTTATCTTCATCTTTAGTTCCGTTAGAACCCATAGAGACAAAACAAATGTGCATAAAGAAAAATAATAATATAATCTTTTTCATGTTGTCAGTGAGTAATGAAGTTATAAAAGTTTTATGAGTAAAGTAATTTTATTCAGTTCTTTAACAACACTGAATAAAATTACTTTACCAATTAAGCTATTTAAATTTATTTCTTCAAATTTTCCACCACTCTTATCTGTTCGAAATAATATCCCGAAGCCATTTCAGCACCTTTAGTAACCGATCCGGTTTTTGCATCATAAATATAAATAACCGGATTGGTATCTTCAGCATCTACTCCGATATAAGCCTTACCGTTAACAAAGGTCATTCTGGAAGAGAAACGACCGCTACTGTAATCAAGTTGCTTACCTTCATACATTACGGGAGTACTTGTGCCAGATACTAAATCTATAACAGTGTAATAATGGCTGAAAGAATCTATTCCTGTGCCAATTTTATCTTCTCGTGCATACGCCATGACTTTATTGCCACCCATATATTCTATTGAAACCAATTTCCCTTCATGTGGGTAACCGTTGTATGATGGATCAAAAGTTGTAGAGTTGGCTGGAATGCGAAGGAGATAGCTCTTTTCACCATTATCAGTATCTCCATAGCAAGCTAAATACAAATCATTATTATCCGCTACAAAAGTAATCTTCTGAAGAAGTTCACCATATGCGGATCCTACCATCTCACAGTCAATTGGGCAAGACGTGTTTGATTCAACGTTCATATTCTCGGGCTTAATAACAGCTGTATAGAAAGGAGTTGTGCGAGTATTCTTTCCTCCTTGAATAGATCCTTTGCCATAATAAAAATAGAACAATCTATTATCTGATTTACGATAAGCAAGCACACCCGATGTTGTGAAAACTGTCGCATTTTCCGGAAGAGGGATGTCAAGAGTTCCCTCATCAATTATTGTCATCTCGTCGGCATTCAACTTGGTCCAAACAATACTTTTCGAATCACCAGCCGCAGCCATAATTAATAATGTGGTGTCATCAAGCCACGCATGCGTATATTTTCTGGTCGAAAATGTATTGGTCTTCATCTGGCGTTCAGCTATAGTAATGATTTTATTGTCTTCGATCACATATTTGCCAAACCGGTTGCCGGCAACGGGTACCTGATAGTAATAGGGACCTTTCAAAATCGTCTCCATAGAAAGGATTGAATTCACCTCCGTTCCATCCCCGACAAATGTGATTTCAGGTTGATCTGCATCAAGAGAACTCAGACTCTTCACCAAGGTCTGCACGTCTCTTCCCATTCCACCGTGACGATCAAGCGCAACCCAAAGATCAAAATGATAATCTTCAACTACTGTTGATCCGCCAGGATTCTCAGGAACATCCGGTTTGTCATCATCTGAGCATCCTGTCAACATGGCTCCCATTGCAAACATCATGAAAGCCGAAAGTAAAAATTTGAATTTTTTCATAAAAAATATAATTATATGAACATGATTACTTAACCAACTGATTGTCAATAAAACCATTCGTTATTGAATAAATATTCGAAATTTTGCATAGATAGCTCTTCCCGGCTTTTGCAACATGTAGTTGTCGTAAGAAAGCCGGTCAAAGAGATTATCGCATGTTATTGAAAAGTTATATTTCCCGTTCCGGATAGAATAAGTCAATCCGAGATCAACAATAGTTTGTGTCGGTATTTTAGCTTTTGAAGAAGCAGCTCCATATGTTTCCCAATTAAGATAATACCAGTTTATCCATTCCAACGAAGCCTCGATCTTTAATTTATCATTCAATCTGGTAAGATCACTAAATATATATGAAGCTTCAATATTTCCGAAAAGCCAAGGCTTATTGGGTACACGGTTTTTATATGTTGCAGAAGGATTTCCATCTGTTTTATAGCGTTTCATATCGCGTGTATCATTCCAGCTCCCGTTAACAGACAACTGAAAAGAATCCATCCATGAATACATGATATTAAAATCCATCCCCTTGACATGAACAGCAGGGGTGTTTACATATTGCATATATCCGTCTCTTTCCGATATGGTTGCACGTATGTAATCATCTACATTCCTTATAAAGCCATTTAATTCATAAGAAATAATATTCGCGTCACCGACAAGCCAGGTTCCAAAAACTCCCAAATTAAAATTGTTGCTTTGTTCAGGACTAAGTTTTAAGTTAGGAAGAACCGTTGTGCCGTTTCCAAGCAATTCTCTTGAAAATGGAAGTCGGACACTATGTTCATAAGATCCCTTAACCGATAGTTCTGGAAAAATAGTAAATCGACTTCCTGCTCCCCCGCCCCAATAATTTTTTGAATCATGTTTCTTCACATCATTTGCACCGGTGATAACAGCATTATCTGTTTGTTCGATTGATGTGCAGTTAATATAATCTTTTACAAAAAACATATTCTGCCATTTTTCTTCAAAAAAAGAATGAGTGTAGTTTAAAGAAAGAATATGCTTTGTAAGTATGTCATTGGTCGGTTCAAAAGTATCATCAATCTCATCATGCCGGCAATTCCCCCGACGGTTTAACATATAATTAAAACCTATTTCATGATTATCAATAAATTTATAATCTATTCCGGTATTTAATATTGTTAGAGGACGATGATAAACCCTGATTGTTTTAGCTTTATTGTTCATTTCATTACCGGTGGATGGTATCCAGCTACCATCCCATGAATATCTTCTAAATGCCGTGTCAACTGTCTCGCTGCGATCTTGTGTATGTGAGATTGTTAAACGTGTAGCAAACTTGCCAAACACTTTAGCATAACGGGAATAAACATTCCAGGCATTTGAATGGCGCTCAGGTTTACCATAGACCTTATTTTGCATAGCGCCGGTCTGGATTTCTTTATCTATCTTTATGTAGGAAGTTCCAATAAAAAATGAGTCTGCCCATTTGGTGTCATTCACTCCTCCCTCTATCTGACCCGATATAGATAGATAATCATCATGAAATCTTTTTTTATTTGTATATATATATTTATCGTCCTGTTCGCTCCATACTTCCACACCTTTCATAGTATAGTCGTTTTTTGAATAGTTCAATCCAAAAGTAGGACGGATCACAATAGGTGTTCCCGATACAGAGATCTGAGACGTCAGATCAGCCGTGTGAGTATGAAAAGAACCAAATCCGTAGGAGGCATCCAAAAAATTCTTTTTTTGTCGTTTTGTGACTATGTTAACAACACCTCCCAATGCATCTGATCCAAGGTATGCCGGCACAACCCCTTTGTACAGTTCTACCCTTTCCACAGTATTGATAGGGATATTATCAAGATTGACCTCGCTTCCTCGAGCATCAAGTGGCATTCCATCAATAAAATATCGTATGGAATTACCGGAGAGCCCATTAATGGAAAGATCAAGATCGGAACCGGCTCCACCTTCTCTTCTTACTTTTATGCCTGCGCTCCTATTTACAAGATCATTCAAATTTACATGTTTATTTACATCGGCTTTTATCTCAACTGCATTTATATTTAATGCGCCTTCTACCAATTCTCGTCCTTTTGATTTTCCTATAACCCTGACATCTTTTAGAGTCACTGCATTTTCTTGCAGTACAAAATCACATATTGTGTCAGAGGTCAAGATTAATGTACGGTAAGATGAATTGAAGCCAAAAGCCTCTACTTGCAAGTCATAACTTCCACCTGACAAATTATTAAAGGAATATATGCCGTTTTCATTGGTAGTGGTTGATTTAGACAAACCTTTAACTGCGATTGTTGCAAATTCAATAGGGACACCGTGAGAATCCTTCACAGAACCCGAAATCACGTATTGTCCTGCCGCGAAAATTTCACTGCAGGATATCAAAAAGGATGTTAAAAGGATAGGGAAACGCCTTTTTGTCATGTCGTTGGTCAAATAATATATGCGGGATTGCTGTCATAACAAGCACCCTCAACCTCTGACCATAATTCCCGAATTAATGGAATTAGAAAAGGCGGAATTGGTGTTTTGTCATTTTATATCCCGAAAATTACAAAACAATTATGTTGTAAAGGCAGGTCTTCTGACTTATCCCCTTTCCGGAGCCTTCCCATCTTTGAGAATTGTCTTGCGCAACAGGCGTGCGACAAACTCAGGACGACAGTGGCTTATATTCCGGAAAGTATACAGGAATTACAGCAGCGGGTCTGTTCAGGATTCTCACCTGATTCCCTTTTAATCGGCATGACAACGTCATGTCCGAACCAATACGGCGGCAAAGTTATATAAAATTTTTGAATTCCCGCATAGAAATCGTTTAAACTTTTTAACTGCATTCTTCTTGACCTTATGCTTCCCGACGGCAGCTGTCTTGATATATTGCGTAATATCAAAAAGGAATCGCCTCAGACCGGAGTGATAATCGTTTCTGCCAAAGACTCTCTTGAAGATAAACACGCTTCACGCCGGGCAACTCACAATAGACCTTCCGGAACATAAAGTGACAGTAGGGAACAATCATATTGCATTGACAAAAAGCGAATACGACCTGTTGCTGTTCCTTCTTCAGAACCGCAACCGTGTTGTATCCAAAAAGGCAACGGTCTTGGACTTGCTATCGCAAAAGCAGTTTGCGACTTGTATCATTGGAACATAGAATACGATTTTGCAACCGGAAACCATCAGTTCTCTGTAAAAATGAATTAAAGGCTAACTAACGTATATGAGTTTGCTCATAGATAATTTCGCCAGGTGTTTTTGTTATCTGTCCCATACACACAACATAGACAATTCCTGCGAGGAGTGTTGCAATGTATATCCAAAGTAAATATTCTTTTACCCTATCTATCATCTTAAGAATATGCATTTATTAACCTGTTTATTTGATAACACAAAGTTACCTTTAGAACATTTCATAAATATTTCATAAAAGCTAATAATTTATTGCATTTCCAATTTCGACCATGACAAGATTATAAAAGTGCAGATCGGCTGCTGTTCAGGACTTATGACATTCTAATTAAAATACGGGGTGGCCGGATTTAGTCCGACCACCCTATATCTTTTATGAGGTTTGAATAACCTGTTATTGCTTTGTGAACGCCATTTTGTTATGCCCCACTTCAAGCGTCATAGTGTTGCCTGTGATTTTTACATCATCGAATTTATGCATTTTCTGCATTCTTCCGGATAACATAGGTTTGATGACATCTGTTATATTGGCTGCAACTCGCCCCTTGATTGTGTTAAGAGAATCAACAGATGCATCTGTAAGCCTTGCATAGCTGAGAGCCAAGGAAGCAGTATCTACATCCACAATCGTTTTCGAGGGATCGAGATTGACGATTATCTCATCGCCGTCCTTAACGGTCCATGTACCCGAAGCACTGACATTCCCTTTGACGGTCGCCTTGACTGGGATATTGGTAGCTAAGGTTTCCACGCCTTTAGCTAAGATATAGTCAGCAGCGATATTGATAGTGCCGCCATTTGTGCCGTCTGTCCTTACAAATGTAAATGTGGGTGTACAGGTCATTTCTTGAGTATCAAAATGTGCCGGTTTATTTCGTTCGTCTCCCTTATACTTATCATCTTTGTCTGACTTGTGCTTGTCATCCTTTTCTGTTTTATCCTTCTTACCGCTCATAATCTCGGAAGCATTCCCTTTCCAAGTTCCCACAAGCTCACCGGCAAGTTTGGAATCACCTCCGTCGCAGGCAGTGAGACCAACCATAGCGGACAAAACCGCTACCATTACTAATTTAATTTTCATATTCTTATAGTTAAGAGTTTTTATTTCCCATGAAACATATGATATGGCACATAAGTTCAGCATATAATATTAAAATTCAAAAATTTAATAAAAGTTTAATAGGATTGCAACAATTATCATCACATTACAGCAAATCTGAGATGATGCTGTAGAAAGTAACCGACTTTGCCTACTGGAATTAGTTTGTTGACATAACAAATTCTCAATTGATAAAATTCCCTCTGTGGATTATCTTTCACCTTTTTTCTATCTTGAACTATTCAGAATATCTGCAAAATCAGGATCTAACTTTGCCGCGTAATTTCAAACAAGAAGATATGAAAGGTTCAGCAATATTCATTACATCGTTATTTGTAACTATGTCTGTTTCAGCCCAAACCAAGGTTGAAACTGACAGCATTGACACATCTGCGTTTGACAAATATCTGGATGAAATTGTCATAGTCGCCAAGAAGCCCGGAACGATAGCAAAAACAGACCGAAAAGTTTACACCGTCAATCAGGATCTTATGTCAAAAGCATCTTCGGCAAGCGAAGTTCTCAATCATATCCCCTCTGTTGAAGTGGATATTGACGGGAATGTCAGCATGAGAGGCAACGACAACGTGACAATCCTGATAAACGGAAAACCCTCAGCGATATCAGTAACAGACTTGCTCGATACTTATAAACTTTCATATACCCTTGATACCCCGGCTCTGAAGCAGAAAGTGGAAAAACGCCGGAATCCCCGCATCATCTATGTAGGATTAAGCTGGAACTTCGGAGGCGGAGGCAGGAAACAGCATCATAATGTGGAGTATGATGAAGAAATGTAATGTCATGAAGTACGGGAAAAGAATACTTACACTCCTTTGGAGCGTTATCCTGCCGGTAATGGTGTTCGCCTCAAATGAAAATACCGACACTCTGACTGTCGATACTCTGAAATGCCAAGAGATTAAGAATCCTAACCGATTCCGTCCTACCCAGCTTATCATCGCCGGTGTATTGATCGGGGCAGGGTTTATAGGACTGGAAAGCGACTGGCTTAAATATACCAACCACGAAACAAAAGAGGAACTTCAGGAACATCCCCATTCAAAATTAGGTGTCGATGATTTCAGTCAGTATGCACCTTTGGCAGCAGCATACGGATTAAGACTTTGCGGGATAAAAGGACAGCATGATTATATTGACCTTACCATAATATCGGGTACCGCCTATCTCCTTACGGGGCTGTCGGTTTATGGAGTGAAAACACTGACAAGAGTTGAACGCCCCGATGGAAGCACACGCAACTCTTTCCCTTCGGGTCATACTGCGACTGCGTTTGCCGGAGCCGAGATCCTGCGCCGCGAATATTGGAACGTATCACCGTGGATAGGTGTCGCCGGATATGCAGTAGCCGCCGGAACCGGATTCTTGCGGATGTATAACAACCGTCACTGGCTTACAGATGTTGTGGCAGGTGCCGGATTCGGAATACTCTGCGCTCAGGCTGCATACTGGCTTTATCCTGTGATAACAAAAACATTTTTTCATAAACGGTATAATGCCAACATATTCCTGTCGCCCTACGTCTCACAAGAGAGTAAGGGACTGGCTTTGCAGTTGACATTTTGAATAATACATACGCTATGTCTCAACCTCTTTTTGGAAATGCCGACAACAACGTTGTCGTCGCGATCAACAATTGCCACAGTCCATTTATGGATAGTGCTATCCTTGTAATAACTGATTTCTGGTTCTTTGTCGGAGTTGTCTGTTGCATAATTGCCTATTCCATCCGGAAGGACAAATTTCCGAAAACAATACTTTTCTGTGCTTTGCTGATAGTAGCGGTAGGATGTACGGACTATTTGTGCGCCATCATTATCCGTCCTGCCGTTCAACAGCTGAGACCGACGAATCCCGACAATCCAGTTAGTGCTATGTTACATATAGTTCACGGATATATAGGAGGGAAATATGGTTTCCCGTCTTGCCATGCTGCAAATTCTTTTGCGATTGCCGTTTTTACATGCTTATGGTTTAGAAAGGATTGGATAACAGCAATACTGATAGCATGGTCTTTATTGGAGTGCTACAGTAGATTGTATCTTGGAGTACATTATCTTTCTGATATAGCTTTTGGAGGCGCCATTGGAAGTTTGATAGCTTATATTATTTATCGTCTATTAACTTATATTATACATCGCCTATCAATATTTCATTAATTGCGAATGTGAACAAAAGCCTTATTCATAACATTCCAACAATGATACTCAAACGGTTTGATTATAATTACCTCAACAAATAATTGAACAAATGTCAGGCGTATATCGCGGCTACTTATAAGACCATTCATCATTCGTTATGTAACCCCATAATTCCATCTTCACGACTTCATATTTCGCTCACACTATAAGACAATCATATACACATTTATTTTTTGAAGATATTTACCATACAAATAATTTAGTTAAATTTGCATTTGGGTAGCGTTTTCCCTGACGAAGTTGTTTAGATATTTTTCAAAATTTCGTCAGACATTCGAGACGATTTTGAAAAATACCAAAGCATGAAACTGAATTCATCATATCTATTATTTGCTTTACTCACATCTATATGCCTTTCTGCTGAGGCGGCAACTGACTCTCTACCAGGAGGATTCAGCCGCCCGGTAGAATGGCGTATAGGTGTCGATATCACCCCCGCTTGGGTTCCTCCCACAAACGATTTCTTTAAAGGACAAAATCCGGAAGACAAACGGATAAACACTAATCTATCCGGAGATATTCGTGCAGATTTCAGTTTTAATCCCTCCACACTTGAAGGAATTCTGTATCCCGGACTATATCAAGGCATTGGGGTAGGAATGGACACTTATTTTTCAAACTCTTTGTTAGGTTCACCTGTTTCAGCTTACGTCTATCAGGGCGCTCCCCTATTCCACTTCAACAATCGTCTTTGTTTCGGATATGAATGGCAATTTGGAGCAGCATTCGGATGGAAACATTATGATGAACAGACTGCCGATAACAATGCTATTGTAAGTACTCCAGTGACGGCACACATGGGAATAGGATTAAAACTGCATTATTCCATCTCTGAAAGATGGCAGGCATCATTTGGAATATCCGCAAACCATTATTCCAACGGCAACACTTCATGGCCGAATGCCGGAGTCAATTCCATAGGTGCAACCATCGGCATCGCATACATCATCAATTCCATCGATAAAACATACGGAAATTATGACTATACCGATATAGAAATTGAGCGTTACCGTTGGTTTTACGATATAACTGCTTTCGGTTCATGGCGCAAACGCGTCGTGATTATCGGGACACCTCCCGAACCCCAATTATGTCCCGGGAAGTTCGGTGTGCTCGGAATGCAGTTTTCTCCAATGTGCAAATTAAACAGATGGCTTGCCGTCGGACCAGCTCTTGACTTCCAATGGGATGAAAGTGCCGGAATTGAACCTTACTGGGTTGAAGGTACCTCAGGAGACGATATTAAATTCGAAAGGCCACCTTTTAACAAACAGGTAAGTATTGGATTGTCAGCACATGCTGAACTTACGATGCCCATTTTTTCGATAAATATCGGCTTGGGATATGATATGGTTAATCCAAAAGGAAACGAACCATTCTTCCAATCATTAACCCTCAAGACATTCATCACAAAAAACATATACCTCAACACCGGCTATCGGCTCGGCAAATTCAAAGACCCGCAAAATCTAATGATCGGTATCGGCATCCGCCTATAACTCATTCTATTTGAAATCTAACTATCCGATATGTCGGAATTCATAACATCCAATAATAAAACTGATTTAAACTTTTTCTATTTTAAGATTTCGTCAGATTTTTGAGATGATTTTGAATCGTGAAGAGGGAGTTTAGCGGGCTAAACGACCGATGAGCGATGCAAAATCAGCCAAAAAGATGGCGGAAGATTGAAATAGAGGTCTTAAAATAAAGATTTCTTTAATTATATTCTCCTTCCGTAAAAAGTTTAAATCAGTTCATAAAGCATACCTCTACGAGTTTATAACATAAAAAAGAAAATATTTATCTAATGATTGTTTGTAAACAGTTACATTTAATTATTTCATTGGCGGTATGCGGTTTAGTAGCAAACTGTGGTGTCTCAGACCCATCTGTTGCCGCAGAGAATGTTTATATCCCGACGCCTCCTGATTATTCCGAAACCACGATGTGGCATGTGGAGCTTAACGACAAAGGTGAAGGCGCGGATGTGTTCTACATTCCGTCTACATGGGAATACGATTGGATCACCACCGATGGTAGAATATGCCATTATGCCGACCCCTCGATTACAAAACATCACGACGATGTGGAGATTGAGATGAAAGGCGTGTCTGATTATATGGCAGACGGGAATAATTTTTATTCTCCCCATTACCGTCATATCACCCTTGACTCATGGGCTACACTTAACGAGGACACTATCAGACGAAGGTATAATGATGTATCGTTTGTAGATGTCCGAAATGCCTTTGACCACTATATGAACAATGACAATAATGGACGGCCATTCATTATTGCAGGATTCAGTCAAGGAGGTAAATCTGTTGTCGAACTATTGAAGGTATTAACTCCTGATCAGCGGGACAGACTTGTCGCAGCCTATATTCTTGGGTATAAGGTTACTCCTGACGATGTAAAGACAGCGCCATGGATAAAGGCGGCACAAGGCGCTGACGACACGGGTGTCACAATCTGCTATAACTCAGTTTCGGATGTGAAATATATCAAACCGATAGTGAGTGCGCCTACTGTTATGTGCATCAATCCTGTGAACTGGCGAACGGATGCCATTCCGGCTGTTTTGAATGATACCATTACGGTTACACTATCACCGGAATACAAGGTTCTTGTTGTTGATGGATATGACGATAGCACTTTACCCAATATTCTTGATATACTCAATACAGGCGACTATCATGGTGCTGAACCTTGGTTATATAGCGAGTGCTTGCGAGACAATATGCATAAACGAATACAATCTTACAGACAAGCCTCGAATAAATAAACAAGTCACCCGTCCATCAACGCCGCCCGAATCGCCAAGCGAGTCATGGAGGGTGGACATGATGTCCCGGAAAACAATCTTGCCGAGTGATAAGGACTCGATTTATTTCCTTGCCGATAAGTTAGGGGATTCATTCAATATCAGATGGCATGGCGAAGCTACCTCCTTCATGAAGCGCGTATAAAAGGAATTTGTTATGAACAATAGAAACAAGATTGTCCTGAAAGCCATAGTCATGTTAATGGCATACGGAGCGATAATGGCTGCGGTCTTATAAGAGGCTCAGAGGTTGGCATCCGGATTGCTTGACCAAATCCCCGGATGCAAAAAAAAAGTATGGTCTATCTATCCTCTTGCTTGCACATACCTCTAAACGAAATCCGAGATTGCCTCTTTCTCAAAACGATCTTGCCGGGAACAAAAAGCTCTTCAATTTCATGGACAGTGTCCTTGCAATCGGACAGAGTGTAAACGATGATTACGTTCCAATGTCACGGAGCTGTTCCGTTCAAAAGCACACCTTTTGCATCATCCGCTCAAATCATCTCCAATCTTGAGTGTGGTGCGAACCCAGTGAGCACATCCCTAAAACTGCACATGTACATAAAAATGGCTTCGCTAGATTGAAAAATGAAAAAATAATTGCCGATTTTGTGATTATTATTTTGTGTATGTTGAGAAAAAACATTAAATTTGCTTTCGGGTGAGCATTTTTACGAAATAATACTCCATTTTAACGGAAATCGACTAATCACCATGGAACTTGACCGCTATACAGACCAAGAAATCGCTCGGGCGATACTTCGCAGGGACACCTTCATCACGAAGGAGTATCTGTATAGGAAGTGCTATCCGATGTTCAAAGCAATATACGACAAGTACTACACTGACTGTGAGAATCCCATTGAACTGATAAATGAGATTTACGTCTATATTCTCATGCCACATCGTGAAACCCATCGATCCAAGTTGCAGGACTTCGGGTTTAGGTGTACTCTCACAATGTGGCTAAAGATTGTGACTGAGAACTATTGCCACCAGCTGTTTGCAAAAAGGATTCCTTCCAATGAAAATAATGATGTCGCCGATGATAGAAATGACATGGGTGACGACTCTTTCATAGCAAACCCCCGAAAACTCGATATGGACGACGTGCAGAAAATACTCTCGATGATGCCCAATCAACGCTACCGTAAGTTGATTGAGTCTCGCTATGTCAACGAAAAGTCGAACGAGGAGACTGCATCATTACTCGAAATGTCGATGGCAAATTACTATAATTGCCACAAGCGTGCGAAAGCGCAGTATTGTGAAATTTTGAGAAAGGAGGGACTGATATGATTGACGAAGAACTAATGAACAAATTCGACCGTATCCAAGACCTCCCTGTCTCGGAAGAAATGTTGGGTGCGTATTTGGAAGGCAATCTAAAAGAGGCAGAGAAGGAAGCTGTATCTGTACTGATATACGATAATCCGAGGATTAACTCCTTAGTTTCTGATTGCGATGGTTTTTCATTAGATTCTAGTGACGTATACCATGGGCCTTTTGAGGAATTTGAATTGCCTCATGTGATTGATAATAATTTCTATATACCTGAAACTATGGAACTAGAAGATTTAGAAACTTCAATTCAGTCCGCTACAGCCAACGTTATTGATATTGCCAATAAACAATATGGCTTAGAACCATTGAATATAGATTTTGATCCAGACACCTATCAATGGGAGCAAGATACATGTGCGATTAGATCACAAGAAATTGTGTTACGGTCTTTTGGCACATTTGTTCCTCAGGATGAATTAGTGAAACTTGCTGAACAAAATGGTTGGTACACTCCTGGGAATGGCACTCCCATGGAACATGTAGGTAATTTATTAGATTTATATAATATCCCCACTCATAGGGTCGCAGAAGCAAATGTATTTAATCTTGCAGACGAATTAGGCCAAGGGCATAAAGTCATAGTTGGCGTAGACATTGATGAGCTTTATGGAAATTCCTTTTGGGAATCTATAAAAGAGCATCTTGTTGGCAAAACACCTAATCATGCAATGATTGTATCCGGATTGAACACAAGTGACCCAGACTGCACAAAAGTTACTTTAACTGATCCTGGTACTGGGAAAACCTTATTTGAATGTCCATACGAAAAGTTCCTTTCGGCATGGAATGATTCAGAGTGTTTTATGGTTGCTACTGATCAACCTGCTCCGTTGCGATATAATCCGGACTCCATGATTAATTTTGACTATCAAAAAGGACATGTTGCATCACTTGGCAAAATGCCGTTTGAACAATTCCATGAAGAAATAGTGCCTAATGCTGAAGATTATTTAGAATCCGTTGACAGCTATATCGAATCATTGGAACTCAATATGGCAACTGATTTTAAGAGTATGGATTTGTACGAAGACATGATGAATAAGGCAGATATGGCGCACCAAAAAGCCGTAAATCTACAAATTCATAATGCACATTCACATACATTGGGTTCCGGATTGCAACCCAACCTTCACACTCAACTTGCTCAAAATTCAGATGAAATCGAGCACAAGACATTTACAGCCAAGCACCATTCTTCTAATTCTGATCTTGATATAGAAGAAGACGGAGATGAGGATGGAGATGACAATATGATAGAAGATATATAATCACTATAGTTATGGAAATTTTTAAAGACATAATCCATCGTTGTGGCAAAGATTTAGGCAAGATAGTTTGCGAAATGGTTGCAACACGCGATAAGGAAGTATCGCAAAATTTGCCATTGCTTCCATTAGAATTAAAGCCACTTTCCCAGAGAGTTGATAAAACCGAGTTTTCTCTGGTTGTTAGTGGTGAAGTTAATAGAGGCAAGAGCACATTTATTAACGCCATAATCGGTGCAGATATACTCCCCACTTTTGATAAAGAAACCACTTCTCAGGTTTTTAAAATCAAAAACTCCGATATTGAATCATATTCTGTTGTTTACGGTAACGGTGATAGAAAGTGTATAAAACGAGAAGATCTCATTTTATATGGCACACAACTTGATTCTTTAACAGTAAATATCGAGGGTTCCGAAAATCCCAGAATTCTGTTCATTGAGGTATGCTATCCTATCAAAAATTTACCAGCCGGTGTTACTATTGTAGATACCCCTGGAATTGGTTCTACGTTTAAGGAACATACCGAAATCGCGAAAGGATTCATGCAGGAAGCAGATGCAATAATATATCTTTGCTCTGCTAAACACCCAATGGTGAAAGTTGATATAGATTTTATAACTAAATCCATAGTGCCACTTCCTACTTCACCGAATGTTCTATTCGTCATGTCAAAGGCTGACCAAGCCGATAGCGAAGATGCATTGCGAACCCTTATAGATCGAGCTCAGAACCAGCTTATTGCTAATTTTAAGGATTATGCAAGCATTGGAAAGATAGTGATTCCAGTTGACAGCCTATCGCTTCGTGACTCTAATTTTGCTGTTTCAGCAGAAGAAAAGGATACACTCAGATACGTATCTAACTTCGAAGAAGTCAATGAGGCTATAATTCGTCTTATTGAACGTCAAAAATTTTGTTGGCTTGTCGCAACATTCAATAGTGCCGCAAAATATTACAAACTCGTTAATGCATATCTTGACAAACAGATCAAGGAGTATGATCTTAACGAAGAAAACCGTGAAGCTAAATTGGCATCATTGAATACTCGATTGGAAAGAGTTGAGGAAGAATTAGGGCTTTCTCGTCAGAGAGTGGTTTTGACAGAGGTATCAAATATTCTATCTTCCCTTCGATCAGAAATCAAGAAAGAATTCACATCTGACAAGTCCAGCTTAATTACAAAATACTATAATAAAGTAGATGACCTGTCCAAGGGCCTGTCTTCTGAAGCTCTAAACAAAGAAGCTCAAAGACTATTCAAGGATGTGGTAGAGGATGCAGTTTCTTCATGGGAAGAACTTTGTGCAACCGCAGTGCGTCAAATTCAATCAGCCTTGAATATATACCACAAAGAGTGTCAAGTTGAAATAGAGGAAGAGTATAATCTAGATACTAATGCTGACAATGATTTCTCAGTAGACTTAAATGTGACCATGACGGAAAGAATTGATGCCATGAGAGGTAAGTATTTCTCGGCATTATTCGGAACAACTGTTGGCGTATTTGCAATAAATGCGCTTGCAGCCACGTCTGCTACAGTCGCGTCTATCGTGTCAAGTTCAGCCTTTCTTGGCCCTGCCGGATGGATAATAGGTGGTGGCACTATTCTGTACGGTTTGTTTTATGGAAATAAAAAAGCCAAAGAGAAAGCTTTCACAAAAGCCAAATCTGAGATAAAGAAACATATTTCCGAAGTCTTGGAGGAAATATATAACCAATTGACTCAGACGTCTCTCTTAGAAGGAAAGCATGAATCCATGTTGCATTCTTTTGAGAAGGCTATGGAAGAGAGTGCCACTAACACCATTAGCGAGATATATAACCGCACTAAAAAAGAGCTTGAAGGAGCGAAACGAGCACTTTTGGCTTCTGCCAATACAGCTAATCGTGTTAAAGTAGTTAATCAGCAAACGCTTTGGAATAATTTCGCAATTTCTCTTCAAAAAATTGCTTTGGATTTGAAGGCCTTGAAAGCTGAATTTGAGTTGATTTAATGAACACGCTAAGTATTGACTTCGGTACTTCATATTGTGCTGCCTCATACCTAAATGAGGTAGCACAGGTCGTTCCCGTTGTATTTGGATTAAATAAATACAATGGGCCATGCTATAAGTTTCCGTCTGTAATACAGTATGCTCTTGATGCTAATTCAGAAGAACAAAAGGTAATCGGGGAAATTGCTCTTACAAATCTGATTCAATCAAATTTTGGCGATTCCTCAATAGTATCTAAGATCAAAACTGAACTTAGAGAAACCACAGGGTATATAATAAATGGTAAACCTAAAAAATCGATTACTATTGTTTCTGATATTATACATAAGATTAAACAATTAGCAGAAAGTCAATCCCATCGTGCGTTTAACAAGGTTATTCTCACGCATCCAGCGCAATACGAATCGACAAAGCAGGATTTATTGGTCAAGGCAGCTCAATCATGTGGGCTAAAAGAGGTAACATTGCTGGAAGAGCCAAAGGCTGCTGGATATGCTTTTTTAGACAGTTTCAAATTGCAATCAGGGAAGGGTGCAATTGTGTTTGATTATGGCGGTGGAACCATAGATATTGCGTACTTATTAATTGAGAACAAAACTCCTATTTTCAAATTTACGCCTGTAAGTGAAACAAAATGTGGAGGCGAATATATTGATTTGCTTTTGCATAACCTTATTATATCTAAAACAAATCCATCAGCTCGTGAAATCTCTCCTGCTCTTTTAGAGACTTGTTCAAGAATGAAAGTGAATTTTTCGCAGTCTGAACAAGAAATTATTGTTTATAATGGGAAAGCATATACTTTCACCCTCGATATGTTCAACAAGATTATCTCTCCAAAAGTTGATATAGCAATTTCTCTACTAAAGAGGGTCGTTGAAGAATGTGACATCCATAGTTATCCCATTGATTATATTTTATTAAATGGAGGCAGCTCTAGGCTGAAAATAGTGAATGAATCCATTTCTCAAATTTTACCCAACGCTCAAATATTAAAATATGAAAACATTGGAGACGATTTGGCTGTCTCCACAGGGGCGTTATTATATCATAAAATGTCGTCTAAACTTGTTTCGGAATCATCAGCAGAAATTGAAGGTGATACTCATTACAGGAAAGTTATTATAAAGCACGGCGTATTAGACAAAATTCGTAAAAACTTTAAAAAGTCACAAGGATGAACATATTAATGGTTGGGCATAGTGGAGCCGGTAAGACCAGTTATATGGCTGGCTTATATAAGCAATTCGGAGGCGAAACCGATGGTTTTGGCCTATGGATGTCCGATTCCAATAAACGTGACAATCTCATACATCTTGCACAAGGCATAGAACGGGGTTACTATCCTAATGGCACGGATATAGCTTCACAATACCAATTTTATCTTCAGTTTGACGATGAACTGTTGATACCGTTTAATTGGTATGATTATCGAGGTGGAGCCCTTTCAGAGTCATCTAAATATTCTCCAGATGCTCAGGAATTGCTGAGGCGTATGAACTCGGCAGACGCGCTTATCGTGTTCCTTGATGGTGCCAAAATTACTCAGATGACAGATGATGACTTAGAGGAAGAATATGATATTCTGCTTTGGGCAATTCAGAATACTATATCGAAACGATCCTCAGAAGGCACCTACTTCCCCATTTCATTTATAATTACCAAGGGCGATTTATATCCATATTATGATGTGTTACTAAACTCTCCGGGATTAAATTACTTCATGCCTTTAATTAAAAATATCAGCAACAGTAAAAATGCTGCTGGGATGATTGGTGTTGTTGAAGTGTCAAAAGATGGGATCTCAAATGTTTTCTCGCCTCTAATATTTTCATTGTATTATGGAATGCATCATTACATAAAAGCAAGAATTGAAAGCATGAATGCAGAGATCGAAAAGTATAATAGTTATGATCCTGGACTTATTGATGACTTTTTTGTCGGGTTAGATCACTTGTTCGGAGGTGATTCTAAAACGGACAGACAATTGGCTGCTGAGAGTATGGAAAGGATTCAAGAAGAAAAACAGAAATTAGAGAATCTCGAAGCATTGTCTTCTGGTATGGAAGAAATCCTAAACAAATTTGTAGAACATAATATGATAATTAAGTTTTAACATGAAACAATTAAGCATAATCGGCCTTTCTAAAGCAGGAAAAACCTGTTACATTTATGCCATGGCAAAGTCAATGCTTAAGGGCTATGATGGCATCAACATAATTGCATTGGATGATGACCTTAGGGATCAACTCAATGATGGCTGGAGACAGATACGCAGAGGGATGCATTGGCCTGATGGCACAGATCATGTTACAACCTGCGAATTTGACTGTTCGTTAAATCTTCACCCAATAATGGAATTTTGTTGGAATGATTTTAAGGGTGGCACCCTAACGAGCATGAACGAAATCGACAAGAAATATAAAAAAGAGTTCCAAGAATATCTTGGAGGGTCTGATGGTCTCCTGTTATTTGTACCTGCAGATAACATCCAAGACATCCTGCGTGAAACTGAGGATGCTGAAGATATTTTAGATGACTTAGATGTTCTTAATGAACTTTTCATGAATCCTCAAAACCGTTCAACCTTAGCACAAATTCCAGTCACTGTAGTTGTTACTAAGGCAGACTTATTAACTGATCAAGAAAAACCTTTTGTGTATGAGATTATTCAAATGCTCTTCAAACCCTTATTTGAAGTGGGGAATAATATGCATACACTCGTTGTCCCTGTAAGCATTGGTGAAAATCTTGGCAGAGGAAACCAAGGACAAGAGATTCAAGGTACAGTATTTCAGAATCCTGAAGACGGGAACATTCATATCCCCATTGTTTTTAATCTATATCATTTCCTTAAAGACTGTATTGCTGTTGAAAAACGACATCTTGGTGATATAGATGCTGAAACACAGCGCAGAGTCGCAAAATTACGCGCTGCTGAATCTCATAATGGAATTCAGCGTTGGTGGAATGGAGAAGATAGAGATGAAATCCGACGTGAAATCCATTCAAATGAGGATCTCCAAAAACGTAAAAAAGAGGAAATCAGAAATCTTGAATTACAATTAAATAAAATATCTTCCCTGTTTACACAGGACTGTAAATATTTTATCAACGGCAACTTGGTTTCTTTCTAACTGTATTATCATGGAAGCATACCTATTTATCTATAGTAGACTTGAACGATTTGATTATAGGCTTATCTATGCACCGTCTAGATCGTTCCTTCCCAGTCCAACAAGGGATGACTTTGTTTCATTTGCCCGAGAAGTAATAAATACTGACAATGTTGCTAATGGAGGTATAAATACCGCTCGTTGGTCAGTAATTAGACGGGGAAACAAGGTTCTCTTTGGAGTGGGGATGTACAACAAAGATTTAGGTGATTGTTCCTCGACTATAGAGACTCGAGACGTGCGTGGTTTCTTTGGTATTGTTTTTAATTATGAGGAAGTAGTTTTGCCCAATGATCTCTTTACCATATCATATTTTCAGAACTTATACTCATCTTATTTTATGCCAATTTGGCATACGGTAAAAAAAGATGAATATAAAATAAATAGTATAATTCAAGGAATCGAGATTATTATCCAAAATAATAATCTCAAAGAGCCTATTGACTTAAACACCAATACATCAATTTGCAAGATTCTACCTGAGTCAATATTAGTTTCAGACGCAATCAATTCTGCTTTGCAAATAGATGATGTCGAACTGGTATTGGGGTTGAACGATATTAAGCACGTTACTTCTGCACGTCTTTCGCAATTCCGAAATGTTTCAGTTATTGGAAATATAACGGAAAAAGTAATTCATATCTCTTCGAAGAAATCTTCTGAGACTCCATTTAAGAGTAAAGAATCTAAGTTTGATACCGGAGAACAACCTATTAGAAAAGTAAAAAACAAGGAGAATTCGACTCACCAAATAACACCCATGCCGGGAATATCTGATCATAAAGATAAGGCAGACGCTATATTCTCCAAATTACAGCGTTGCGGATTTAATGTAAAACGAATAGTCTTTTATTTAGCTCAAAAATGTGGACTTCGCGTTATAGAGCAGTCTGATGTAGTTCCAACAAATCATCCTTTTGATGGCAAAGTAGGTACTTTTGAGGTTACACAAAAAGGAACAGATGTTAACGTAACAGTGCCATCTCCGGAAACAAAAGCTAAAGAGAAAGAGGAGCATCGTACCCGTTTGACAGAAATTCGCAAGAAATTGTCTGATATAGATGATATTCCTGAAGGACGTCACCCCAAAAAAGATATTTCAGATTTACACATAGACATCAACAATATAGAAGAACTCAATAATCTTCCAAAGAAGAATAAAGAGAATCTTGATATTGAAGAATTGAAATAAACTGATTATGACAAATAATGATGTTGCTTTAAGGGTTAAAGATTTAATAGCTGATTTATCTAATCTGCTATTAAACACTCCATGGCGCAATTTGTATTGCGACTCTCTTAATGCAATCTCTCAAGAAATTTCGAGCCCTTGTAGGCTTGCTATTACTGGCAGAGTAAAGGCTGGCAAAAGCTCATTAATTAATGTACTGCTAAATGGGGATTATGCTAAAGTCGGTACGGATGAAACCACTGCGACAATAAATATATTCAAGTATGGGGAAGTCCCTGATAAATCTCTCCCAGTTCTGTGCGAGTATATAAATGGCAAATCAGAATGGGTATCTAAATCATTTTTGGACTCTTTACAGGGAAATACAAGTGAGATCGTTTCACGAATTTCTGGAATAAGAAGCTTAACGTTCTTTCTTTCAGATGAACGCTTACGAAACACCATTCTCATCGACACTCCAGGAATTGATGCTGTTGTTGGTGAATCCGGTGATGCACATCAAGAACAAACGGAAAAATTCTTAGGGTTAAGAAAACAACATAATGATGAAACTATTCAAATCTCGAATAATGCAGATGCAGTTATTCTTCTTTTGGGAGAAGTTTCACACGAAAGTGATGTTGATTTTATACAAGGATTTTTAAAAAACCGAGGACACCATTCGTGCATTAATACGATTGCGCTATTATCTCAAATAGATCTGACTGATGAACGAATGAATAATAGATACGAGAATGCCCAAAAAAGATACATCTCTCTGTCTCAATATGTCAATTCAGTGATGCCAATCTCTGCAGGGTTAAAAAGATATATCCCATCTCCTAAGGAAGCAGGTGTTATAAAAGCAATTATAAGCAGAGTGCCTTCAAAAAACATTCTTGATTCACTCCTTTTAAGAAGTGAAAAAATGTATTTATTGCCAAAAATCCCGGGGGTAGATATAAGTTTAGAGGAAAGGCTTTCTATATATAAAAAGGGTATTGTACCTTTCAGATGTTTTGCTGTTTTCCTTAAGATAATCTACCAGAATGAGGTATCTGAGGCTTTAAAAATAATAAATGAGATTTCTGGTATTGATGCACTTAAGGAAGTTCTTGGAGTGCAATTCTTTGGACGTAGTCTTCAAATAAAAACAGAAACTGCAATTAGACAAGCGCTAAATATTATTTGGAATGTTTCTAATTGTAGCATATCAGATTCTTTGGGAAGTACCTATAATAATATTTCCAATACAGAGATAGATCATATTGCAAAAAGAATACAGGGCATTCAAAATGAGTTAGAAATTTTATCTCAGGCAACGAGAGATGCAAACACATACTTTCAAGCAATGATTTCTTTGGCAGAAAACTATCAGTTATTTACAGAAGAAGAGTACGAAGAACTTAAAGGGCTTTTCTCAGACAAAATAACCATATTTAATAATGATCGGCTAAACTTCTGGTTCCGAGATAAAAATAATTCAATCTCTGAACTTCGCAGAGATATAGCTGAAAAAGCATATAGCAAATATACAGATATTGCCTTTAACTAAATATTAACATATATGGACAACGACATTAACATTGAAGACATCAATGATGACGATGTAATATCTGGTTCATCGTTTGAAGAGGAAGGTGAAAATGAAAATATCCATGATGACTTACCCTCACATCATGCAAAAGATCACGTATCTTCCTTAGTCGATAAACTACAGGAAAAAATTCACCAACACGGTGAAGCTAATGAACATGAAATAACTTTTGGCTCTTCAATTTATACTGATGCTGAAATTGATAAAATGGAGCATGATGTGGAAATGGCAGAGTCCGAAGTTATCGCACGCAAATCAGATGTTTCCAATTGGGAATCTAAAGTTAGCTTAAACAACACTGAAGAGCATAAAGCAAAAGGTGACTACGCTAATGCAGTCAGCCATCTCAATGAAGCAAAATCTCGTTATAATGCCGCTGTTGATAGATTAAATGCGGCTAAAGCCAAATTGAACAACGCACGTTGACCCATTGGTCAATTACAATTCGATAATTATTCAAAACGGAATAGTTGTTTTGGAATTTTACAATCCAATAGAACCATATCTCTTAAAGAAAAGCGGTGGAGAAATCCATCGCTTTTTTGTTTCTGATGAGATAGATTTTGATGTACCGAAGCTCATTAGATATATACGAACTAAACTATCGTTATCAATGAGCAACAAAATCACATTCAAGCAATGGCTTGCGAATCTCGGTAAGGGATTATGGCAAGCAATCTGTTGGGTTGGACGCTTTCTCAACCCTAAGTACAAAACTCCGTTCTGGCGCGTGATTTGGTCGGTTTTGACCATTTGTATTATTGTATGCACTTGTGTCATTACGCGCGCTTGGTATCAGATGGAGCAAGAAGAACTACATCGCTTTGGAGACAAGCAGCGAATCAGCAAGCAGCTTGTGTTCATCAAACCAAGTCGAAATGACAAACCGGGTATTATCCAGAATATCATTACCGGCGAGGTAATTGCCAAAGATATTGAATGGATTGCTCTTCCTGCCGATGAGGACAGTCTTATTGTCTATTCTAAGAATAACAAGCGCGGCTACATCAACCGTTTCAGTGGAGAGATTGCTATTCCTGCCAAATATTCAAAAGCTTGGGTGTTTTCCAGCGGTATTGCTGCCGTGTCGGATGGTGACAGCATTTATTTCATTAACCATTCCGGCAACACTGTCAACAACAAAAAGTTTGCCTTCAATCCCAAGAATCAGGGATATGTCTTTCATGGTGACTATTGTGCGATGGTAGTAGACGGCGGTCTGATGGGCTTGATCGACCGAAATGGCAACTGGGCGATAGAACCGAAATATCAGTGGATAATTTCAGAGGCAAAGAATTTCTGGCGTGTCCGCGAAGGCGATAGTCAAACGGGATTATGGTATGTGCTGAACGACAAAGCACAACCTGTTACCGAAACCGGCTATCCTGAAATCACGGTATCAGAGGACCTCGGAATTGTGGCAACACTACCTAATCATCTTCAGGTTGCATACGGTTTCGACGGAATAAAGTCTGATAAATTCCTTTTGTATGAAGTCGAGAAAATGTATTACGACAAAGACGAATGGGATAAAGACGGCAACCGTCTGATTGACGCTACAACTTTGATGCGCTATCGAATGTCTGACGGATATGAAGGTCTTTGCACCGTAGACGGTAATATAGTAACCGAGCCTCTTTATTGGGAGGTGCTTCCGTTGACCAAAGATACGTATCTTTGTCGATATAAAGACGCATCGGCAGGTGTGATCGTCAATTCCAAAGGTGAAATTGTTAAACAAGGAAATCCTTAATCTTTATGCTGAGCAATGACTTCAGATCTGAACATAGACATTAAATTTTCTCCTTACCGATACAACTATCGAACCTTCTCAGAATGCGGTCCTCGTTGGAAAAACGAGGACACAATCGGAGTTGTAGAAATGCCGGAGCAAGGTCGTTGTCTATTTATATTGTGCGACGGGATGGGTGGACTCCGTAATGGTGATTTGGCAAGTCAAACAGTTATAAAGGCAATGAGCAATTATTGGCTTGGCAACCCAAAACGTCGGGACTGCGTGAAGAAAATCATGGATGCCTCGAATGAAGCGATGGTCGCATTGAACAAGAAAGCATATTGCGGTATGGGTACGACAATGGCAATGATCGCAATTGACAGGGATATGCTCTATACTGCTCATTGCGGTGATAGTCGCATATACTATTGTTTTGAGTATGGGCGGTTCTGTTGTGTAAATCATTTGCGTGACCATGTCGAGACCACTCCTGAAGGTTGGTCTTATGTAGCAAAAGGATTCGTTCAAGGTGAGTCTCGGCATATCCCGGAAATCCATCAGTTCAAAAAGAGGTTGCTGACCGGCAGTCGATTCCTGATTTGTTCCGATGGCGTTTATAATGCTTTCAAGGACAAAGAAATCGAAGAGCTGCTGAAATCTACCATCGGCATTGATGAACTGACGGGTGTGCTGCATGAGCGGTGTGACAATGCCGCCAGAGACAATTATTCGGCAATAGTAATCGAAGTCGAATAATGGATTGTAACATTCATTTGAACTATTTCATATTCCATGTATGATAGATTTATTTGTTATTTTACTCTTTATAATAAACAAAATCAAAGGACAATGGCAATCTTAAAACTTGATTATAACGCTCTTGGGGAGAGCATATGCAAATGGAGTCGCAAGGCGGGAAGGACCGCGACTCGTCCTGTTTTGCTCATGTGGTATGTGATGCGTAGCAAGGATACTCCGAGAAAAGACAAATGGGCTATCTTTGGATCGCTGGCATATCTGGTATTTCCTATTGACATTCTCGATGCCAAGAGACTTCCAATTATCGGCTGGCTTGATGAAGCGGCTTCATTGGCGGTAATAGTCCAGAAAATGTCAAAGTACACCACTCCTGAAATGCAGGGAAGAGCTGATGCTCAACTCGACAAATGGTTCCCGGAATATGTGGAATATGAACTTATCGATGGATGCTGAATGACTATACAAAGCAACCACAATCACTAACTTCGTAGTCTGAACGGCGAGGTAGTCGTTCAGACTACTTAATAACCGAATGAAAATGGAATCAAACATAATACAACATCACGAGTATTTTGACTTTGAGTCATTCTATGAGACTATTCGAAAAGGATATATCTCGATAGACAATCATGATTTTGATCTGTTTATGAATACTGAGGGAGTGAAACATTCTTTCATCGGTATGGCAGACGGAGAGAACAGGATACACGATGCTGTGACCGGGATTCTGTCATCAGACAGTGATATTATCCGTCAGGCTTCTACCATGATAATCACTGTCATACGGTCGCTTGAGGCAAAACAGCCGTTGAGTATTAAGGAGATGCAATTTATAACGGACTTTCTTTCTAATCTTTCATCAGGCTGTGAGGTGATATGGGGTCTTACCGATGATTCCTCATTAGGCAATAAGGTGAAGGTTATCATTCTCATAAATATCAAATAGCACTTCATGGGTTTCAATATGGGATTTCAGGATAAAGACGGCAATAAGAAAATCAATCTCCGTAAATAGTTTAAATGACTTCGATAATAGTAACGAACACTTGATGATGAAAATCGTATTCTTTACAGGTGCAGACATGAGCGAAGAGAGCGGTCTTCCTATTTTCAGGGGTGACGGAGGGGTATGGAACGACATTGATTATGACAAGGTAGCAACGCGAAAGTCATGGAATGGCAGGAGACGTGGGGATGTAGTGGATCGGCGTCAGGCTATGCTTGATTTCTTCAATCCGCTGCGCCGGATGATTCTGAGGCATGACCCTAATGTCGGTCATTATATAATCGCAGACCTTGAAAATGGATGTGAGGTGACTGTTATCACACAGAACGGTGACGATTATCATACCCGTGCCGGCTCAAGCAGTGTTATCTATTTGCATGGCGAGGCATTGAAAAATGCTTCTTCGGCTAATCCATATCTATCATTCCCAATTGACAGAGACAACCCTGACATACACATCGGAGACAAAGCCCCCGATGGTTCACAGATTCGTCCGTTTGTCATCTATTTCGATGAGGATATAGACAAAAAATTATGGCATCAGGCTGCGGCAGCTGTTAAAGAAGCCGATTGGCTGGTTGTCGTCGGTTCGTCCATGAAAGTATATCCCGCTGCTTCCTTGTTAGGCTATGTCCGAGATGACTGTCACGTCGTTGTCATAGATCCTGATGATATTGGACTGCCAGAGGAATGTTATCACGGGTTCATTCATATCCCTGAAAAAGCAAGCGTCGGGCTATGGCGGTTACGCGAGTTGATGGCAATGTATGAACCCAATAACAAATATTTCAAACAGTTTCTGTCAAATGGAAAGTCCGAACAAGATAACAAATAATGAACCTTTAAGTCGGATAATGGAAAAGATACTTGAAAAGACTGGCAACAGACTGATGCCCAAACTCGTGCCTGGTATCAGTAGAGGCACCATACTTGAAAGCGATATGGATGTGGCTATCGTAAAGTCAAATCCTACACGGCGAAACTGGTATCTCTTCCTTACAAAGAAAGGGTTCATAGATGACGGAGAGAGACTCATCAACATTCACGATAACGACTGGGCGATTCGATATGCCATTGCGAGGTCATTCTCGGGAGTAAGCATCGCTTATGATCTGAAGGTATCCGCAGATATGTTCAACATGGATAGTTTTATATGCTTCCCTGAAGCTATGGCTCATATCATAAAAGCCGGTTTCCTTGATTGTACGGTCAACTGGAGTCGGACTGATTATCTTGATGTTTGGGCTACACTTGATTACATTGAACACTATCCTGATAAAGCAGCTGGAAACATCAATGTGTTTTATTGGCATGGGCTAATTGATCGGAATGGCATTCTGCGTGGTAAACTTGAATTAAGAAAATATGATAAGCATACATACCAAAGATGATAATGTATTACGGATTATTCAGTAAACGAGGATTCGCGACGAAGGGATATGAGGATTATAATGCGGATTATCTCCGAAAAGCGGCCAACGCATTGCGTAAATTACAAATTTTTAGTAACTTTGAAAACTGATACTCAACAAATATGAGCATTTTTAAGAAAAAGACGGTTATCCTATTGGAAGCTAAGATTACGGTTTTATAAAAACTTCCATGTGTATTGCCATTACAATATTATTGAATACTGATGAAATACTCAAAATTACAAGATAAATGCCGGGGCTCGCTTGTTGGCGGAGCCGTCGGTGACGCTCTCGGTTATGAGGTCGAGTTTATGAACTTGGCATCTATCCGCAATAGATTCGGAGAAAAAGGCATTACCCGATATGTGCTTCATGACGGTGTGGCGCAGTTCTCCGATGATACGCAGATGACGCTCTTTACTCTCGAAGGGTTGATGAATGGTGTTATCGACACAAAAGCCGGGAAGAAAGGGGAACTTCTGCCCTATATAGAAAAAGCCTATCTTAATTGGTATAAGACTCAGACAGTAGTTCCGGCAAGGTTATCCGACAGTTGGATGGGGGATATTAAGGCGTTATGGGCACGGCGCGCTCCCGGACTTACCTGCATGGGTGCTTTGGAAAATATTTCCAATGGATTTAGCGTTGAGAACAACTCGAAAGGTTGCGGCGGTGTGATGCGTGTCGCTCCGATTGGAATTTTCAATGCCGCGCACCGCCAGATTTACAACTATACTGATACTGCACATCTCGCCGGATGGGCTGCCGAGATTACACACAAACATATTGCAAGCACATTTGCCTCTGCTTTGCTTGCCACAACTATCATGAATTGCATCGGAGATGAGACTGTTGACCGGATGCAATTCTTCTTCATCGTGACGGGTGGTCTTGTCATGATGAGGGAATACTTTCCTGACCATGATGAGGAATGGCAAAAGTTTGATAAACTTATACGCCGGGCTTTGGAACTTGGGAAAAGTGACATTGCCGAAGATGCAGCTGTTCAAGAGCTGGGAGAAGGCTGGGTAGGCGATGAAGCAATTGCGATAGCGATATTCTCCGTAATGCGTCACATCGACAGTTTTGAATATTGCATTGTCTGTGCTGTAAACCATGATGGCGACAGCGACTCAACCGGAGCTATAGCTGGAAATATCATCGGAGCGATTCTGGGCTACTCGGCAATTCCAAGTTGCTATCTCGAACATCTTGAAATTGAGCCTATACTTGTTTCGGCTGCCGATGACTTGTGTGCTGATGTAAAAGTCAGAGAGGTCAATCTGAGAATTGGACGGCGATACATCGAACATATCCCGGCTGAAGTCGATAAAAAGTATCTGATATAAGGACGATAATTTTGTTTTGTGTGATAGCGATAGCTTGTGTACTTACATTGAAAGAATCTAATAACTTGTTTTGAAATGAAAGATAATTATACTCCCGAGAAAATTATTTCACTTAATAGAAATGAGGTATTTGTTTTTGGCAGCAATCTTGCAGGAAACCATGCTGGAGGCGCCGCTCAGGTAGCTCGTGATAAATTTGGAGCTGTCATGGGACAAGGAGTGGGATTGCAGGGGCAGTCTTACGCCATCCCAACCATGCAGGGTGGCATCGAAACAATCAAGCCCTATATTGATGAGTTCATTTCCTTTGCAACAGATCACCCGGAACTAAAATTCTATGTCACCAGAATTGGTTGTGGCATTGCTGGTTTTACTGATGAACAGATAGCTCCGCTATTTGATGCTGCGTTTGATTTGCCGAATGTTGTGCTACCGGAATCATTCTCACATATAATCAATCATGCCCGACAACTTGCAAGCGAAACTTCTGCGATGGTTTTTCATTGTGTCCCAATCGAATATTTTCCCGAAGACCTTGCAAAAGCCGATGGAATGGGAAACAAAGAGAAAATTGATTTCTTTATTTCTCTGAAGAAGAATGGACGATATAAGATAAAACATGAGTCACCGATGTCAGCAGGGCTTATTCTGAATACCGATGATATGGGACATCATAAAATCGCCTTGACTGAAAATGAGTTTGCCATCGCTGCAGGCAAGAAACTTTATTCTAAAAATTGGGACTGGGGGATTGATTTTGATTGTGACATTCTATCGGTAATTCCGATAGAAAAGAAAAGTATAGAGAACCTGACAAAAAACTATGGTAATTTCGCGGTGTTACTGTCTGACGGGCATATTTACTATGTATGGAGCGATAGTTGCATAAAACCGCTTTTTCCGACAAATGATTTTATCGCGGTAGAATCAGGATGTGGAGGGCTTGTTTTCGGGCTACGTAATGATGGAACGGTTTCTGTTGCATTTGGAGAAAACAATCCCAATATAGTTCAAGAAGTCAGGAATTGGACTGATATAACTCGTATTTCATCATCAGAGAATCATATTATCGGTCTTATGCGGAATAGAAAAGTTATAGTGGGAGGAGATAAACAATACTTTGAGGATATTGACAAATGGAGGAATATCAAAAAAGTATTTGCTTTTGATACATATCCTTTCGCTCACTCCCAAAACGATCAAGTTTATGGAATTGATGAAGATGGTTGGCTTTATGTTGCAGGCTGTCCATGGATTAATGTGAGACAGTATTGGAGGAAGCTAAATGCTCAATATGATGTCAACGACATAATAAGCAATAATGGTGCAACTTTAATAAGATACTCCGACGGTAGTTGTAAGCTAATTACTCCTCATGCCATACATAATTTTGAGAAAGATATGGAATTTATCCATCATTATGATAACTTCCGTTATCTCGCTGCTCGGGGAGACATGGTAGTTATTGTTGATGAGGATGGAGAATTTCGCGTTGATATAAATAAGGAAGAAAGGAAGTGGTGGAAATAATGATAAGAACTAACAGAAGATAAATACTAACAAAAGATAAATACTAACAGAAGTACACATTTTGGAGGTTGCAGTGAGGTTGGTTTTCTATAAAAGGTGATTCTTGCCTAATTTAGTTGAAAGATAAAGATAAAATGAATCAATCTGCTAAATCCCCGTTGTGATGGTTCTATGCCCGAGCTTTAGCGAGGGAAGGTATTTACAGCTTGATATTTCCATAAATCACGAAAATACAAATTGTCAATTTTATGTGCCTTTCTGTTCTTTTGTTGGTAAAAAAACATCTTGTGTTCTTCTGTCCTTATGTTGTTTTTAAATTCTTCCGTACTTCTGTTCTTATGTTCCCTTATAAAAAGTGAATCAAAATGCTAAATCCGCGTCGTGGTGGTTCTGTGCCCCAGCTTTAGCTTGGGGGAGTGTATCTGCTTCCACCTCAATATCCCTCTATTAGCAATGATGACTTTTCAACCAATATGGTTAAGTCAACTTTCCTTAGTGATTACAACAACCGGGTAAACTTTTTGAAGGGTTAAGTTTTAATCTGAGTCAACCAAAATCAGAAAACGTGCTCCACACTTCATGTCAAATTACTAATTACTAATTACTCATTATCAATTGAATAAGGATTACTCACTGCTAATTGTTTAAAAGTAGAACACTTTCAGAAAAAATAGAACACTTTTAAAAAAGTAGAACACTTTTAAAAAAAGTAGAACACTTGCTTACAAACAACTAAGCACCAGCAAATTATCAATCCAACCCGTTCTACTTTTATATACTCACTCTTGACTCTTTTCCCAATTACTAATCACAAACTACTAATTACTAATTGATTAAAAATAGAACACTTTTGAAATTTTTAGAACACTTTATATTTTCATTTTAGAACACTTTGTAATCTTTTGATTATCAAATATCATTATACATATCCTGTTCTACTTTTTCGATTTTTGACGTATCAACAACTACACGAGTCTATTGATTTTCTTTCGACTTTCTCAATTAATAAGAAAAGATTGCCGCAATCAATGACTGGCTTTTGATCATTTATTTTTTCTTAAGTACTTAAAATTTATTAAATTTGTAAGTAGTTAGTATAACAAACCAATATTTTATCAGTCATGAACAACGAAAAATCTCATGAGTATGAATATGGCGGACTGTGCGTAAACGGATTCGCCATGATTTTCTTTACCTTTATCCTTATCCCGGCAATAATCGCCGGTATCCTTATTTGGGGTGCGGAATCAAATCCCATAATTGCATTCGGAATAAGTGCACTGTTGTTTATAGTCTTTATTCTCGGATGCGTCGGCTATTTCGTACAGGAACCTAACGAAGCCCGCGTGATGATATTTTTCGGCAAATATGCCGGAACTTGCCGTAAAGTCGGTTACTTCTGGGTTAATCCGTTTCTTAATCGCCGCAAACTTTCTTTGCGTATACGCAACATGGATATCGAACCTATCAAAGTAAACGACAAGATCGGCAACCCTGTACTTATCGGTATGGTACTCGTTTGGAAAATTCGCGATACTTATAAGGTTGTATTCGACCTTGATTCAAAATCTCTCGGCACAACCGGATCCTCAATTAATCAGGCGGCACTCGAACGATTCGTGCGCATCCAAAGCGATGCCGCCCTGCGTGAAGTGACCGGGCATTTCGCCTATGACCAGACTGACTCTTCCAATCCTGAAGAAATCACTCTCCGTGACGGTGGAGCTACAATCAACGAACTTCTCGAACGCAAAATCAACGAACGACTCGCAATGGCAGGTCTTGAAGTAATAGAGGCACGGCTCAACTACCTTGCTTACGCTCCGGAAATTGCAGCTGTGATGCTTCGTCGCCAACAGGCATCAGCAATTATCACAGCCCGTGAGAAAATTGTGGAAGGTGCGGTGTCTATGGTAGAGATGGCTCTCGACAGAATAGAAAAACAGGGTGTAGTGAAACTCGACAACGACAAAAAGGCTGCTATGGTCAGCAACCTTCTCGTAGTTCTTTGCACAGACGAACCCGTCACCCCTACCCTCAATACAACCTCAACCAATTAAATATTCAACCGTTGCAAATTACTGCCCCGCCGGAATTTTCCAACGGGGCAGTAATTATTATTTTTAATCTTAACAAATGTTGGTATCTGTTTGTCGAAGAATACGTATTAATCTATCTCATCAAGCCATTTCCTATACAGATCAGCCAATTCTTCCATTCCTGTTTTTTCATACACATTGATCAATCGATACACTGGCTCTTTACATTTATCCTTGATCTTAAAGGCTGCCTGATAATGAATTGCTGCACTGGCATAATCTTCCTCTTCCATTAAAATATCCCCTTTGAGTATATTCGAGTCGTATGCATATTCACCACCGGCATCGATTAATTCATTCAAAATCCTTTTACTTTTCTTAAACTCTCCGACAGCCACTAAAGCATCAGCCATTCCAAAACGTGCCTTCAAATTGCCGCCGTCCAACTTGTATGCCTTTAGATAATTTCTATATGCCGATTCAGAATTTTCCTCATCCATGCACATATCTCCAAGTTCCGAGAATTCTTTCGACAGATCCTTAAGTATCCTATCCTTCTTTTTCAACTCTTTCCTGAGTGCTTTAATCACCGACAAAGATTTTACAATCAGTCTCCTGACACTCTGTTTCTCCAAGGCACCGGTCAAAGTGTTTATTTCCCAAATAGATTCAATTGCCTCTTCAAAATTGTCATCCTCAAATTGTTTTCTTGCCATCTTGGAAAGTTCAGAAGCTTTTGCCTCATTCACGACCTTCTCAACAGCCTCAGGGTCATTAAAATTACGACTGAACTCTGCCGCTCCCCTACTGACTATTATATCTCCATAACGCAAAGGATTTATAAACCTTAAACCCTCCAAGCTTCTGCAACGGCTCAATGCCACGTATGTTTGACCTGCCGAAAATGCCCCGCCGGCCATATCTATCGTCACATTATTGAAAGTTAGTCCCTGACTTTTGTGTATCGTCAATGCCCAAGCTGCCTTCAAGGGAAATTGAGTAAATGTGCCTATCACCTCCTCCTTTACCTTCTTCTCCCTATCATCGAATATATAGTTGATATTCTGCCATTCTTCCCTGTCGACCGTTTCGATTTTACCGTTTTCCAATTCCACCTTTATCTCCTCATCAGAAATATCATGAATCTTCGCAAGTGTCCCGTTAACCCATCTTTTCTCAAGATCATTACGGATGAGCATTACCTGGGCATCCTTTTTAAGAACAAGATCAAGATCAGTGGGAAGAATCTTTTCAGGGAATTCGTCTTTAATCTCACCTTTAAATATGAATTCTTTTCCCGGCAATTCATCCAGCTTTTCCTTATTGATCATTGATGCTGAATCTCTGCGAGAAGTAAGTGTGACCTCAAATTTTTCATTATCATTTGCCAAAGTATTTTCTGAAGTCTCGACTCGTGAATTCAGAATTCTGAAATCTTCTGATGTAGCACGGTTTATCCTGATCCGGTCGAGCATATCTATAAATTTGGAATCTGTCTGACGATAAATTTTATTCAATTCTATCGACACTAATTTAGCAGATTCATATGCTCGCGCATTAAAAAAGAAAAAGTCTGAATAATATTTGGCAAGAATCGGCTTTGATTCATTTGTCACAACAGGTTCAAGCTGAAATATATCCCCCACCAACAAGAGTTGAACTCCACCGAAAGGTTTACGCCGATTGCCGGTAATACCTCGTAGCGCTCTATCAATAAAATCAATCATGTCCGGACGCACCATCGACCCCTCATCGATAATTATTAATTCCAATTCCTGAATAAGTTTCCTTTTCCTTTTTGAAAACTTTTTACTCTTTTTCAAGGCTGCCACAGAATACTCCGGATCATCGGGTGGCACCGGACGCAAAGGCATCTGAAAAAAAAGAATGAATTGTGGCACCACCGACATTAACCGCCGCAACTCCGGTCGGAGCCAGGATCACATATTTCTTCCTTATATTTTTGCATATATAACGCAAAAACGTAGATTTACCGGTGCCCGCCTTTCCGGTCAGAAATACATTGGCATTAGAGTTCTTCAATAAGGTATAAGCTTGCTGAAACTCCGGATTTTCAAGGTCTAATTTTTTAGGGAATCCTGTCATAGCGCTCTTTTTCAGCAAAGATAACAAAAGCTTGACTCTTCACCAAATAAAACTGCCTTATTGATTAAAAAATTTCAACTTTCAAAACTTTCAAAAAATATAGTAAATTGTATTCATGCCTGCTTCTTATAGGAAATAGCCGCTACGCAACACAATGTAACTGCAAAAATGAATAGTGCCATATACTGTGGAAGAAGTTCAATAAAAGATGTACCCTTAAGATATATCGAACGCATGATTTCTATAAAATATCGTGGAGGTATTGCATAAGTAACATTCTGCGCCCATTCCGGCATCGATCCGATTGGAGTAAACAGACCGCCCATCAATTGGAAAATCATTATAAATGCAAACATCACGAATATGCTCTGCAGCATTGTGGATGAATAATTTGCAATTGCCACTCCCAGACCAGACATTACCAGACTGAAAAGGATAGTCGCTAAGTATATCATCCATATATCTCCAGCGGGGACAAGTCCATATACAAGCCATCCCACTATCATACCGACTGTCACCACCAATATCCCTACAATCCAGAAAGGTATCAGCTTCGACAATACAAACGTGAAACGTCCGACAGGGGTGACATTCATTGCTTCCATCGTGCCTGTCTCCTTTTCACTTACAAGATTAAGCGAAGGAAGAAATCCACATATAATAATAATAAGTACAACCATAAGCGCCGGAATCATGTAATTGCGGAAATCAAGTGTCGGATTATAACGGTTGACCACACTTATATTGGCAACGGGAAACCCTATCCCATTCTCATCTTTCCATTGTACCAAAGTTTCTCCGACAGATTGTGAAACATAACCGGCTCCGATCATTCCCTTTGTCGCATTTACACCATTTGCTTCGACATCAATCTGATCAACTCCAGAAACAATATTTTTTGAATAATCATAAGGAATGGTAAGCAAAACATCCGCATCACCATTCTCTACCCATTCCATTGCCTCACCATGTGTGCCGCATGCAGCCACTACATTAAGAAATGGTGATGACGAAATATCGGCAATAATCCTTTTCGATAATTGAGTATGATCATTGTCAACGACAACAATCTTGACATTCTTTACATCAAGATTTGCCACAAGAGGAATTACAAGCATCACCATCAAGGGCATAATGAAAATAATTTTTGGAAGTATCGTATTCCTACGCATGAGGGAGACCTCTTTATGCAAAAGAGCCATTAATATCCTTGTGTTCATGACTATTCACTTAGTATTAAATTTTTTAAGAGCAATCGCCAGTATAAGAACTGTCATCGACAACAGGATTACAACTTCTTGTAAAACATACCCCAAATCAAGTTGCTGAACCATAAGTTTCCGCATTGCCTGAGTATACCATCTCGCGGGAATTATCCCGGAAAGCCATTGCAATACCGTTGGCATATTATCAATAGGGAAAATCATGCCAGAAAGCATGATCACAGGAAGCATAAATGCCACTGCCGACACAATCAATGCCGTAAGCTGAGTGTTAACAATTGCCGATACCAACAATCCGATTGATAATGACAAGAGAATATATATCAACGAAATGACAACCACGTCTATGATTCTCGATGACACAGGAAGCCCCAAGACAGTATATGCAATAGTCAACATTACAAAAAGAATCACACACGACAATATAAAATAGGGAATCAATTTCCCTGTTATGATTGTCGCCGGTTTTACAGGCGATACCAACAGCAGATCCATTGTGCCGTTTTCCTTCTCTCTCACCAATGACACGGAAGTCATTATGGCACATATAAGAATAAAAATCATTCCCATGATGCCGGGCACAAAATTGTATGCACTTTTCAATTGTGGATTATAAAGTGTTTGGGTCAATGTAGGCGCAACAGATGACGAACCGGATATTATGCTTCGTATATATCCGGTCGAAGCTTGCGCCACGACTGTGTTGGATGCATCCACAATTATTTGTGAAACCGGATTTCCATCATTATTTTTAATAAATACCGCAGCATCTGCATATCCGGTTCCGAGGATCTTATCCACCTCCGAACTTGAAGCCAATCCTTTAAAAGAGATATATGGGTTTACGCTCAAACGTTCCACAATATCTCTGGTTTCATCAGTGTGACGGTCTACAATTGCCACGACACGGACATCGTTTACTTCTGTAGAAATTGCAAAACCAAACAACAATAACAAAACCAACGGCATCATCAAGGTGATAATCATAGTGCGCTTATCCCTGAGAATATGGTATGCCTCTTTTTTTATGAGAGAATTGAGTATAGCCATTTTTTACAGTTTTTAATCACTTCTTGTGGCATCTTTAGCAATAATACGGAACACTTCATCCATGGTGTCGGAACCATATTTGTTTTTAAGTGCGGTTGGAGAACCTAATGCACTTATATGACCGTCGACCATTATAGAAACCCGGTTACAATATTCCGCCTCGTCAAGATAGTGGGTAGTTACAAACACTGTCATCCCCTCAGAGGAAGCCTTATAGATCAACTCCCAAAATTTTCGTCGCGTCACGGGATCAACCCCTCCGGTGGGTTCATCAAGAAACACCACCTCCGGTATGTGGATTGTGGCAGATGCAAACGCCAGTTTCTGTTTCCATCCAACCGGTATATCTTTCACAAGCGTATTGTGCATATCATTCATACCAAGTTCGTCAAACAATTTATCTGACCGTTTTTTGAAATCCGCATTGCTCACGCCATAGATAGATGAAAATAATTTCAGATTTTCCTTTACTGACAATTCTCCATATAATGAAAATTTCTGACTCATATACCCTATATGTCTTTTTACGTCTTCCGGTCGTGTGGTTATATCGTAACCTGCCACTTTACCATGTCCCGACGTGGGAATGCTCAATCCGCAAAGCATCCTCATCGCGGTAGTTTTTCCGGCACCGTTGGCGCCGAGAAATCCGAATATCTCCCCTTTCATGACATCAAAAGAGATATGGTCAACGGCAGTGAATTTCCCGAATTTTTTTGTTAAATCCTTCACTGATATTACAGGAGCGTTATTTTCCATTTCGGATCTCTTTAATAAATAAGTCTTCAATATTTCCTATAGCAGGATAAATTCTCACATCAGGCAAACCTGAATTCCTAAGCAACCCGACTGTCTCATCTGCTGAAAAATTTTTATCTGCCACCAAATGCAAAGTCGCGCCGAATGTATAACAGTCGACCACTCCCCGCAAGGTTTTAAGTCTGCTCAACAATCCGAACATATCACCCCCTACCGCATTATATAGGTTCTCATCCAAGTTCTCTACAAGAGCGGTCGGAGAGTCAACAGCTAATATTTTGCCATTGTTTATCATCGCTATCCGTTCACATCGTGTCGCCTCATCCATATACGAAGTTGAAACCATTATCGTCATGCCGTTTTCCTTGAGAGTGGAAAGCATATCCCAAAACTCACTTCTCGATACAGCATCCACTCCTGTGGTAGGTTCATCAAGCAGCAGGATATCCGGTCGATGTATTAGCGCACAACTTAAAGCAAGCTTTTGTTTCATTCCTCCCGACAACGCACCTGCCATTCGATTTGGGAATTTCTCAAGCTGACTGAAGACAGGCGCTATAAGATCATAATTCTCTTTGACCGTCACTCCAAATAGAGAAGCAAAGAAATTTAAATTTTCCATGACCGTCAGATCTTGATAAAGTGAGAACCTTTCTGGCATATAACCTATATGAGTACGCAACCTCTTATAATCGCGCACCACGTCAAGACCACAAATTCTTGCTTCCCCGGAATCCGGCGTTAAAAGCGTGGCAAGTATTTTATATAAAGTGCTTTTCCCCGCTCCATCAGGGCCGATAAGTCCGAAAAGCTCACCTTTTTCCACATTAAAACTCACCCTATCGAGCACTCGAATGTGACGATAGCTCTTTGATAAGCCGGTTATCTTAACTGCCGCACTCATAACCTTACCTCTCCATATTGCCCCAACTTCAAGCGTCCATCATTCTTTACAGCCACTTTAACTGCATATACAAGATTCGCACGAGAGTCTTTTGTTTGAATAGATTTGGGTGTAAATTCACTCTCTTGAGCAATCCACGTTATGGTTCCGGGATATTCATACGTTTCATTATTCCCGAAATCGGCAATGACCGTCACTTTCTGACCTATACGTATGTTTGCCAATTGCGACACAGTGAAATAGCTTCGTAGGTAGATTTCATTTAAATTAGCGATTTTACACATCTTTCTTCCTGGCATAGCGTATTCTCCGGGTTCGGCATATTTCTCCAACACCACTCCCGCCAACGGAGAAATTAAGGTGCTTTTCGCTATCTGTTCCTCAAGCTGCATTTTCTGATACTGTATCGCGACAGCGTTGTCTGAGATTGAACTTCTTGAATTGGATAAAGAAGAGAGCAACGCATCCAACTGACCTTTGAGCATTGTCAATTGTGCTTCTGCATCCTCATATTGTTTTCTCGTGGTGGCACCGTCTGCAAGCAATCGGGTTAAACGTTCACATTCATGCTGCTGGTGTCTTATTTGCGTGCGCAGTGCAGCTGCCTGGACTGTAATATCAGGGGATGTGTTTTCCACCGACAGCTTTTGACTTGAAAGCTGCTTTTGCTGCAATACGAGCATTGTGGTGTCTACTACAGCAATAGTCTCTCCGACTTTGAGACTGTCTCCCTCTGCAATATCCATCGACAATATTCTACCGGAAGTTTCTGCTGACACTGTCACTGTAGTGGCTTCAAAAATGCCTGTGGCATCGAAATCCGGAGTATTGCTGCAAGAAACCATTAAAAAAGGTAACATTATGAAGTAATCGGTCTTTTTCATCTGTTAATAGTATATTTAAGGTTATAAATTTCTTGTATCAGTTGAATTTCATGAAATCTTGCCGCGAGATTCGCCTGATTCTCATCTGTTATTTTGGTAAGCAGACCTGTCATATCTATCACTCCGTTCGCAAGTTGTGATTCGGCAGCTTTCCTGACGCTTGCACGCAATTGTACTATTTTCTCATCGTCTGCAATCACATCCCGCAAACCTTCTATGTTTTCCATCTGTGATGCTGTCTTGATATCAGAATTAAACAAAAACAACTTTTTATCCGCTAAAATATTATCAGCCTCTATAGCTGAGCGTCGTGCCACATTTTTCTTGGTATAAAACGAATCAATATTCCATGACACTTTCACGCCTGCAATCACATTGAATGAAAGATCCCTGTTCATCATACTTTTAAAATAGTCAAAACCAGGATATCCATAGTACGCCTGTGCAAACAATCCGATTTTTGGCATAAGAGACGTATCAGACAACCGCTGGGACGCCTTGATCGTCTCAAGCCTGCTTTCAAAAAGTTTCAGCTCAGGTCTGTCTGACTGTAAGACAGCAGGCATAGTGGCATCCGGCATCGTAAGCTTCCGGTCTTGAAGACTCTCACCTATGAAGATTTCAAGCATTTTACGATAACCCTTCACAGCACTTTTGGCATTTGCGGTATTTTGTTTGATAACAAGTCTCTGGGCTTCAATCATATCTACATCGCTTTGCATAGCAGTGCCGTTACGAAACATCGACTGCAACTTTTCAAGATTACCACCGATAAGCTCTAAGGTAGAATTGTTCTGTGCTATCTGTTCTTCGGTGAGAAGTATCGCAAAATAAATATTCTCCACCCTTTCCCTCACAGCATATAACTCCACATCAAGCACATCCTTTTGAGTTGCTGAATTTGCTCTTTGCAATGCACGGCGCGCTTTAGAGTTCCCTCCGTCCCATATTGTCTGCGACATATCGGCTCCAATTTTATATTGAATCTTACCGAAACCGTCTACCTGTTGACCCATATTTTCCAACATTCCGGAAAGCATGTCTGGAAATGACGGCACAACGTTCTGCACTGTCGCCTGCCCATAAATATTTATTGAAGGAAGCCATCCCTTGTTGATATCCGACAACTCAATTTCACAGGTTGACGACAAAAGATCATATTTTTTAATAGAGGGATAGTTTACAAATGCCTTATCCACACATTGCTCAATAGTGACTTCAGCATTAAGATAAAAACAAGAAGCCAAAAGCAACAGGGAAATACAAAACAATTTTTTCATTTTCATCAAGGTTTTAGTTTCCTCATAATTGTATCGAAATTCTCTTTCTTCCTTTGACATAAAAACTCATCCGCATTCTCCATACAATTTCCCAAAACAGCATTTATCAATGGATATGCCATATAAGCAAAAATATTTAATGACGTTATATCTATTATCAGCATCTTCGCATCGACCTTTCTGCATCGACCTTTGGCAGCTTCCTCATCAATTTCTTTCTGCAACGCCTCTACCATTGCCGGCGCGTATACTTTTATCTTGTCAAGCAATACGGCTGTTCTATCCGGAGAACAGAACACTTCCCCTACAAGAAACCGTGGAAGATCAGGATTTGCCGACACAAATTCAAGATGACGTTCGATAATAGTACGTATCTTTTCTTCAAAAGTCATTTCAGCATCACATATTGACTGCTGAATTGCCTCTTTGACTAAAGCAACCTTTTCCCCTATTATTCTATCAAAAAGTTTCTCCTTTGTACGGAAATAATAATGAAGCATGGCATGTGTCACCCCGGCGGCTTCAGCGATAGAAGTGGTGCGGGCACCCGCAAATCCTTTTGTAAGGAATTCTCTCTCCGCAGCAAACAGTATTGCAGCTTCCGTGTCTTGGTTTCGTTTATCTTGAGTCATAACACAATTATTTATCAAAATTGATTAACAATATTGTTAGCGCAAATTTACTAATAATATCTATTTATTCCAAAAAATTGAAATAAATTATTAATTAAACTCACTTTTCTATATTGCAATTATTTATGAAGTTGCTCCCGCTTTTTTTACAGATATTGATTTATTATGGTTTTTTACCGTAAAAAGACCTCTTTTCCAATCTCCGCCATATTTTCGGTCGCATTTAAACCTTTCATCAGTCGTTTGGCACGCTAAACGTCCTCTTCATGCTTCAAAATCGCCTCGAAAATTTAACGAAATCTTGTAAAAAAAATCGAAACAACTTCTATAGCATAAATATTTCAGGTCCTTATTCAGGGTTTAATTTTTCAGATTACCGTCGGAAATTCTTAACAGGGAACAAATCGGATTATGAAGGCGAGCAGGATGGTAACCGCTATGGGTACCAGAACACGAATCCAGAGGTTCAATTTTTTAGGCAGAAGACAATAGATTGCAATGAAAACAATTCCTGCAAATATTCCTGCAAGAATGTGGCTCCAATTAGAGAGAATCTCAGAGACAGCAATATATAGCAGAGCTCCAAGCAGACAAGTAATTAAAGTTTTCCAGTCCATATAATTACCTACATATTAAGCTATCTTAAAATAGCTTCTATTGAATGTGAGTATAGATATTATTATAACAGCAAATAACCCAATTATAGCGGCATACAATATCGATTTATCGAAACCTAATCTTATGATAAACAAGAAATACACAGCCGGTATTACAGTACTCAATAAACCTATGAATGAACACAAATTAAATGGTATAGGCTCTTTTTGTAAAGCCAGCTCAGTATTGCAGTGATTGCAGCGGATGGTATACGCCGTTCCTCGCAAAAGATATTTTGAACAAATCTTTTGTGAGACTAACCGGTGGCAATGAGGACATTCCCTTGCTTTTAATTTCATAATTTAATTTGATTGATATCTACTCTGCAAAGATAGACATTTTTACTCATTTAAGCCGCACACAAAAGCGTGTATTTTATCCAAATTTATAAGATTGAACATCAAGACATAATACATTAGTCAACGAAAAAGAGCAACCCCGTGGCTGCCCTTTTTCATTTCCGGCGATTTAGTCATTTGAACCTCAACTTTCGCATTCGAAAGTTGAATTATTATTGATTGCCTCCTTGCTCATATTTGCGTAAAACGTCTTTATATCTTTTTGTCATGATATGTGCTCTTGTGGAATTGTAAATCCATAAGATGAAGAGTGCGGCAACCAACAATATTGTTCCTACTATCACGAGGGAGTCAACCGCTGTTTTTAATAAACCCATCAAAAGACAAACAATTGCTCCACCAATCACTAATGCCAAAAGATATCCAAGTATCTTCAACATGACACTATTTTTATGAGCCTTAATTACTGCATCATCAGCCTCAATGCGTGATTTAGTCAAATCATCCATAATTATAATATTTTAATAATTGAAATATAAGGGAAAAAGTGTAAGAATTTTTAATATTTCCTCTTCTTTCATAAAAACAACTAATACATCTTAAAGTTGATTATATGCGACACACCATTGTTTTCTAACCAAACAACCTTAATCAAAACAAGGATCTTTTCAAAACAAAATATCCACTGAGCAACTTTATCTTCAAGCTGTCCAATGGATATTTTTCAAATTTAAGAAACTAATTTATCTCTAACTTTCGCTCGGAAAAGTTGAATTACTTGGATGTAAATGTATTGAAAGAATGAGGGGCAAGATTCATGTTGAGATATCTTTTACCGATCTTTACCGTTTTCTTGACAGATTTATCCGTGAAATTACCAGCCATTGTAAGATGTTTGCCATCAGGAGTACGGAACACAATCATGGGATTTTCATTATCGGCAACATAACCAACCATCTTGCTGCCCGGAGTCACGAGATTGGAGAAATGCTTCACGGCATAGTATTCCGGAGTGTACCTGTAAGTCTTATTTGCAGAATCCACATGAATCAAGGCATTCTGTCTCCAACCCCATGGTGATTCCCCTTGATCCGGGAGTATAAAATTCCAGATGAAATATTCATTACATCCTTTCCCTATGTAATCACATAGCAAGAAGAAAGTATGTTCGCCAGCTTTCCAATCAAATGTTCCGCTTCCACATTCACTTTCTGTCTGAATGAAATTCAATTGTGGATATTTTTCTCGAAGTTTATCAAACACTTCTCGCGCTTCCCATTGAACACCCATTCCATCTATACAGTCAACCAACTTTTCATCCGAAAGAATTTTCTCTATGTAATCCTGGCGGTTAGTATTGAATGTTCCGAGATAAAGTTTTACTTCCGGATGATTTTTCTTTAATGCCGGGGCAAGATAATCTCGGTTGAATCTCTGTGTCCCTTCGGCAGTCCAGGCACATCCGGGATAAGGAGTATAGCTATAAGCCTCATTCTGATACATCACCATGTCGATCGGTATGTTCTGTTCTGCATAAAGATCAATAAACTTACAGAACATATCGGCATACGCCTTTAAATAGCGTGGATCCTGTATGAAATAGTCATTGACCGCAAGTCTACGTGGAAACACGCCATTTCGGTCTCCCATAAGTTTCATTTCATCTTCGTCAATTACAGCATCTGAAGATTCAAATAAATAATAGTTGCATTCTTCAGGCAGATTATTGAATTTACTGCTGACAACCGGATAGTCATTATTGATTTTCATCCAAGTGGGAGGACACCATGGCGACATCCAGAATGTCATGTCGGGATTTTGTTTCAATGCTCCATGGATCATAGGAATGACATTTCCCTTGTCATGATCAATATTGAAATATTTCAAGCTGAAATCGCCGGGCACTTCCGAACAGCTATACCATGCACGTGAATAATCATTTGCGTTCATGGTGAGTCGTCCACGGCTGAATTTTAAATCACCATCCGGTGAAAACATATTGTAGTATATTTCCTGCTGTTCCGCTTCAGTCAGCAATTTGAGAGCATCGGCATCCAATTCATTGAAACAAGTGCCCCATGATTTGAACGTATTTCCCTTCTCATTGCCTGTTATTTCCAAAACCGGTTTTGATGAAGCTTTTGAAGCCATTGACGCTTTCTTATGCTGCCAAGGCTTGCCATCCGTCGTGACATACCAATCCTGTGCATTAACTCCGAATGTCGACAACAGAAGTATGCCAAATATTGATTTTTTCATAGGTGGGCGAGATTTATTTGATTATATTTATCTTATGTATGAGTACGGACAAACTTAATCAACTACTCAACAATATGTCGTTATTTTGAGGTAATTTTTATTGTTTTTGAGCTAAGACCGGGAGAAGAAACCTTTACATTTATTGATCCCTTCTTTCCATTGCTGCGTACAACCGCCAACGCCCTTCCTTTCCATGCTTTATGTTTATCATCGAAATAGGGATCTTCATCCTTTATATCCGCATTCCCGAGACCTATCAATGTGCCGGCACCCGTAACTGTAACATCAAGTTGGTTGTCTGCCACAGGAACTACCATACCCTCATTATCTACCATCTCAATTGTGACGAAAGATAGGGATTCTTTATCTGATGTGATATTTTCGGCGTCTGCAGTCAATCGGATTGCTTTTGGCTCACCTGCTGTTGCAAGAGTCTTGATTTCAGCGACATTCCCGTTTTGATCCAATCCCTCAGCCTTCAAAGTGCCGGCTTTATATGGAAGTGTGAATACAGCTGTCATTTTATCAACTGGCTGTTCGCCAATTAATTTATTATCAAGATAAAGTCTGACTTTCGGATAATGTGAATACACATTCACCTCTATCGGCTCACCTTCATGACCTTCCCAGTTCCAGGATTCGTAGGTAGGCCATGTTCCCCACATAGTTGTCTTGACTTTCCCTATATATCCATCCGGTTCCTTCACAGCAATATAAAGATGCTCACCGTCTTTATTCCACAGCATCGACCGGTAATGACTTATAGGTTTTCTAAATCCTGTCAAGTCAATATCTCCACAATGGGAAGCATGCCATGGATAAAGGGGACGATGAAAATGCTCCCCTTCCACATCTCCCTCATAATAATGACGACCGATGCCGGATTCCCCTATATAATCCATTGCAGTCCATACAAAATCTCCTATTATATAAGGATTATCTGCACTTTTGCGATAGTTGCCCCAAGCGTCATTGGGATAAGACTCTGTCTGCATCATAACTCTTGACGGTACTCTTTCATGATCACTTTCAGACTTATGGATCATATAGTTGTATCCTACAATGTCATGTTCTGCAGCAAGAGGATCATAAATTTCCCAGTCACTGTCCCAAGAAGCGAGAGCGGATGTTACGGGACGTGTCGGATCGAGTTCATGGCATCTTAAAGCAAGTTTGTGTGCCGTTGTGACCACTTCAAGTTTCTTTCGTTCAATCACCTCATTGCCTATACTCCAGCAGAAAACAGATGGATGGTTGCGGTCGCGAAGAAGCATTGCATCTATATCCTCTTTCCAATGATTGTCAAACAATTCATGATAATCATGAACGTTCTTGGCATCTCTCCACCCATCAAACGGCTCGTCTATGACCAACAATCCGTATTCATCACAGGCATCAAGGAAAGCTTCCGATGGAATGTTATGTGAAGTCCTCACAGCATTAAATCCCGCTTCCTTCATCAGCCTAACCCTTCTCCGTTCAGCATCTTTATATGCAGCGGCGCCGAGAATGCCGTTGTCATGGTGAATACAACCTCCATTCAACAGCAGATTCTTTCCATTGAGCTTGAAACCATTCTCTGCATTCCACTCTATTGTTCTGAATCCAATTTTTTGTGTATGGCTATCAATTACCTTGCCATTTTCAGACAATACGATATCGACATCATAAAGATTAGGGGAATCGGGAGACCATGGCTTGGCATCGGGAACATTGATTGTTTCCTTAATTTTGTAGCCCTTGGTATTTGCCGGAATTTCAATTTCCGTATTCTTTTTGTTTCCCGCAATCACAGTAGACACATTTATCTTCTTGGAAGCTGATGTCTCATTATAAATAGAAATCTCGACTTCTGCCGTGTTAAGTTCAGGAGTTGTTATATATGTTCCCCAATTTGATATATGAACCGGACCGGTTTCAATCAATTTAATGTCTCGATATAGTCCCGATCCTGAATACCATCGGCAATTCTTTTGTGCCGAATTATCAACCTTGATTGTGACAGTATTCTTTCCACTTTTTAGATATGGAGTAATATCAACAAAATAAGAAGAGTATCCGTATGGATGACCACCGGCTCGTAGTCCGTTAACATATACATCAGAATCCATGTATGCGCCACCTATATATAGTTGATACTTGTTTTCCGGATTGATATTGTCAAGATTAAAAGTTTTTCGATACCATCCTATACCTGTCGGCAGATAACCGCCATCGTTACCTGAGGAGATATTCTTATCGAAAGGATGTTCGACGCTCCAGTCGTGAGGTAACGTCAGGCTGCGCCACTTACTGTCATCAAATTGAGGGACTACGCAGGTTGAATCCGATTCAAGAGAAAACTTCCAACCTGAATTGAAGCTATGAGATTTGTCGACGGCAAATACGGGAATCGTGGTTCCAAATAATGCTGCCGCAATAAAAATTTTATAAAAATTGTTCATGTACACATTCATTAGGTTTGCACGATAGTATATACGGATGTTATAGCGAGATCACCTAACTCTTGTTCCATTTTTCTAAGTGAATTATATAATTTCCTTAAATAGAACAGAGCTAATACTTATTTCTCAAAACATCTATCCGCCACTCAAAGTGAATATATGTTTCTTTAAAATAAAACCATTTACACTTCTTGCAAAATTACATAAAGTATCTAATAAACAAAAGGTGAAATTAGTCAAAAATATATCAATATCGTTCAATTCTTTATTTAAATACTAATTCTCACTTATCCAATTCTTCAGGAATTGGAGCGGAGTTTATTGCGGTATTGTAGCGGTGACATCCCTGTTTGCTTCCTGAAGATACGGCATAGGTAGGAAGGATCATCATAATGAAGTCGCTCCGAAATCTGTTTCACCGACAAATCTGTTGTGTCGAGCAATGCTTTCACCACAATTATTATCTGAATATTAATCTGCTCTTTAGCAGAAATGCCTGAATTCTTTTTAGTTATGATATTGAGATAATTAGAAGAGATGTTGAGTTTGTCGGCATAGAATGCCACATCATGATGACTTGCATAATGTCTGTTGATTAAACCTATAAAATCGTTGACCAACGTCCAGGCTCTGTTCTTTGAAGGATTTTCTCCCAACGCTCCCAATCTTGCCTCTACTTGCTCAGCCATAATAAGTATGAAATTTTCCATCTCATTACGCATTACAATTTCCCTTTCCATATCCGGACAATTGAAATATATCCATTCCATAATAGATAGCCAATGCCTTATGATACCTACCATATCTTCCGGAACCACAAAGACAGGAGACTTATAAACAAAATCCCAAAAGCGATTGGAAGTTACAATAAAAAAATTATCTTGCGCCGAATCAAAATCCATTGACACAAATTTTACTTTAAAATCAACCGATTGCCATGTAGGGACAACTACCATATCGAAAACAATAAAAGCCATCTTTTCAGATGTCATAAAATATTTGTTTGAATTTATAGTAAATTCAGCTTTTCCGCTTTCACAAAACATTATCACTCCCCCGTCAATAGAAAGAGGATGTCCAGACACGAATGAATCAGGAGTGAGTATGCTGAATGCAAAGGGGAAAGAATTGTTTTTTACTGTTTTCTTTGTCATATTATAAAATTTTAAGCAAAATTACTATATATAACGTACTAAATACCCAATTCAGTTATAAAAAGTACCCATATTGTAATATTTTACACCCTTTAAATATATGCCATTATTACTAATTTTGCACCCTGAAATCAAAAACCTTATCTTATTATCTCAATATAGAATATATGGATAGAGACAAGCTTGACTTTGGAAACGGGGAAATCAACAGTCTGTTTAAGGCGATGTTCTTCCCTACCCTTATTGGAATGGTTTTTAACTCTGTGCTGAATATATGCGATGGTATGTTCGTAGGGCATGGTGTCGGTAGTAACGCTCTTGCCGCCATTAATATCGTTGCCCCATTGTTCCTTCTTTGCACCGGCATAGGACTGATGTTCGGGATCGGAGCTTCTGTAATCGGAAGCATAAGACTCGCAGAAGGAAATGTGAAAGCGGCAAGGATCATAATGACTCAGGCTTACATAGCCGGAGCGATTATCTTTGGATTGGTGATTCTTATTTCGCTTCTGTTCACCCGTCCGGTATTATATACGTTAGGGTGTAGCCCGGCTCTTGAAGAACTTGCGTCTGACTACTTGCTGTGGCTCCTTCCCGGATTAGTGTTTTTCTACCTCCAATGCGTGGGAATGATGCTTATACGCCTCGATGGCTCTCCAAAATATGCAATGAGCGTTCAGATAGTGGCGGCTGTTCTAAATATATTTCTCGATTGGCTAATGGTGTTTCCTCTCGGGATGGGGATCAAAGGAGCGTCTATCGCCACTTCCATTTCCTGTATAGTTGCAGGATTGATGGTGATCGCCTACTTCCTGTTTTTCTCAGACAAACTTAAATTTTACCGTCTTAAATTATCCTGGAAATCATTCAGACTATCCTTGCGCAATACAGGGTATATGGCAAAAATAGGACTTGCCACATTCATAGCGGAATTGGCTATCGGAATTATGATGGTGACCGGCAACTACATGTTTCTCTCCTACCTTGACGAGGCGGGAGTGGCGGCTTTCAGCATAGGATGCTACCTGTTCCCATTAATATTCTCCATAAGTAATGCAGTGGCACAGTCCTCTCAACCAATTATCAGTTTCAATTATGGGGCCGGATACCTTGAACGAGTAAGGGAAACTTTAAGAATCGCTTTGACTACCGCATGCATATGCGGAGCATTTATTTCAATTGGGATGTGGCTTGGCGCACCGGCACTGGCGAACGTTTTTATAAGCAGTGCCGACTCTGCCTATTCCTTAGCTGTTAAAGGATTGCCTATCTTAGGAATTTGCGCCTTGTTTTTTGCAGTCAATATCACATTTATCGGATACTATCAAAGCCGGGAACAGTCCATACGATCAATAATATATATGCTTCTACGCGGTGTCGTTTTCATGATTCCAGGCTTTATTTTGCTTCCAAAAATCTTTGGAGACACAGGACTTTGGCTTGCAATACCTGTTTCAGAGTTTCTTACCCTGATTGTAATTGTCTCCTTATTCAGAATAAATTCCAAGAAGGCAGTCGGATAAGAATACTACCCAAGTAAAAAATAATCCGTGAATATTATTTTCACGGATTATTTTTATTTGCCGGCAAGACAAAACATATATAAAAAAAGGGATCTCAAGCCATCGTTAAGATTGCTTGAGATTCCTAAGTGTCCAAGATGAGACTCGAACTCACACAGCCTACCGGCCACTACCCCCTCAAAGTAGCGCGTCTACCAATTCCGCCACCTGGACAAACGATTGATCGGCTTGGAGCGAAAAACGGGACTCGAACCCGCGACCCCGACCTTGGCAAGGTCGTGC